>NZ_QKLC01000012.1:0-116316 GCF_003224385.1 Curtobacterium sp. MCPF17_003 | reverse complement strand
GGCGGGGGCGGGGCGGGACTGGGGCGGCTGGGCTGTTTCGGGCGTACCTGGTCGAATCGGGCGTACCTGGTCGGCTGGTCCGCCCCGGTACGCCCGAATCCGCCAGGCATCGCACGCGTTCTGGGAAAGAACGGACAGCCCGCCGGGGGCCGCCGACACTGCGCCGGGCTGTTTCGGGCGTACCTGGTCGAATCCGGCGTACCCGGTCGTTTGTTCCGCCCCGGTACGCCCGAATCCACCAGGCATCGCGCGCGTTCTGGGAAAGAACGGGCAGCCCGCCGGGGCCGCCGACACTGCGCCGGGTCGAATCGGGCGCACCTGGTCGGATCGGGCGTACCTGGTCGGTCGGTCCGCCCCGGTACGCCCGAATCCACCAGGCATCGCACGCGTTCTGGGAAAGAACGGGCAGCCCGCCGGGAGGCCCGGGGTAGCGTCCGGCGCATGACCCGCGCCGTTCTCGTGTCCAGTGCAGCCCCGCCCACCGTCACCGACGTCGACCTGCCGGATCCGGCCGAGGGCGAGGCCCTCGTCGACGTCACGTACTCGAGCGTCAACTACAAGGACGGCCTAGCCCTCGCGAGGAACCCCGGCGTCGCCCGGCTCGACCCACTCGTGCCGGGGATCGACGTGGTCGGCACGGTGTCGGGGCTCGGACCGGGCGTGCACGAAGTCGCGATCGGTGACCGGGTGGTGCTGAACGGCGCCGGCCTGGGTGAGACCCGGCACGGGGGCTGGGCGACGCAGGCCGTGGTGCAGTCCGGGTCGCTCGTCGTGCTGCCCGAGGCGATCGACGACTCGTTCGCGGCGGCCATCGGCACCGCGGGGTTCACGGCGATGCTCAGTGTGCTGGCGCTCGAGCGCTTCGTCGCGCCGGGGGACGGGCCGGTGCTGGTGACGGGGGCGTCCGGCGGGGTCGGCACCGTGGCGATCGCACTTCTCGCGGCCCGCGGGTACCGGGTGACGGCGTCGACCGGTCGCGCAGCCAACACGGACTCGCTCCGCCGACTCGGGGCGACCGAGGTGATCGACCGCGGCACCCTTTCCGAGCCGGGCAAGCCGATGCAGCGCGCCACCTGGGCCGGAGGGGTGGACAGCGTCGGCGGGGCCACCCTGGCGAACGTCCTGGCATCGACCCGGTGGGGCGGTGCCGTGACGGCGTGCGGGCTGGCGCAGGACTCCGTGCTGCCGACGACCGTGCTGCCGTTCATCCTGCGGTCGGTGTCGCTGCTCGGGATCAATTCCGTCGACGCCCCGCTCGAGCTCCGACGTCGGGCGTGGGATCGGCTCGCGACCGACCTCGACGCCGCGCTCCTGGCCGACGTCACCCGCACGGTCACGCCCGAGCAGGCCATCGCGGTGGGGGCCGAGGTCGTCGCGGGACGGGTGCACGGGCGAACGGTCGTCACCGTCGCGGGCTGATCCGGCATCCTTGCCGCGCGGTTGATTTAGCAAACGTTTGCATATTGGCACGCTAGGATTTCGAGTGTCGATTTCGTCCTCGAGGAGATGACATGCCGGTCCCCAAGTCCACCGTGGAGAGCTCTCCCCGGAAGCTCCTGCGCGACGTCGTCTACGACAAGATGCTCGCGGCCCTGCGGGACGGCACGCTCCAGCACGGCGAGCGCCTGAACGACGACGAGCTGGTCCAGTGGCTGGGTGTGAGTCGCACCCCGATCCGCGAGGCCATCGCGAAGCTCGTCGACATCGGCCTGGTCGAGATGGAGGCGAACCGGTACACCCGCGTCGCCACCCCGACCTTCGAGGACTGGGTCATCGCGACCCGCGCGACCGCCGGGTTCTTCGAGCTCAGCCTGCGCTGGGGCGTCCCGGAGTACAGCGACGAGGACGTCGAGGCCCTCACCGCGCTGCTCGACAAGGCCGACCGCATGCGCAAGGTGCGGGACTACGGGTTCAGCGGCGCCCTCACCGAGATCATCGAGTTCGCCGTCGAGCACTCCGGGAACCCCCTGGTGCAGAACGCGGCCGTCGGCGCCATGGAGCGGGTCCGCTTCACGCTCAACCCCACGCCGGCGTTCGAGCAGTACGGTTCCGAGGCGTTCTTCTCGATCCTGCGCGAAGCGCTCACCGAGCGCGACGGCGAAGGCGCTGCCGAGGCCGGACGAGCCCTCACCCGCAACTTCGAACAGCACATCGAGGCGGTCCGCGCCGACCGCGGCTGACCATGGTCGTCGGCGAGTGGGGTGACGCCGACCCCTGGGCGGCCGTGCACGACGACGCCTACGTGTCCCTGCTCGCCCACGTCCGGACCGGCCCCCGCGGACCGGTGTCCGTCGACCTCGACGCACTGAGCTGGGAGTGGGGCACCTCGCTCGGTGAGGTTCGATCGGCAGCGGCCCGGCTCGAGGACCTCGGCATCCTGGTCCACCAGCCGGACGGCACGTGGCAGTACGAGGAACTCTCCGACGCCGACCTGTCCGACGCACTGGACTTCTGGGTCGCGCTCATCGGTCCGGCCCTCCGTGCCACGATCCCGGCGCTCACCCCCGAACTGCGCGCCGAGCTCGACCGCCGGGTCGCACGGGCCCGCACCACCGCTGCCCTCCGGTTGCCGGAGTACCCGACGGCGTTCTCCGCCGCCTGCCAGTTCTGGTTCGAGCACTCCCCGAACACCCTGGTGCGCAGCCTGGGTCTGCGCGCGTTCGAGCGGATGCGGTGGGCACGCGTCCCCACCCAGCTCTGGTCGGTCCACGACGTGCACGCCTGGTTCGTGACCACCGACCGCGCCGTGGACACCGGCGACCCGGCAGTCGCGACCACCGCGGCAGAGGTCATTGACGGGCTGTTCGAGGTCCACCGGCGGAACGTCGGGATCCCGCGGACGAGCCGCCCGGCGGACGACACCACCGAACACCGTGTCGGCCCGGTCGACCGCGCCCTGCTCCGCGACGTCCGCTCCGGGGCGCTGGGGGTCGGGTCCACCCACGCGCTCGAGGAACTCGTGGCACGGACCGGCGCCGGACCCGAGCAGGTCCTCCACGGGCTGCGCTGGCTGCACGACGTGGGCCTCGCCGAGAGCGACCGGGGACGCCACCGCATCGTCGAACCGTCGCTCGCGACCTGGCGGGACACCATGGAGCTGCTCACCGGGGTCTTCGCCCACGGTGCCGTCCACGTGCTGCCCGGGCTGCGCGGATCCGACCTCGAGGAGTTCCGCCGGCTCGTCGAACGGGCGCGCGCGGACGGCCAGGTGCGCGACCACCGGTACACGGAGAGCGCGTTCGCCGTCACCCGGTTCCTGGCCGAGCAGTCCGGCAACCGCTGGACGCGGCAGGCACTGCGCCTCGCGATGGCACGGCTCGCCTACGCGCTGCCCGAGGCCCCCACGTTCCGGCAGTGGGACGCAGAAGCGCTCTGGCTGGCGCTCGACACAGCGGCCGGCACCGGAGACGTCGGTGCCGCCCGGGCAGCGGCCCGCCGGTTCGTCGACGTCGCACGGGCGCACGTGGACGACGTCACGGCGCGATGGGGCACGATGGGGTCATGACCGACGCGCACGACGACGTCCTGATCCACGCCACCGGGGTCCGGGTCACGCGCTCCGGCCGCGACCTGCTGCACGACGTCGACCTGACCGTCCGGCGCGGGGAGCACTGGGCACTGCTCGGCCCCAACGGTGCCGGCAAGTCCACGTTGCTGGCCGTCCTCGGTGCGACCGGGCACCCCACCGCCGGCACGGTCGAGGTGCTCGGTCGCCGCCTCGGACGCGTCGACGTCCGCGAACTCCGGGAGCACATCGGCCACGTCGACCCCCGACACCGGATGCTCTCGCCGCTCACGGTGCTCGAGACGGTGCTCACCGGGCTGACCGGCACGACGGACCTCATGATGCGGTGGGAGCCCTCGGCCGAGCAGGTCGCGCTGGCCGAGCAGCACATCGCCGACGTCGGGCTCACGGCACGACGGGACGCCCGCTGGCCGGTGCTGTCGCAGGGCGAGCGGGGACGCGCCCTCATCGCCCGTGCCCTGATGTCCGAACCCCAGCTGCTGCTGCTCGACGAGCCGGCGACCGGCCTCGACGTCGCCGCACGAGAGCACCTGCTGGAGACCGTCGATGCGCTGCGGCACCGACACCCCGAGCTGGGCAGCGTCATGGTCACCCACCACCTGGAGGACCTGCCGGCCTCGACGTCGCACGCGATGCTGCTCCGCGACGGTGCCGTCGTGGCCCAGGGCACCTCGGACCAGGTCATCACGTCGTCGGCGGTGTCGCACGCGTTCGACTTCCCGCTCGCGATCCTGCGGTCGGAAGGGCGCTGGGCCGCGCGCCGATCCGCCTGACGCGTGCTTGAATGGCCGTTCAGTGTCCGCGGCCCGTGTCGGGGAGGGACCCGGCACCGCACCACGGTGTCACGCCGCGGACCGTCACCAGGGGGAACCATGACGAACACGCCGCCGCCCTACCCGGGGTCCGAGCCGCAACCGAACGACGGGCAGCCCAACGCCGGCCAGCCGAACGGCCAGCAGTACCCGCAGCAGCCCGCAGGCCAGCAGTACCCGCAGCAGCCCGCCGGCCAGCAGTACCCGCAGCAGCCCGCAGGCGAGCCGTACCAGGCCCCGGCCGGCGCCGCACCCTACGCACCCCCGCCCAAGTCGTCGTCCCGCGGCAAGCGCGTCCTGATCTCGGTGCTCGGCGTCGTCGTGGCCGTGGTGGTGGCGTTCCTCGTCCGCCAGGGCCTCAACGCGGCCTTCAGCGACTCCACCGAAGAGAAGGTCTCGAAGGCCGTCGAGCAGATCCGCGAGCAGAGCGACCTGCCCAAGCAGGTCGACTCCGTCACGACGTGGACCGGGATCGAGGCCGAGGGCGCCGCGATCCACTACGACTACACGGTGTCGGCGGACGTCGACCCGGCCTCGATCAACGAGGGGGTCATCCGCGACGCCGTCGGGCCGAACCTCTGCTCGACCAGCGAGACGAAGAAGCTCCTCGACGAGGACGTCGACATGCGGTACACCTACGCGTTCGAGGGCTCGTCGAAGACCGTGGACACGACCTTCACCAAGGCCGACTGCTCCTGAGCCCCGACGCCCGTCACGCGGTCGCGGCGGCAGCAGCCTTCGCGGCCGCGGGCAGGGCGTCGAGGATCCGTCCGACCGCTCGGTCGTCGTGGGCGGCCGTCACGAACCAGGCCTCGAACACGCTCGGCGGCAGGGTCACCCCGGCGTCGAGCATCGCGTGGAAGAACGGCGCGTAGCGGAACACGTCCTGCGCCCGCACGTCGTCGTAGTTCCGCGGTGCCTGCTCGGTGAACGCGAACGAGAACAGGTTGCCGGCGCGCTGCACGGTGTGGGCGACGCCCTCGGCCGACAGGGCGTCCGACGTGGCCGCGGAGATGACCGCAGCCGTGCGGTTCAGCGACTCGTACACGGACGGCGTCGCGGCGCGCAGCGTCGCGATGCCGGCGGCGACGGCCAACGGGTTCCCCGACAGGGTGCCCGCCTGGTACACCGGCCCGAGCGGGGCGAGGAAGTCCATGACCTCACGCCGACCGCCGAGTGCGGCGAGGGGCATGCCACCGCCGATGACCTTGCCGAACGTGATGAGGTCGGGCTTCCACCCGGCGCCGTCGGGCACGACCTTGGACGCCTCGAGGCCCCACCAGCCGGCAGCACCGACGCGGAACCCGGTCAGGACCTCGTCGACGATGAGCAGCGCCCCGTGCGACCGGGTGATCTGCGCCAGGGCACGGTTGAAGCCGCGCTCCGGTGCCAGGACGCCCATGTTCGCGGCGGCGGACTCGACGATGACGGCGGCGATGCGCTCGGAGTGCTCGTCGAACGCCCGGCGGACGGCGTCGAGGTCGTTGTACGGCAGCACGAGGGTCTGCGCGGCGGTCTCGGCGGTGATGCCCGCACTGCCCGGCATGGCCAGGGTCGCGACGCCCGAGCCGGCCTCGGCCAGCAGGGAGTCCGAGTGCCCGTGGTAGTGCCCGGCGAACTTCACGAGCAGGTCGCGGCCGGTGTAGCCGCGTGCCAGCCGGATCGCGGTCATCGTGGCCTCGGTGCCGGTGGACACCATGCGGAGCTTCTCGATGGGCCCGTCGCCGTCCACCGACACCCGCTGCTTCACGAGTTCGGCCAGCTCGGTCTCACCCGGGGTCGACGCCCCGAACGACAGTCCGCGCGCGGCGGCCTGCTGCACGGCCTCGACCGTGCCGGGGTGGGCGTGCCCGAGGATCGCGGGGCCCCACGACGCGACGAGGTCGACGTACTCGCGACCCTCCGCGTCGGTGACGTAGGCGCCCTTGGCGGACACCAGGAACCGCGGGGTGCCGCCGACCGACCCGTAGGCGCGGACCGGTGAGTTCACGCCCCCGGGGATCGCGTTCTTGGCTCGGCCGAAGAGCTGGTCGTTCGTGGTCATTCGGGGGCCTTCCCGGTCGAGGCGATGCCGGCGACGTCCGCGGTGCTGCCCGAAGTGCGGAGGCCCGCTTCCTCGTTGAGCTTCCGCGCGATGTCGACGGCGAAGTAGGTCAGGATCGCGTCGGCACCGGCGCGCTTGATGCCGACGAGCGACTCCATCGCGGCGGCGTCGCGGTCGATCCACCCGTTCTGCGCTGCTGCGGTGATCATCGCGTACTCGCCGGAGATCTGGTACGCCCAGACCGGGACCGGCGAGGTGGCCGCGGTCTCGGCGAGCACGTCGAGGTAGCTCATCGCGGGCTTCACCATCACGATGTCTGCGCCCTCGTCGACGTCGAGCTCGACCTCGCGGAGTCCCTGCCGACCGTTCGCGGCATCGATCTGGTACGTCCGGCGGTCGCCGACGAGCGACGACGAAACGGCCTCGCGGAAGGGACCGTAGAACGCCGAGGCGTACTTGGCGGCGTAGGCGAGCAGCGCGGTGCCGCTGTGCCCGGCACCGTCGAGCGCGTCACGTGCGGCGGCGATCTGGCCGTCCATCATGCCGCTCATGCAGACGAGCTCGGCGCCGGCCTCGGCCTGCGCGACCGCCATGTCGCGGTAGCGCAGCAGGGTGGCGTCGTTGTCGACGGAGCCGTCGGCGGCCAGCACACCGCAGTGTCCGTGGTCGGTGAACTCGTCGAGGCACAGGTCGGACTGCACCACGAGGGCATCCCCCACCTCCTGCCGAGCGACGCGGATCGCCACGTTGAGGATGCCGTCCGGGTCGGTGGCGCCCGAGCCCTCGGCGTCCTTCGTGGTCGGGACGCCGAACAGGTTGACCCCGCCGACGCCCTGCTCTGCCGCCCCGACGAGCGCGCGGCGGAACGAGTCGAGGGAGTGCTGCTGCACGCCCGGCATGCTCGAGATGTCCACCGCGTCGGTCGCGCCTTCGCGGATGAACATCGGCAGCACGAGCTCGGCGGGGTGGAGCCGGGTCTCGGCCACGAGTCGTCGCATCGCGGGGGTGGCGCGGAGCCGACGGGGGCGGACCTGGGGGAAGCGTCCAGTCACGGGTGACCTTCCTGGTGGGGGGTGGTTGGGTTCAGTGCCTCGACGACGGCGTCGAGCAGGGCTTCTGCGGACCGGGACCGTCCGACGGCGTGCACGGGCAGTCCGGCCGCGCGCGCGTCGGCGGCGGTCCCGGGGCCGATGCAGGCCACGATGGTGCGTGGGTCGAGCGGGGTCATCCGGCGGGCGATCTCGCGGGCGACGCTGCCGCTCGTCACGAGCACCGCAGCGGGCGCCGTCTCGAGGGTGATCGGCTCGTCGCCGGTCCCCACGGTACGGTACGCGACCACGTCGTCCACGTCGATGCCGCGGGCACGGAGGCCGTCGACGAGCGTCGGTGCCGCGATCTCGGAACGGGGGAACAGCACGGTGCCGTCGGTGTCGGGGAACGCCGTTACCAGACCGGCTGCGGACGTCTCGGTGGGCACCAGGTCGACGACCCAGCCCGCAGCGCGCGCGGCACGGGCGGTCGGCTCGCCGACCGCGGCGACGCGCACCCCGGCCGGGAGGCCCGCCACGCGTTCCGACAGGACCGTCACGGCCGTCGCACTGGTCATCACCACCCATGCGTAACCAGCCACAGGGGTTCGGTCGCCGACGAGGATCGGTGACCAGTTCCTCCCGGCCGCACCGGAGGCGACCAGACGGCGGACCGCAGCGTCGAGCGCGGTGGGGTCGGACGGCGGAGCCTTCGTGATGAGGGGGACGACGACGGGGGCGAGCCCACGGGCCCTGGCCGCTGCGGCGACCCGGTCCCCCCACGCACCGCCACGCGGGACGAGGACGACCGGGGGTCGCGCCTCGTCCGTCGCGGTGGTGGAGGGTTCCGTGGTGACCGCCTACTCGGCCGGCGTCGCGAGGCCGGGGCCCGCGGTGTGCGGGCCGTCCGTGGTGTCCTCGGCGACGGTGGTCGCCAGGTCGGCCAGGTCCGCAGCACCGTTCTCGAGCAGCTCGGTCGCCACCCGGCCGCCGACCTCGAGGGCTTCGTCGAGACGGTCCTGCGCCGACCCGTCGAGCACGGCCGCGTGCGATGCGGTGCGGTACTCGGTGCCGTCGGGGCGGTAGACGGTCGCGGACACGAGCAGGAGCTCGGCGTCCACGACGGCCGTCGCACCGATCGGGGCGGAGCAGCCGGCCTCGAGCTTGGCGAGCACCTCGCGCTCGGCCGTGACCGTCAGGCGGGTCGGGGCGTGCTCGATCTTGCGGAGTGCGGCGAGCAGCCCACGGTCGGTCTCGTCCGAACGGATCTCGACCGCGAGCGCACCCTGACCGGGAGCACTCGGCCAGAAGCCGAGGTCGAGCAGCTCCGTCGCGGCCGACAGACGGTCGATGCGACCCAGGCCGGCGGCGGCGAGCACCACGGCGTCGAGGTCGTCGTCCACCCGACCGAGGCGGGTGTCGATGTTGCCGCGGATGTCGACGACGTCGAGGTCCGGACGCGTCGCACGGAGCTGCGCGGCACGGCGGGGCGAACCGGTGCCGACCTTCGCGCCCTCGGGCAGGGTGTCGACGGTGGCGCCGTTCCGTGCGACGAGGACGTCACGGGCGTCCGCACGCTTCGGCACGGCACCGATCGTCAGGCCCGGGTACGGCGCGGTCGGCAGGTCCTTCAGAGAGTGCACGAGCACGTCGACCTCGCCGGCGACGAGCGCTTCACGCAGGGCGCTGGCGAAGACGCCGGTGCCGCCGAGCGACGCCAGGGAAGCACGGTTCGTGTCGCCCTCGCTCGTGACGGTGACGAGCTCGACGGGCCGACCGGCGGCCTTCGCCAGACGGTCGGCGACGTCCTGCGACTGCGCGACCGCGAGCCGACTGGCACGCGTGCCGAGCCGGATCGGGGTCGGGCCGTCGGGCGACGTCGTGTCGGGGTCGCTCACGGGTGCATCGGTCACGGGGCGACGCCCGCGGCGGCGGGCTTGAACCCCGCTCGCACGTTCTCGCAGCACCCGGGACGGCACACGTCGTACCAGGGACCGATGTCGGTCATGTGCGGACGCTCGGCCTTCGGGGTGCCGTTGACCCGCTCGAGCACCAGGTCGACGAGCCCGGACACGTAGGCCGGGTCGATGCCGGGGGTCTGCGTACGGAGCGACCAGAAGCCGAGCTCACCGGCGGTCTCGGTGGCTTCCTCGTCGAGGTCCCACATGACCTCCATGTGGTCGCTGACGAAACCGAGCGGGACGATCAGCACGGCACGCGTCGGGCCGCCCTTGAGGTCCTCGTTCATGTAGTCGTTGATGTCGGGCTCGAGCCACGGCTGCGTCGGGGGGCCGGAGCGCGACTGGTAGACGAGCTTCCAGGCGGGCTTCGACGTGCCCTGCAGGTGGGCGTGCTCGGGCTGCTCGAGGAGCTCGGCCCAGGCCTGGTCGAGGACGACCTCGCCGACCGCCAGGTGCTGCGCCTCGTACGCGCCGTGCTCGTCGAACCCGCGGTAGTCGGGGCCGGAGCGGGCGGCGTCGGCCGAGGGGATCGAGTGCGTCGAGAAGAGCACCTGCAGCTCGGTCGCGACGTCGAGGCCGTCGTTCTCGGCGATCGCGCGGGCCATGCCGTCGCGGACGCCGTCGATGAACGGGCGGACGAAGCCCGGGTGGTCGAAGAACTGGCGGACCTTGTCGATCTGGATCGTGTCGATCAGGCCGGTCTCGTTCAGCACGCGGGCGTAGTCCTCGCGGTACTGCCGGCAGCTCGAGAACGACGAGTACGCGCTCGTGGCGATGGCGACCAGCTTGGTGTAGCCCTTGTCAGCCGCCTCGGTGAACGCTTCTTCCAGGTAGGGCTCCCAGTTGCGGTTGCCCCAGAGGACCGGCATGTCGATGCCGCGCGACGCCAGCTCGGCCTCGAGCGCTGCCTTGAGCGCACGGTTCTGCGCGTTGATCGGGCTCACGCCGCCGAAGTGGCGGTAGTGGTGCGCCACCTCTTCCAGACGCTCGTCCGGGATCCCGCGGCCACGCGTGACGTTGCGCAGGAAGGGGATGACGTCGTCCTGGCCCTCGGGGCCACCGAAGCCGGCGAGCAGGATCGCGTCGTAGGCGGTCGGGGTCTCGACGTGCTCGGGACCGGATGCCGCCGCGGGGGTGGCGGCGAGGACCTGGCCGTTCGTGATCATGCTGGTGTCGGTCATGACAGCACCTCCGGGAGTTCGGCGGTCGTCACGCGACGACCCGTGAAGAAGGGGACCTCTTCGCGCACGTGCATGCGCGCTTCGGTGTAGCGGAGATCGCGCATCAGGTCGACCAGGTCGACGAGGTCCGGGCTCTCGAGCGGCAGGATCCACTCGTAGTCGCTCAGGGCGAAGGTCGCGATGGTGTTCGTGAGCACGCGGCGGTACTTCGCACCGGCGATGCCGTGGTCGCGGAGCATCTTCGAACGCTCCTCTTCCGGCAGCAGGTACCACTCGTAGGAGCGGACGAACGGGTACACCGTGATCCACGCCTCGGGGTCCTTGCCACGCAGGAACGCGGGGGTGTGCCGCTTGTTGAACTCGGCCTCGCGGTGCATGGCCATCACGTGCCAGACCGGCTCGGCGTCCTGGAAGAGGCCGGTGCGACGGATCTCGCGCAGCACGGCCTGGATGACCTGCGCGTCGTCACCGTGCAGCCAGACCATGACGTCGGCGTCGGCACGGAAGGCCGAGACGTCGTAGAAGCCACGGATCGTCACCCCGCGCTCGGCGGCGCTGGCGATCACGGTGTCGAGTTCGGCCACGGCGTCGTCTCCGACGCGGTGGACCGGACCGAGGGGCCGGCGGAACACTGCCCAGAGGGCGTAGGCCGTCAGCAGGTTCGGGTCGATCCCGGAGTCCGGGAGACCGGTCTCGGCGGGTTCGGTGTGGGGGTGGTCGTTCGCGTGCGCGGGCGCGTCGGAGCTCATGGATCCATTGTCCTATCGGTTGCCAGGGTGTTGGCCGCCCCGCATCCGGTGGACCGCGCTCGGGCGGTCTACCGCCGTCGGAGCACCATCACGACGATACCCCCGACCACCGCCACACCGGCTGCGAGACCGGCCAGGTAGGGCACCGGCTTCTCGTCGAGGCCGCGCTTGAACTTCGACGCCGCGATCCCGATCTGCTTCGGGACGTTGAGCTTGTCCTCGATCGCGTCGAGGGTGTCGAACAGCTGGGCGCGGGTCGCGGCGACGCGAGCAGCGAGATCGTCGTGCGGGTCGGTCACGGTTCCTCCGTCGGTGGTGCGGATGTCGGGCCTCAGGGTCGGCCGTCGACGTCCGGGGTGCGGCTGCCGTACTGGGTCGGCGGGGTCGGCTTCTTGCCGAGGCCCTTGACCGCGTTGATGTCGTCCTTGACGCTCGCGATCGTGCGCTTCGGCGTGACCGGCAGGCCCTTCTTCAGCCGCTTCCAGCCGATCAGGCCGAGGATCGCGGCGATGATCAGCATCACCACGGCCACCACCAGTGCGGCCAGCCACGCCGGCATCACGGTCGCGAGGCCCATCACGGCTGCGGTCAGCAGGACGCCGATCGCGTAGAGCACGACGACGAGGGCACCGACCAGCAGACCGGCTGCGAGGCCGAAGATCTTCGCCTTCGCGAGCATCTCGGCCTTGAGCAGGTCGATCTCGCCCTTGACCAGGCCCTTGACGAGCTTCGGGACGTCACCGACCAGGCCGAACAGCGAACGCGACTTGCGATCGCGGGTGTCGGTCATGAGGTGGTGGTGTCCTTCTTCTGGCCGACCTTGCGGACGGCCTTCTTGGTCGTCTCACCGATGAACTCGGCGACGTCCGGCGTCTTGTCGGCGATGAAGTCCTCGGCGACGTGCACGCCCTTCTGGACGCCGTTGCTGTTCCAGACCTTGCCGCTGACGGTCTTGATCTGCTCGTACCGCGCCCGTCCGGCTCGCGATCCCAGGACGTACCCGAGTGCGGCGCCGGCGACGAACAGGAGCTTTCCGCGCATGTGCGATTCCTCCGTGCATTGGTTGTGCGGTGGTCATGCACCGAACGGAATACGTCCGGCGGTCTGACCAACAGTAGCCCTCAGGGGCTGCGCGGTCCGCTCAGGAACCGAGGATCTCGTCGGCTGCCTTCCGAGCAGCGGCGATGATCCCCGCCAGGCCGCGTCCGGTGGAGGCCTCACCGATCCCGACGACGCCCTCGGCCAGCCCGGCCGCGGTCAGGTCCGGCCCGTACCAGCCGACGCGTCCGGCGCCGCTGACGCGATCGGCCGTGATCGGCACACCGAGCAGCGTGGACGCGTCCTGCAGCGCGCGGCTGCCGACGGGGTCGGTCGGGTCGACCGGGAGGCTCGTGGCGACGCCCGCAGGGTCCGTCGCGGTGGTCGCGTAGCTGAGCCGCAGGACGTGGCGTCCGTCCGCCGCGTCGGCCAGCCACGGCCACTTCACCGTCGCGTGCGTGAGGGCCTTCGCCGACACCGCCTGGGCGTCCGGGTGCACGAGCATCCCGGTGCCACGCGGGGCGGCGTCGAGCTCCGGCTGGTCGACGACGAGCGTGACGAGCTGGATGCCCGTCCGATCGGGGGTGGCGGTGCGCTCCGGGTCGGCGACGGAGGACAGGGTGTGCTGGGCGGGCAGCCGTTCGGTCGTGCCGTCGGCGCTGACGATCTCGACCGCGTGCGCCTCGATGCGGGTCGCCCGGGTGTGCAGCCGGACGTCCACCCCGTAGGTCTCCATGTCGGCGACGAGCTCGTCCACCAGGCGCACCGTCCCACCGCGGATCCCCTGCACCGGGGTGCCGGCGGCCGCGCGTGCCCGCAGCGACAGGACAGCCCGGGCGAGTGAGCCCTCGCGCAGCAGTGCGGCGCGCAGGCCCGGAGCCACCCGATCGGGGTCGAGCTGGTCGGGGTGGGTGGAGTGCACGCCACCGGCGATCGGCACCACGAGGTCGTCGAGCACCCGCTCCCCCATGCGCCGACGGACGAGTTCGCCGAGCGAGGAGGCCTTGGCGCCCACCGGTGCCGGCAGCAGCGAGTCCATCTGGGCGCGCAGGCCGCCCTTCTGCCCGACCACGGCCAGCACGTCCGCGGCCATCGGGGTGCTCGGGATGCCGAGGAGCCCGGTCGCCGGGATCGGGGAGGTCCGGCCGTCGCGGGTCATCAGCCAGGCACCGCGGGGGTCGGGGGCGACGACGTCGTTGCCGAGCCCGAGCTCGATCGCCAGGCGGCCGACGGCGTCCGTGCGGGTGGCGAACGAGTCGGCCGCCATGTCCAGGTCGATCCCGCCGACGGTGTGCCGACGGATCATGCCGCCGAGCTCGCCCGAGGACTCGACGAGCACCACGTGGGCGCCGCCCTTGGCGAGGTCACGGGCGGTGACGAGCCCGGCGACCCCACCGCCGACCACGACGACGTCGGTCACGCGCCGGCTCCGTCCTGCGCTGCGCCGCCGTCCGCGCGGCCGTCGCCGAGCGAGTGGACCAGCTCGACCACCCGGGTCAGGACGTCCGGGTCGGTCTCGGGCGGGACGCCGTGGCCGAGGTTCACGACGTGGGCCCGTGCGGCACCGCCCCGACGGACGACGTCGCGGACGTGCGCTGCGAGGACACCCCACGGCGCCGAGAGCATCGCCGGGTCGATGTTGCCCTGCACGCTGACCCCGGTGCCGACGCGCTGGACGGCCTGGTCGAGCGGCAGGCGCCAGTCGACCCCGACCGCGTCGACGCCCACGGAGTCCGTGCCGAAGGTCGTCATGTCGGCCAGGACCTCACCGCTGCCGACGCCGAAGTGGATGCGCGGCACCCCGAGCTCGGCGACGTGCGACATCGCCTGGGCGGAGTGCGGTGCGACGGACCGGACGTAGTCGGCGCGGGAGAGCGACCCGACCCACGAGTCGAAGAGCTGCGCGGCCGAGGCCCCGGCGAGCACCTGTGCCCGGAGGAACACCCCGGACACCTCGGCGGCCCAGGCGAGCAGCCGCGACCAGGTCTCGGGGTCGGCGTGCATGAGCGTGCGGGCGCGGATGTGGTCCTTGGACGGGCCACCCTCGACCAGGTAGGCGGCGAGGGTGAACGGCGCCCCCGCGAAGCCGATCAGCGGGGTGTCACCGAGCTGCTCGACCGTGCGTCGGACGGCCTGCTCGATGGGGGCGAGGGCCGCGGGGTCGAGCTGCTCGAGGGCGTCGACGTCGGCGGGGGTGCGGATCGGCGACGAGAGCACCGGGCCACGACCGGGGACGATCTCGACGTCCACGCCGGCGAGCTTGATCGGCACGACGATGTCGCTGAAGAAGATGCCCGCGTCGACCCCGTGCCGGCGCACCGGCTGCAGGGTGATCTCCGACGCCATCTCCGGGTCGAGGCACGCGTCGAGCATGGCTGTGCCGACCCGGAGCTCCCGGTACTCCGGCAGGGACCGTCCGGCCTGGCGCATGAACCACACCGGGAGCGTCTCCGGACGGTCACCCCGCAGGGCCCGTACCAGGCGGGAACCACTCGTCCGCCCTGATGCCAGGGGGTGGGAGTCGGGGAGGGATGTGGTCGTCGCTTCGGTCACCGGATGATTCTCCCATCGAGCGCGTTACCATTGACTACGTGCTCATCTGTCTCACGGCGTCGCATCGCAACGCCAGCTTCGATCTCCTGGAGCGACTGAGCATCGGTGCACCCGCGGCAGCCAGCCGACTCGTCACGGATGCCGGCGTCCTGGACGGTGCCGTGGTGCTCGCCACCTGCAACCGCTTCGAGGCGTACCTCGACATCGCAGGCGACGAGAGCGACTCCGCCGTCTCCGCCACCGTGCAGGCCGTGGCCGCCGCGAGCGACCTGGACGCCACCGAGGTCCTCGACTCCGTCAACGTGCTGGACGGCAAGGACGTCGTGCAGCACCTGTTCGCCGTGTCGAGCGGACTGGAGTCCGTCGTCGTCGGCGAGACCGAGATCTCCGGCCAGGTCCGTCGCTCGCTCGAGGACGCGCGGTCGAACGGCACCACCACCTCGGACCTCGAGCGCCTGTTCCAAGAGGCCGCGCACACCTCTCGTGGCGTCAAGACCCGCACCCGCATCGGCGCCGCCGGACGGTCGCTCGTGCGCCTCGGCCTCGAACTCGCCTCGTCGCGGGTCACCGACTGGGCCCGCACCCGCGTGCTGCTCGTCGGTACCGGCAGCTACGCGGCCACCACCATCGCCGCCCTGCGTGACCGCGGCGCCACGAACATCCAGGTGTTCTCGCCCTCGGGCCGGGCGCCCTGGTTCGCCGCCAAGCACGACCTCGTCGCCGCCCGCGACCTGCGCCAGGCCATCGGCGAGAGCGACGTCCTGATCACCTGCACCTCGAGCGAGGTCCCGGTCGTCGCACCGGCCGACCTCGACGACGGGGTCCGTCGCATCGTCATCGACCTCGGGCTCCCCCGCAACGTCGACCCCGCAGCCGCCGGAGTCGACGGGGTCGAACTGCTCGACCTCGAGACGATCAGCATCCACGCCCCGATCTCCGAGCTGAACGCCGAGTCCGAGGCCCGCGCGATGGTCGACGACGCCGTGTCCCGGTTCCGCGCCCAGGCGATGGAGCAGTCGACGACCCCGGCGCTCGTGGCGTTCCGCAAGCACGTGTTCGACATCCTCGACGACGAGATCGAGCGGGCCAAGCGCCGCGCGGACGCCGACGGCGAGTCCGTCGAGCACACCGAGCGGGCGCTCCGGCACCTGGTCGGCGTCCTGTTGCACCGTCCCTCGGTCCGCGCCCGTGAGCTCGGTCGCGCCGGTCGCGGCGAGGAGTTCGTCGGGGCGATCGACTCCCTGTACGGCGTCCGGCCCGCGGCCGAGCCGGAGCTGCCGTCGCCCGTCGTCCCGCTCGCCGACCGCACGGCACTGGACCCGACCGCCTCGGATCGCGACGACCAGGCGGACGCGAGCTGAGCCTCCAGGCCGCTCCTCAACCACCCACGCTGCGCGTGAGTGCGCTGCTGCTGGTGCGTGACCGACGTGTCCTGATGGTGCGCGCCAGGGCGCGCGACGTGCTCTACCTGCCCGGCGGCAAGGCGGAGCCGCACGAGACCGACGTCGAGGCCGCCGTGCGCGAGGCGTACGAGGAGACCGGCCTGCGGCTCACCGCCGCCGACGTCGATCCGTTCGGCGTCGTGCTCGAGCCCGCCCACGGGCAGGCTCCGGGGACCATGGTCGCGATGACGCTGTTCCTGGTCCGGCCGGGAGGCCCGCTGGACTCCGCCACGCCCGTCGCCTCGGCCGAGGTGGACGAGGTGGAGTGGGTCACCTCGGCCGACGCGGACCGCTGCCCGCCTGCGGGCGTGGAGACGCTCCGCCGCCTGGTGGCGGCGGAGCTCATCGACTGACCGTCAGGCCTTGTCGGTGTCGGTGTACTCCCCGACCTCGCCGTTCTGGGCCGGCTCGGCCTCTCCGGGGATCTCCGAGTCGACGTACTCGCCGTCGGGTCCGGCTCCGGTCGGACGCGTCTCGCCAGGGATGTCGCTCGAGACGAACTCGCCGACGGGCTCCGTCGACTCGACGGGCTCCTCGCCCGGGATCTCGCTGTCCGTGAAGGCTCCGGCGCGGGGCTCGACCCCGTCCGCGCGACCCTCGTCGCCTCGTGCCTGTTCGTGCTTGCCCGTCATGTCCGACCTCCGCTGCTCGGGTTGCTTGTCTCGGAGTGTGCCCGTGGTCCCTGGACGCCGACCGAACCGGATGCGGCGTCCGGTGCCGGAGGGGCAGCACGCTCCCTGAGTCTCGACCCCGCGGACAGTTTCGCCGTCGCTCCGCCAGTGATCGGTCCGCCGGGCCGAGACTCGGCACGGGCGGCGGCGAGCGCCCTCAGCGACGAGCCGGGGCGTGCACGGCCTCGAGCACCTCGGTGCCCATGGTCCGCAGCGCCTCGACGACGGCCAACCGCCGCTGCAACGAGGCGTCGTCGAACGTCACCGTCACCGCGTAGCTGACCGACGACCCGGGCCCCCGCAGGATCCCCGCCTCGGCCCGCACGCCGGTGCTCGACCCGGTGACCGCGACGACCTGCAGCCCGTGGTCGAGCGCCCGGTGCGCCAGGGGGTCGAGCCCGAAGGAGCCGGCGACCAGGTTCAGGTCACTCGCCAGGGACAGCCAGCCGAGCACCCGGTTCGACACCGCTTCGTCGACGACCTCGCCGAGCGCCAGTCCGCGCATCACCCACGACAGCTCCCCGGTCGGTGCGACGGAGGCGTCGGGGGCGTCGTCCGGTCCGCGGCGGTCCCGCACGCGGTCGATCAACGCGGTGCGCTCGATGCCCAGGGACTCCGCGCGCTCACGGACGGCGTCGATCCCCACGGTCGACAGCAGTGCGTTCATGGCCCAGGCGTCGGCGTTGGCCCCGACCAGCGTCGCCAGGTCGGGCACCTGCATCGTGGGCTCCTGCAGGAACTGCCACAGGCCGGCACCGGTCGCGGTGTCGCGGGCCATGCGCTGCAGGCGGTCACCGTGCAGGCGGCCGTCCTCGAGCTGGGCGGCGACCTCGATGAGCAGCAGGACACGGCCCAGGCTCGCGACCGGCTGCACCAGGGTGTCGTCGATCGCGAGCAGGGCCTTGCCGCTCGAGGTGTCGATCACCGAGGCGCTGACCCCGGCACCCTCGAGCGCGAGGGCACCGAGGGCCTCGGTGGTGGCGGTGAAGCGGTCGTCGGACCGGCCGCTGTGCCGCCCGCGACCGCGGCCGCCACCTGCTGGGCGGTCGTCCGGTCGCCGGCGGCGCGACGACCGGGCCGCGTCCGGCTCCGTCATCACCAGATGGCGACGCGCTCGGCGGGGTCGAGGTACATCGCGTCCTGCTCGGTCACGCCGAAGGTGTCGTACCAGACGTCGATGTTCCGCACGACCTGGTTGCAGCGGAACTCGTTTAGCGAGTGCGGGTCGATCGACAGCAGACGAGCCGCTTCTTCCGGGCGGATCGCCATGCGCCAGGCCTGTGCCCAGCTCAGGAAGAAGCGTTCGGCACCGGTGAGGCCGTCGACGACCGGGGGCTCCTGGCCGTCGAGCGAGAGCAGGTACGCCTTCCACGCGATCGACAGGCCACCGAGGTCACCGATGTTCTCGCCGATCGTCAGGGCGCCGTTCACGTGCCCGTCGGGCACCTCGGTCGGCACCAGGGCGTCGTACTGGGCGATGAGGGCCTTCGTGCGCTCCTCGAACGCGGCACGGTCTGCCTCGGTCCACCAGTTCTCGAGCTTGCCGTCGCCGTCGTACTGCGAGCCCTGGTCGTCGAAGCCGTGGCCGATCTCGTGCCCGATGACGGCACCGATCGCGCCGTAGTTCGCGGCGGCGTCGCGGTTCGCGTCGAAGAACGGGAACTGCAGGATCGCGGCCGGGAACACGATCTCGTTGAAGCCGGGGTTGTAGTACGCGTTGATCGTCTGCGGGGTCATGAACCACTCGTCGCGGTCGATCGGCTTGCCGATCTTGCCGAGCTCGCGGTCGACCTGGAACGAGGCGACCGCGCGGACGTTCGCGACCAGGTCGTCGGCACGGACGGGCAGCGCCGAGTAGTCGCGCCACTTCACCGGGTATCCGATCTTCGGCGTGAACTTGTCGAGCTTGTCGAGCGCACGGGCGCGGGTCTCGTCGGTCATCCAGTCGAGCGCGGTGATGCTCTGCCGGTACGCCTCGACCAGGTTGGCGACGAGGTCGTCCATCTCGGCCTTCGAGGTCTCGTCGAAGTGCTCCTGCACGTAGATGCGGCCGACGGCCTCGCCCATCGCGCCCTCGACCAGCGAGACGCCGCGCTTCCAGCGCTCGCGCTGCTTGGGCGCACCGGTGAGTGCGGTGCCGTAGAACGAGAAGTTCGTGGCCGAGAACGCGCTCGTCAGGTACGCGGCGGAGCCACGGATGACCTGCCAGCGCAGCCAGTCCTTCCAGACCTCGAGCGGCTGGTCGTTCAGCAGGTCGGCCAGGCCGGTGATGAACGAGGGCTCACGGACCACGACGGTCTCGAAGGCGCCGGCCGGTGCCTCGATGGCCTGCCACCAGATCTGCAGGTCGACGCCCTTCGCGAGCGCCGCGACCTCGGCCCAGGGCAGCTTGTTGTAGGTCTTCTGGCTGTCACGCGTGGTGACGTTGTCCCAGTGCTGGGCGGCGAGCGCCGTCTCGAGCGCGATGACGTGCTCGGTACGGGCACCGCCGTCGTCGAGGCCGGCGAGTGGGAACATCGCCGCGACGAACTCGCGGTACTTCTCGCGGATGTCGGCGAAGCGCTCTTCGCGGTAGTACGACTCGTCGGGCAGCCCGAGGCCGGACTGCTCCAGGAACACGACGTAGGACTCGGGGTCGCCCGGGTCGTTGTCGACGAAGAGCTGCAGGAAGCTCGGCAGGCCGAGGCGCTCGAAGCGGCCGACGGCGGCGATGACCTCGCGCACGGACTGGATCTCGGTGATCTCGGCGAGCAGGTGCTCGATCGGTGCGGTGCCGAGCTCCTCGAGCCGCGCTTCGTCGGTGAACGAGGTGAAGAGGTCGCCGACCTTGCGCTCCTCGGTGCCGGGGGCGGCCTGCTGCGAGCGCTCGATGATGTCGCGCACGGCGATCTCGGCGGCTTCGGCCAGCACCGTGAACGAGCCGTACCGGGCCTTGTCGTCGGGGATCGGCGTCGCCTCGATCCAGGTCCCGTTCACGTGGCGGTACAGGTCGTCCTGGGGGCGCACCGCGGGGTCGAGTTCGTCAGTGTGGATGCCGGAGGCACGTGCGACGTCGGTCATGTCGTCCACGATAGCCACCGTCCCCATGGGGCAGGCCGATCCGGGTCGTCACCGGCGCACGGCTGCCGGTACGGTCATCGCATGGGACTTCCGTGGAAGCTGCACGGGGACGGCAAGACCGTCTCCGCGACGACGATCGTGACACCGGACGAACGACTCACCTGGCCCCGGACGATCGGCCTCGGCGTGCAGCACGTCGTCGCGATGTTCGGCGCCACGTTCCTGGTGCCGCTGATCACCGGGTTCCCGCCGTCGACGACGCTGCTGTTCAGCGGCATCGGCACGATCCTGTTCCTGCTCATCACGGGCAACCGCCTGCCGAGCTACCTCGGGTCGTCGTTCGCGTTCATCGCCCCGATCGGCGCTGCCACCGAGATCGGCGGCATCCCGCTCGCCCTGTCCGGCATCATCGTCGTCGGCGCGCTGCTCGCGATCGTCGGCCTCGTCGTGCACCTGGCCGGCGCCGGCTGGATCGACCGCCTGATGCCCCCGGTGGTCTCCGGCGCGATCGTCGCCCTGATCGGTTTCAACCTGGCACCGGCCGCCCGCGACAACTTCACGGCGTCCCCGGTCATCGCACTCATCACCCTCGCGGCGATCATCCTGGTCACCGTCCTGTTCAAGGGCCTGATCGGCCGGCTGTCGATCGTCATCGGTGTGCTCGTCGGGTACGTGGCCGCGCTCATCGGCGGCCAGGTCGACTTCTCGAAGGTCGGTGAGGCGAAGTGGATCGGTCTGCCGGACTTCACCGCGCCCGCGTTCGACCCGTCGCAGCTCGCGATCTACCTGGCGTTCGTGCCGGTCGTCCTGGCGCTGGTCGCCGAGAACGTCGGGCACGTCAAGGGCGTCGGACAGCTGACCGGCCGTGACCTCACGCCGCTCACCGGTCGCGCGCTCTTCGCCGACGGCATCTCGACCGTGCTCGCGGGCGTCGGCGGCGGCTCCGCCACCACCACCTACGGCGAGAACATCGGCGTGATGGCCGCCACCCGCGTCTTCTCCACCGCCGCCTACTGGGTCGCCGCCATCGCGGCCGTCCTGCTCGGCCTGTCGCCGAAGATCGGCGTGGTCATCTCCTCGGTTCCGGCCGGCGTGCTCGGCGGCGCCACCACCGCGCTCTACGGCCTGATCGGCGTCATCGGCATCCGGATCTGGGTCGAGAACCGCGTCGACTTCTCGAAGCCGAAGAACCAGCTGACGGCCGGCATCGCCCTGATCATCGGCATCGCCGACTTCACGTTCCGCTTCGGCCAGGCGAGCTTCGGCGGCATCATCGTCGGCACCATCGCAGCGATCGTCGTCTACCACGTGATGGACGTCATCGGCCGGGCCCGTGGCACCGACGAGCCGTCGACCGAGGTCTCCGACCCCGCGCACGCCGCCAACGGCGCCGTCCCCGCGGAACCGCGCGCCGACTGACGCAAGTGGTCGGCCGGAACGCGCGTCCGGCCTGACGACGTGGGACCACCGGACTGGAGGCCCGTGGCGGCGCCGTCACGAGCCTCCAGTCCGTCACGGGGTCGTGCCCACCCCGCCTGGCGACCACGACGGGTCGGCATCGCCGACAGAATGGGTCGGTGCAACGACCGACGCGACCTGCGGTGACCGCTGAGCGGCGCGCGGTCGACCGCGACATCGTGCGGCTGGCGGTGCCGGCGCTCGGCGCACTCGTGGTCGAGCCGCTGTTCCTGCTGACCGACACCGCGCTCGTCGGGCACCTCGGTGCGACGCCGCTGGCGGCCGTCGGGCTCGCGAGCGCCGTGCTGTCGACGGTGACCGGGCTGCTGGTGTTCCTGGCGTACTCGACGACCCCGGCCGTGGCGCGCGCGCTCGGTGGTGGCGACCGACGCGGAGCCGTGCACGCTGGCATCGACGGGATGTGGCTCGCACTCGTGCTGGGGGTGCTGCTGGCGCTGGTCGGGTGGCCGCTCGCCGGACCGCTCGTCGACCTGTTCGGCGCCTCGGCCGAGGTGTCGGCCGCGGCGACCGCGTACCTGACCATCTCGCTGATCGGGCTGCCCGGCATCCTGGTCGTGACCGCCTCGACCGGACTGCTGCGTGGGCTGCAGGACACGAAGACCCCGCTCGTCGTCGCGACCATCGGGTTCGTCGCGAACGGTCTGCTCAACGCGGTCCTGATCTACGGCGCCGGCTGGGGTGTCGAGGGATCCGCCGCCGGCACCGTCATCGTGCAGTGGGCGATGGCCGTCGTGTACGTGCGCATCGCGGTGCGGGCCGCGCGGTCGTCGGGGGCGCCGCTGCGACCCGGCGCCTCGGGCGTCGCCCGTGCACTGCGGTCGGGCGCCTGGCTGTTCCTGCGGACCGCGTCGCTGCGGATCGCGATGCTCGCGACCGTCGGGGCCGCTGCCGGGCTGGGGACCACCGGGCTGGCGACGACGCAGGTCGGGCTGACCGTCTTCTCGACGCTGGCGTTCGCGCTCGATGCCCTGGCGATCGCCGGGCAGGCACTGGTCGGGCACGGGCTCGGCGGGCGGGACCCGGAGCGGGTGCGACTGGTGACGCGACGGCTCGTGCTGCTCGGGATCGCCGGCGGTGTGCTGCTCGGGGTGCTGACCCTGGCCGTGAGCGGAGTGCTCGGGCCGGTGTTCTCGGACTCCCAGGCGGTGCGGGACGCCCTGCCCGTCGTGCTGGTGCTCATCGCCGTCGGGATGCCCGTCGCCGGGTACGTCTTCGTGCTCGACGGGGTGCTGATCGGCGCCGGGGACGCACGGTACCTGGCCATCGCCGGAGGCCTGAACCTCGTCGTGTACCTGCCGCTGCTGTGGTGGGCCGGCGGGACGCTCGCGGGGTTGTGGGCGGCCTTCGCCCTCGGGTACATCGGGGTCCGGGCGGTGACGCTCGGTGTGCGGGCTCACCGGCGCGGCTGGGTGGAACAGGCGTTGGCGCGGTGAGCGAGCCTGCTGCTTCTGCGGCTCCGTCGTCTTCGGTGGCTTCGTCGGCCGTGCTCGCCACGGTCGGCATCGGAGTGCAGGGCGTCGCGAAGCTGCTCGTGACCGTCGTCGTCGGTCGGGTGTTCGGCACGGAGACCCTCGGGCAGACCACGGCGCTGCTGTCGCTCTCGGTGTTCGTCGCCCTGCTCTGGCCGAACGCCGCGGGCAACACCGCGTCACGGTTCCTGGCGATCGCGCTGCGGGGCCGTCGCTCCGACGCCGCGGTGAACCGGCTGCTCGGGGTGTCCATGCTGGTCTCGAGCGTGGTGCTCGCGGCGGTCACCGTGCCGATCGCGCTGGCCTGGGGCAACGGGCCCGGGATGGTGCTCGGCGGTGCGGCGGTCGTCGTCGGCTACGGCCTCTACTGCTACGCCCGCGGCGCGCAGCTCGGCTACGACCGGGCACCCCGGGTCGCACTCTGGGACTCCGTGACGAGCGTGCTGGCGCTCGGGTTGCTCGTGGTGGCGTGTGTCGCGCGGCTCGAGCCCTTCGTGCTGCTGCCCCAGGCCATCGGGTACACGGTGTTCGCGATCGCGTGCTGGCCCCGGGGCAACGGCTTCTCACCGGCTTCGCACGAACCCGCCGCCGGGGTGCTCGGGTTCGCGGCGTGGAACGTGCTGGCGGTGGTGACCTCGAACGGATTGCTGCAGTTGACGATGATCTCGGCGCAGGTGACGTCGTCGGCGCACGACGCCGGTGTCTACGCGGCCGCGTTCACCTTGGCGACGCCGGCGTCGATGCTCGGGCAGGCGTTGGGGCAGGTACTCGTTCCGGCGTTCGCGCACCGGACCGATGGTGGATCGCTGCGCTCCCGCGGGGCCCTGCTGCTCGTCGTCGGGTTCGCTGCTGCCTCCGCCGTCGTCTTCGGTCTGGTCGCCCTGCTCGCCGGGTGGTTCCTGCCGATCGTCTACCCCGCCGAGGGCGCAGCTGCCGTCGCGGACCTGCGGTACCTGGTGGTCGCGGTGTGGGTGTTCACCGTCGGACTCGTGCCGGCGGCGCTGCTGCTCGCCGCAGGACGCTCACGTCAGGTCGCCCTTGCCTCAGTTGCCGGGTTCGTCGTCGGGGCTGGGCTCATGGCGGTGCTCGGGCCCGTCGCCGGTGTCGCGGGCGGGACCACGGGATTCTTGGTGGGGAGTGCCGTGAACCTGGTTGCTGTGGTGGGGATCGGGGTGCGGCGGCGCTGAGAGCTTCAAGAGTCGTCCGCAAGCGCTACCGCACCCCTCGTTCAACGCGGCGCCAGCCCCGACAGGGGAACGGGGCCGTCCGCGAAACGACTGGCGCTCAGTAGATCTGAGCCCCCTTCACCCAAGCGGTACCAGTGAGGGTGTTCACCGACCCGGGTGCCTGACGGACACCCCACTTCGTCGTTCCGTCGATCAACCACGCGCCGCGTGCAGAGTAGTTCCCGGTCCGGAAGCGGTACGACTTCGTACCCTTCGATGAGAAGGTCCACTTGCCGGCAGAACCGTAGAAGCAGTTGTTCGTGTACGGGGTCGCCGCAGCCGCCCAGTAGGCATCCCCGCTCTTGCACGTGTTGCGTTCGCTGATGCGACCGGTCGCCGCGCCAACGGGTGCGACTGCGATGAGCTCACCCGACTCGGCATCCGAGGTGACCGCAGTCTGGTGAGTCGCGACGTAGTCCAACACGTCGGACCTCGTCGGCGCTGACTTCGCGGACAGGGCTGGAATCCCGGTGATCGTGATCCCGTCAACCGTCCAGTCCGGCGAGGCCGGAGCGGCCTGCGCTGGACCGGCGAACACCCCTGCGAGCAACGCACCCGTCAGTGTGGAGGTGGTGATGATGGTGGGCAATCGTGACATGGAGAACTCCGTTCGCGGGGCAGCAAGGCCCTCCTGTATATCACCGTCTAGTTTGTAATCCGCACGAGCAGCAGGTGTGTCGCGTGCGTAGGCACTGACAGGGCCGAGCACTCCGGTGCCGCCGCCGGAGAACCCGTTGTCGATCCTCCTGGAGGCGTCGGTGTAGGTACTCGTGCAGGCGCTCACGTACTGGACCGAGGTGGCTCCGACTCCGAGGATCCGGTGGCCGCCCTGATGCTCCTGGGCGGTCAGCTCACGGAGTCCCGATGGTGCGCGTCAGCAGCTCGAGCTGGCTTCGCAGCTGCTGCGCTCCGTCGGTTCCGAGGACGCGCGTGACCTCCTGCTCGACGGCGTCGATGACGACCTCCGCGTCGATCAACACCGCACATCCGGGAGCGGTCAGGTGGAGTTCGTGCACGTGTCCGTGCCGCGGGTGTCCGACTGCGCCGCCCTGGAACGCGTCGTCGATCGCGCCGGATCCGGCGACATCGATGATCTCGGCGCAGGTGACGTCATCGGAACACGACACCGCTGTCCACGCTGCCGCCTTCACCCTGGCGACGCTGGCATCGATGCTCGGCCAGGCGTTGGAGCACGTACTCGTGTCTGCGGCGTCGCTGCTCGCCGCTCGCCGCTCGCCGCTGGACGCTCGCGGCAGGTCACCCTGGATTCGGTCGCCGGTTCCCATTCGCGCACGCGCATCAGCGAAGCACCGCGGACTAAGCAATCGGATAAAGATCAGAGGTGACGTCCGCCTCGCCTCTACAGCTGATCACGAACACCGCATTCTCCCTCCGATTGATCAGCCACGGGACTGTCTACGCATCGCTTCCACCGCCGCTTCAATGTCATCATCTTCTACTGCCAGGTTCGCCCAATCTGTCCAGAAGTTTTTGGTAGCACTTATGGGCTTCACCTTCGGCGGGTCCAGCCTGATCCGCGTAGGAAGCACGAGCGCATCACCGAGCAGGAGCGCCTCGCCGACGTCGAGGAGGGGAAGCGCCGCCGTGAGCCCCTCCATGCTGTCAGGCATCAACCGGCGAATGACAGCTTGGTCCTGGTCGTTTGTCAGTCGCAAGACGATGAAGTTGTTGCACTGCGAGAGAACGGTGTGACTAACATCTGATGGTCGCTGACTCACAACCAAGAGTGATATTCCGTACTTGCACCCCTCCTTCGCAATGCGCTCGAATGAATCCAGCGCTCGTTGCGCAGCGATATCAGCAGGGCCAACCGGCAAGTACAAGTGTGCTTCGTCACAAACGAGGGTTACGGGAGTCCGCTTTTCCTCAGCCGTCCAGAAATGGATTTCATACAGCACCCGTGCTAGAACGCCTACTACGATCGGCAACACGTCGCTCGGGACCTCGCTGAAGTCGATGACCTTGATACCACGGCCGGTACCGAGAAGCTTTTTGGCCAGCTGGCTAAGCCAATCGTATTCAGACGCCTCGGCTGGAGGGGAAAACATGAACCCATAGCGGCGGTCTTGGGTGCGAGCCCGCATTCGTTCCACTAATCGAGTAAGCTTCCCATTGAAGGGCCCCGCCTTGTCCTTGGCATTGGCACCTGGGACCGTACCCTTGTCGTCTTGATCCAGTCGATCGATGAGATCGTCCAGCGAAAAGGGCAAAGGACTGTCAACAGTAAAGCGAGCAGCCAGTTCAGTCTTATTAGCGGCGACTAGACGTTCCTGCTTAAGTTCTCTAATGTGGTGAATCAACCTTGCAGCCTGATTCGGAGCATTGAATTCAGATCTGTCCAGCAAAAGAGCCTGAGTCTCTTCCTGATTTAGCAGCCACCAGGGCAAGAACAATGCACCGTCACCTTCCGCGCCTGCCTTACCGAGATCACCCGGGCCAGCGATCCGGAGCCCTAGCGCCACCGCTTCCTCGCCTTCAGTGAGCGGTGCGTACTCGCCATGCATGTCGAAGACAATGAGGTTCGGGAAGGGCAAAGTATTCGCGCGCTCAAGAATCAGAGCGACCGACCAGCTCTTACCAGATCCGGTGCTACCGAGAAGTGCCGCATGCCGCTGGAACAGTCGATCCCCGTCGGCGACCGCCTTAGCGGAACGATCCGCTACAAAAGTACCAAGTTGGAGTTGCTTTTCCGGCTCCAACTGTTGCGTGAGCAATCCCATGAGCTTCTGAAGATTCTCACCCTCCAGGACCCAGCAAAGCGATTCAACCATTGGATAGCTGTCAGCTCCACGCTTGAAGGTGTTCTTCTTCGCCCCGTCAACGGTTCGATACGTTCCGAGCAAAACCACCCGAAGTAGATCGCGCTGCCGGACCTCAACTGGGATCACCCCATCCTGGTCAGCATCATCAACGAGCGCTTCGTCCTGGAGATCGCGTGTCACTCGATCCAGGACACCGATCAAGAACTCGGAAGCACTCGGCCCCTGAAAGGCGATGAGGCTTCCTACTGCAATCCGAGTCAGTCGCACATGGTCAACAGCTTCGGCCCAAACGCTTGCTGTATCGATTCGAAATGCTCGCCCAAGCGCTTCGTCTTCGAGAAAATCTAGAGTCCAGTCGTTTGTCATAGGCCGAGCACCTTTTCTACAAGAGTTTCTAACTTCCAAAGCGGAGCGTCCAAATATGACATCGTCGCACTTCTTGTCACCTTGCACCCTCCTCGTTCGTCGGATTCAATCGCGAGACCCGACGAGGTCAGACTGAGGTGCCTACTAGCAGCGGGAGTCAAGCCACGACTGACTATTGCGACAGGCACGCGCGGAAGAACAGGAGCCAGGTGAGTCTGCAAGTGGTCGTCGTTGAAACCATAGCCAATAAACAAAAGCGATTTTGCCGCGTCGATTGCACTGTTAGCACGCTCGCGTTGGCTATCAAACGGCGCGTCATAGCCGAGACGGTATTTGTTGCCTCCTGGCGCGATAATACGCCGAGACCCCTCAAGCCGCAGATCACTGCGGAAATGTTCGTTCCCTTGACTGAACCAGTCGAGGCTTCCGTGTGGCTTCGACAGTCGAACGTGTGGACGGAGGCTAGTAATAGACTTGACCCCGCGTCCGGCAACGGTTCGACGATACAGGAGCTCATCCTGACTGCGTTCTGGATCGAGCCGCCCCACCGTGTGACCGTAGTGCATTGTGTCTATAGGCAGGTTACTGCGCGCAGCGTGCACTTCGATAAGTCGATCGTAGTTGGTGGTGACGACGTTCAGCGCGGGTTCCACTCTCAAGGCAAATTTAAGCATACGGCCGAAAGCAGATTCGCGGCTAGAGTTCAATATCTGTGCCAGAGCAGCCCCTTCGCTCGCCCCGATGCAGTCGGCTATTTGAGCGGCAATCAGGTCGACTAATTCATCGGGTAAGGTCCCACCTGCAAGGGCGGATTCGAGATCGCTGCCAGATTCGAGACGCGCTGCAATCCGCTCCCATTCACGTTCTGAATCGTCGGACATCCTACTCACCGGAGCCGGTACCGTCGCGCGTAGGTGCGCCGCCAATGCTCCCATCCCGGGCAGTCCGTACGCGCTAGATGCACCCGACCCGACAACGATTACTAGCCCGGGCCGAAACAGATCTTGCACGTACGTATAGATGTCATCTTCGTCGGTGGTCGTCAATGAATCTCCCCTGCCCGCCAAGTCCGCGGTGCGAGCTGCAACACGACGCTGTGTTGTGACCTTAGCTCAGCGTAGGGATTGGTTTCTTCTCGGCGCGCTTTGATTCGCCCTGTGGATACAAGCCAGCGCGGCTAGCAAGTCAATCTCTGCCTCGGGCACTGCTTCATCACCCCGCCCGGCCAGCGCGAGCGTGTAAGCACCAGCACCAGCACCAGCACCTCGGCATCTGGCGTCGTCAAAGTAGCGAATCCATTCCGATCGTCGGTGACGCGATTGAACTCGGTTCAGGCCGAAGGCGGCGGCCCCGTCGTGTCCCCCACCCGCAACTCCGACGTGAACGACGCCGGCTGCGGCTCCGCCCCCTCGAGCATGGCCAGAGCGGCACGGGCTGCGGCTTGGCCCTTCTGCACGAACGGCTGCACCAGGGTGGTCAGTTGTCGGATCGGGGTGCGGTGGAGCAGGCTGTCGTCCACAGTGATGCCGTCGAAGCCGACGACGCTGACGCCCTCGGGGACACGGAGTCCGGCGTCGAGTGCGGCCGAGATCACCCCGACGGCGATCAGGTCACTCTGCGCGATGACGGCGGTGGGGCGGGGGCCGTCCGGGGCGAAGAGCTCGGTGCCGGCGAGACGCCCCTCTTCCACCGAGCTCCCGGCGGTCTCGATCGCGACGGCGTCCGGGTAGATCTCTCGCACACCACGCAGTCGTTCGAGCGTGGTGAAGGCGATGCCCTCGGCCTGGCGAGCAGCGTCGATCGGGCCGCGTCGGCGTGCGGCGTCGAGGGGCAGGGTCACGACGGTGACGGCGGAGTGCCCGAGGTCCTGCAGGTAGGCGGCAGCGCGGCGTGAGGCATCGCGGTTGTCGAGCTGGACGGGGACGGCACCCTCGATCTCGTCCGCCTCGATCGCGACGACCGGGATCTGCCGACGCCGCAGCACCGCGACGGCGGGGTCGATCCGCACGTTGCACCCGACGAGCACGACGGCGTCCATCGGGGCGTCGACCAGCGGGCCGGCGCCCTGCTCGTCGTCGAGCGGACTCCGCACGAGCAGCAGCGAGGCACCTGCAGCACCCGCGACCTCGGCGATGCCGTCCAGCGTCAGGACGTTGACCGGGTCACGGAACGCGTCGCTCAGGCGCTCGTCCATCACGACGCCGATGACGCCGGAACGACCGCGGCGCAGCGATCGGGCACGGGGGTCGGGGCCGCCGTAACCGAGGTCGGCGGCGGCGGCGAGCACGCGGGCCTTGGCATCCTCGGACACCGGGCCGAGACCGCTGAAGGCGAGCGACGCCGTTGACGGCGCGACACCGGCAGCACGGGCGACCGCCGCGAGCGTCGGGCGCGACGAGCGGGTGACGCCGCCACGGGAAGGCGACGCGCCGGGTCCTGTTGCCGGTTCGTCCATCGCCCGTTAGCGTAGCCGGAACGAGCAGTCGAATCGATTCGACAGCCGTAAGACCAGCACCGACACGCACCAGAACGCGCAGCACCGAGCGCGCCGCAGCACGATGGGAACCACCATGACGACGCCGTCCACCCGAACCGTCCCGACCACCAAGGCCTGGATCATCGCGGTGTTCGTCGTGTTCACCCTGTCCGGGCTGGACATCGCGACGTGGCTGGGCCGGATCCCGAGCGTCCGCGACTCCCTCGGGGCGAGCACGTTCGAGATGGGTCTGCTCGTGCTCGGCATGGCCGTCGGCTCCATCGGCGGTCTGACCTTCGCCGGCCACATCGTCGCCAAGCTCGGTGCTCGCCGGGGCGTGCAGGTGGCTGCGGCGTGCCTGGCGGTCGGCATGGTCTTCGCGGGAGTCGCGGTCACGCTCGGGTGGGGCTTCGCCGCCATCTGGATCGCGCTCATCGCGTTCGGCTTCGGCAACGGACTGTGCGACGTGTCGATGAACGTCTCCGGCGCCGCCGCCGAGAAGGCCGGCGGGCGCACCATCATGCCGCTGTTCCACGCCGCGTTCAGCCTCGGCACGCTCGCCGGCGCGGGCCTCGGTGCGCTGGCCGAGCGGTTCGAGATCCCGGTCTCGTGGCACTTCATCGTGCTCGTCGTCATCACGAGCGCCGCCATGCTCGTCGCCGTCACGAAGTTCCAGGACGAGCACCGCTTCGAGCAGCCGGTGTCGACCGACACCAGCCCGATCGCGACCCCGCTCACCCGCTGGCAGGTCTGGGCACAGCCCTCGACGCTGCTCATCGGCGTGATCGTGCTCGGCATGGCGCTGGCCGAGGGGTCCGCGAACGACTGGCTGCCCCTCGCGATGATCGATGGGCACGGGCTCGACAACGCGGGCGGTGCTGCCGTGCTGACGGTGTTCCTCGCCGCGATGACCGCCGGTCGCGTCGCCGGCAGCCCGCTGATCGACAAGTTCGGCCGCGTGCCGATCCTGCGCATCAGCGCCGCCGTCGCCGTGGTCGGCCTCGGCATGCTCATCTTCATCGACAACGTGCCGCTCGCGATCGTGGGCGTCGTGCTCTGGGGTCTCGGTGCCAGCCTCGGTTTCCCGATGGGCATGTCCGCCGCTGCCGACGACCCGCGCACCGCCGCCGCCAGGGTCAGCGCCGTCGCGACGATCGGCTACGTGGCGTTCCTGGCCGGGCCGCCCCTGATCGGGTTCCTCGGCGAGGAGATCGGCCTGCTCGAGGGGCTGCTGATCGTCTTCGTGTTCATCATCGCGGCCGGACTCGCGTCGGGCGCCGCTCGTGAGACCGGCGCCGCCGCCCGCCCGGCCCGCAGCACGGGCGACGTGGACGGCGGAGGCGAGCCGCGCCTCCAGGCCGACAGCGCTGCCACCGCTGCCAGCGCTGCCACCGCAACCGACGCTGCCAGCACCCGCGACAGCAGCGACGACGTCGACGGTGGCGGTGCCCGCACCGACGTGCCGTCGGCCCGGAGCCACGACGCCGGTTAGGCTTCCGGGGTGCGTCTCGTCATCGCCCGGTGCTCCGTCGACTACGCGGGCCGGCTCTCCGCCCACCTGCCGCTCGCGACCCGCCTGCTCATGCTCAAGGCGGACGGCTCCCTGCTCGTGCACTCCGACGGCGGCAGCTACAAGCCGCTGAACTGGATGAGCCCGCCCTGCTCGATCGAGATCACCGAGCCGGACGACGAGCAGTCGAGCGCCGGCATCACGCAGGTGTGGACGGTCACGCAGAAGAAGACGCAGGACAAGCTCATCGTCTCGCTGTACGAGGTCGTGTCCGACGAGACCCACGACCTGGGCGTCGACCCGGGCCTGGTGAAGGACGGCGTCGAGGCGCACCTGCAGCAACTCCTGGCCGAGCAGATCGAGCTGCTCGGAGACGGCCACACCCTGGTGCGCCGCGAGTACATGACGGCGATCGGGCCGGTCGACATCCTGGCCCGCGACGACGCGGGAGCGAGCGTCGCCGTCGAGATGAAGCGCAACGCCAACATCGACGCGGTCGAGCAGCTCACCCGGTACCTCGAGCTCATGAACCGCGACCCGCACCTGCGTCCGGTGCAGGGCGTACTGGCGGCGCAGACCGTGGCACCACAGGCGCGCACCCTCGCCGAGGACCGCGGCATCCGCGTCCTCGTGCTCGACTACGACGCGATGCGCGGCATCGAGGGCGGGCACACCCGCCTGTTCTGAGCGGACCACGTCTCCCCCTCCCCCGGAACCAGGTTCCGGACGCCACACCGCGCTTGTCCACGGTTCTGTGTCCGGAACCTGGTTCCGAACGGAAGGACCGGCCTGGAGGCACGGCGCACCCCCGCCCCACCGCCGACGGATCCCGGATGGTCGCCGCCCCGGCCCGGCTAGGGTGGACAGGACATGACCAGCCCGTTCTCCGCCATCCTGTTCGACCTCGACGGCACCATCAGCGACTCCGCGCCGGGCATCCTCGAGAGCCTGACGCACACCTTCCGCACCGTCGGCGTCCCGGTGCCGGACCACGACACCCTGATGTCGTTCGTCGGTCCGCCGATCATGGACACGTTCCGGGTCGCGATGGGCATGGACGAGGAGCTCGCCGACCACACCCTCGCCGTCTACCGCGAGCACTACTTCTCGCACGGGGCGCTCGACTCCGAGATGTTCCCGGACATCGACGTCGTGCTGCGCACCCTGCACCAGGCGGGGCTGCCGATCTCGACGGCGACGAGCAAGCCGGAGACGCCGGCGACCTACATCCTCGAGCACTACGGGCTCACCGGGGACATCGACATCATCACGGGTGCCAGCGACGACGAGGTGCGGTCGAGCAAGGCCGACGTCGTCGAAGAGGCACTGCGACGACTCGATGCCCACGGCTTCGACATCACCCGCCCGGTGCTGATCGGCGACCGGAAGCACGACGTCGAGGGCGCCACCGCGCACGGCGTCCCGGTCGTCTTCGCGGAGTGGGGCTACGGCTCCCCCGACGAGGCCGAGGGCACCATCGCCCGCGCCGCCACCCCGCTCGACCTGCTGCCGATCCTGCTGCCGTCCGCGACGCCGTCCGTATGAGCGGCGACGTCGTCCGGCGGGGGCTCCGCGGTGCCGCCTGGCTGCTGCCGGCGGCCATCGTCCTGATCGCACTGAACTTCCGCGGCCCGATCGTCGCGACCGCACCGGTCATCGGGGACGTCCGCGCCGACCTCGGCCTGACCGCGACGATCGCCGGGCTGCTGACGACGATCCCGGTGCTGTGCTTCGCCCTCGCGACGCCGTTCGCCAGCTGGGTCATCGCGAAGGCCGACCCCGAGCGCGCGGTGTCCCTGTCGCTCGTCATCGTGCTCGCCGGCACCGTCCTGCGCTCGATGCCCTCGTCGGCGGCGCTGCTGATCGGCACCGCCGTCATCGGCATCGGCATCACGATCGGCAACGTGGTGATCCCGGTGGTCATCCGGCGGGACACCTCGCCGGAGCGCGTCGGCCTGGTCACCGGCGTCTACACGTCGGCGCTCAACGTCGGGTCGATGATCACGTCGCTCGGCACCGCTCCCCTGGCAGCCCTGTGGGGCTGGCCGGTCGCCATCGCGATCTGGGCGGTCTTCGCACTCATCGCCGCCGCTGCCTGGACCTACGCGGTCGGTGCTCGCGCGGCCTGGCGCCGCCCGCTCCCGTCCGAGCGGGACGAGCCGCTGCCCGTCACCGGCCCGATCGACCAGGTGCTCGACACCGGGGCGATCCGGACGGCCCGCGCCGCCGCGGCCGCACGGGTCGCCGCCGCCGAGCCCATCCGGCCGGCACGACGGCTCATCACCTGGGGCCTGACGCTCGCGTTCGGCGGCCAGGCGTTCTCGTACTACGCCCTCACCGCGTGGATCCCGACGCTGCTGCACGACGAGATCGGCTTCTCGAAGGCGTCGTCGGGCGCGAGCTCGTCGGTGTTCCAGATCCTGGCAGTCGTCGGGGCGCTCGGTGTCCCGCTGCTCGCGACCCGGTGGCGTCCGGCGGCGATCATCGCCCTGGTCGGCACCCTGTGGCTGGCGATGCCGCTGGGGCTGCTGTTCGCCCCGCAGCTCTGGTTGCTGTGGTCGGTGCTCGGTGGCGCTGCCCAGGGTGGCGGGATCACCGTGATCTTCATCGTGATCGTGCGGATCGTCTCGAGCGATGCCGACGCCCGCAGGATGTCCGCGTTCGTGCAGGGCGGCGGGTACCTGCTCGGCTCGGCCGGGCCGCTCGTCGCCGGTGCGCTGCACGGTGCGACGGGGACCTGGACGGCACCGCTGCTCGTCGTGCTCGTCGCGGTGCTCACCCTCGGTGTCGTCGGGACGTTCGCCGCGCGACGGGTGTCCTGACCGAGGACGTCGACACGTGCGCCGCTTCGTGAGCAGGAACGGTCGGGTGCCCACGGCCGACCCGACACCTTCTGCCCACGAAGCACGGCGCCGGCCACGCGCGTGCGGCTCAGCCCGCGGCGAGCACCTCGCGCAGGGACATCGCCGCACGCCCGGTGATGCGTTCGACGTCGCCGGACACGTGCGCGAGCGCCCCCTCGGCGATGGCCGTGTAGGTGCTCACCCAGGCGTCGGCCTGCCACGGCTCCGGGTTCCACCGCGCACGTGATGCGTACGCCTCGTCGAGGGTCTCCGGGTGGTAGCTGACCGTGCGACCGCGGACCTCGGACACGATCGCCGCCGCCTGGGCGAGGGTGATCGCCTCGGGGCCGGTCAGCTCGTACGTCTGGTCGCGGTGGGCGTCCGGGTCGTGGAGCACGGCGGTCGCGACGCGGGCGACGTCGGCACGGGCCACCGCGGCCATGGCACCGTCGCCGGCCGGGCCGCGGATCACGCCGTCCTCGCCGACCAGGTCCTCGACGAAGTCCAGGTAGAAGCTGTCGCGCAGGAACGTGAACGCCATCCCGCTCTCGCGGATCGCCTGCTCCGTCGCCCAGTGGTCGCGTCCGAGCGTGAAGGTCGCGTCGGGAGCCGCGCCGAGGAACGACGTGTAGACGACGTGCCGCACGCCCGCGTCCGCCGCCGCGGCGACGAACGCCCGGTGCTGGTCGAGGCGGTCCTGGGCCTCGGCCGCCGAGACCATGAGCAGCACCTCGACGCCCTGCAGCGCGTTCCGGCTCGCGTCGGCATCGGCGAAGGTCGCGACGGCGACCTCGGTGCCGGGCAGCTCCGGCGCACGCGAGGCGTCGCGCACGAGCATCCGGAACGGCACGGCGTCCGCGGCGAGCGCCGCGCTCACGGCGCCCCCGATGTTGCCGGTCGCGCCGGTGATGGCGATGGTCATGGTCGCTCCTCGTTTCGGTGTCGCGTGGTTGTCGTCGTTGGTCACGTCCACACCGTCCTGGAGGCCCGGCTCACCGTGGGCGCGACCCTCGCGGCGTTCACGCCGTCCACCTCCACCGCCCACGTGCGGGCGGCGTCGTGGTCGCGGCCGTGCCGCATGTGGCGGCCGACCAGACGGTCGAGCCGCACGTCGTCGGCGACGGCGCAGAACCAGGTCTCGGTGAAGAGCGCCGGCAGCGCCGACCACGGTGCGGTGTCGTCGAGCAGGTAGTTGCCCTCGGACACCACGAGTCGGGCTGCGCGGGGCACCGCGATGCTGCCGGCGACGGGTTCGTCCACGCGACGGTCGAAGTCCGGCGCCCACACCACGTCCTCGTCGGCGGTGACGAGTCGGCGGACGAGCGCGACGTACCCGTCGGCGTCGAAGGTGTCCGCCGCGCCCTTGCGGTCGTGCCGGCCGAGAGCGTCGAGCGCCGCGTTCGACAGGTGGAAGCCGTCCATCGGGACCTGCACCGCCGTACCGGCACCGAGGCGGTCGTCGACTGCGGTGACGATGCGGCGGGCGAGCGTGGACTTGCCGGCACCCGGTGCTCCGGCGATCCCGAGCACCGTGCGGCGGTTCGAGCTGGCCAGTTCGAGGGCGCGCTCGACGGCCTGGTCGACGGTCGTGCCGGAGTCGCTCACGACTTCATCCTCGCAGAGCGCACCGACGCCGGACCGCGGTGGTTCACTTGCCGCATGGTCGATGCGACGAAGGCGTTCAGCGGGTTCTCGGTGCGTGACGTGCCCGAGGCGAAGGCGTTCTACGAGGACGTCCTGGGGGTCGAGGTCACCGAGGACCACGGCATGCTCTTCCTGCAGCTCGGCGGCGGACACCAGGTGCTCGTCTACCCGAAGGGCCCCGGTCACGAACCCGCGGCCTTCACCGTGCTGAACTTCCCGGTGCCGGACATCGACGCCGCGGTCGACGAGCTCACCGCGAAGGGCGTCGTGTTCCTGCAGTACGAGGGGATGACCGACGACCGGGGCGTGAACCGGAGGGGCGGGCCGCTCATCGCCTGGTTCACCGACCCGTCGGGCAACGTCCTCAGCGTCATCGAGGAGTGACGCCAGCGGTCAGCGGGACAGGGCACCCGCCCAGCCGAGGGCGATCGGCACGAGCAGGCCGTGGCGGTGGTGCGGGAGCTCGGCGACGGGGATCCACCGCGACTCGTCGGTCGAGCCGTCGAGCTCGTGACGCAGTGCTCCCCCGGTGATGGTCGCCCGGAACACCACCTGCACGGCCTTCATCGGCCGGCCGTTGGCGTGGATGCGGCGTTCCGCGGGGACGATGTGGTGCCGGACCCCGAGCAGAGCACCGGCCTGGGCCTCGTACCCGGTCTCCTCACGGATCTCGCGCACGACGGCCTGCTCGACGGTCTCGTCGAACTCGACCCCGCCGCCCGGCAGCGTCCACGTGCCCGCGTCGGGGTGGCGCAGCTTCGCCAGGAGCACGCGGTCACCGTCCGTGATCACGCCGTAGGCGGCGAGCCGGGTGTCGTAGTCCGTGTACTCCATGGGCCGACCATGCCAGGTGGGTGCACCGACGTCTGCCAGCCGCGCCGGGCCTCCAGGCCGTGGACCGGGGTGGTGCGGACGCTCACCAGCCCGCCGACCGGTCACGACCCCCCGCGGCCCGCACGCCGAGCGGTCACGGACAGTCGGCCCCGCCGCCCGCAAACAACGGAACGTGACCACGCGACGCAGCCCGTGCGGTGTGTCGCGACCACCCCGCGGGCCGGGAGGCGCGAGTCGCCGCCGCCACGGGCCTCCCCGGCCGTCCGGCGTGCCGTCGGGACGTCCACGCCGGCGCGCGGTCAGGACACCCCGATGGCTGCCCGCCGAGCGGCCACAAACCGTTGCTTGCGGCACCGCCAGACGCCGCAACGCGACCGCGCGACGCTGCACGCGCGGGGAGTCGTGACCGCTCGCCGCTCAAGGCCCCGGACCCGCATGGTGCCAACGGACCCGCCGTGCTCGCCCGACCCGGATCAGGCGTCGACGCGTGCCGCTGCCCAGCCAACGCGCATCCGGGCGACCGCCCGGTCGAAGGCGCTGAGCGGTTCCCCGTCGTCGCGGATCACGGACTGGAGCTGGAGCCCCTCGTACAGCGCCATGAGCTGCTCGGCTGCGTGCCGGGGCGATGCGCCGCGGGGCTCCCGGCCGGCGACGACGTCACGGACCAGGGCGAGCGTGACGTCCTCGAACGCCCGCGTGTACTGGTTGCGGAACCATCCGGCTGCGGGATGGTCGGGGTTCGAGGCGGCGCTGAGCACGGCGACCCGGAGTCGCACGAGGGCCGGGTCCTCGACGCCCGCAGCGAGCCGGGCTCGCAGGTAGGCGACCGTGCCGTCCCGCTCCGCGATGGGCCAGAGCTGGCGCCGGCTGCCGTTGTTCCACTTGTCCATGACCGCGACCACCAGGAGTTCCCACATCGGGTACGCCCGACGGAACTCGTCGGCCGTGACCCCGGCGTGCTCGGCGACCTCGTCGGGCCCGACGCGGTGGAAGTCCCCGGCTCGGTAGGCACTGATCGCCCCGGCGACGATGCGTGCGCGGAGGTCGACGTCGGTCGTGGGCATGCTGACGATTGTGCGGGGCCGGTCAGCAGCCCGCGACCGCCAGTTCAGGGGGCGCGGCCACCATCGCCGGCTCCGGGGTCAGCCGCGGTCGAACGTCAGGGTCTCGTCGTCGGGCGCCCGGACCTCGCCGGTGCGGGCGAAGTCGGCCCAGATCGCGCGGAAGGCCCGGCCGCGGCGCTCGACCTCTGGCCAGTCGCGTTCGGGGACGAACCGGGTGCCGGCCCAGGCCTCGCGCCCACCCAGCAGCAGCGGCAGGTCACTCATGTGCACGGCTCCGGTCGGGGCGCTCGTGACACCGCGGTGCAGTCGGTACGAGGTCGCGCGCCCGCCGGCGCGTCGGTGCCGTTCGGTGAACCGTCGGGCATCGCGGCCGTAGATGACGTCGGACAGCGGACGGACGACCCACCACCGCAGGGCCGACCGCAGCACCCGCGACCGGGTGACCCGACGCAGGCCGGGCACGAGCGGCACGTACATGCCCGCCTCGTCCGAACCGGACCCGATCAGGACGTCGACGTCGGGCGCGACCCGGCTCCACGCGGCGTCGAGGTCACGCTCGGCGGGCAGCGGCGCGAACCCGTACTGGGTGCCGAACGGCATGCCGGCGGAGAGTCCGTACGGCGCGGCGGCCCGGGTACCGAGCGCCTGACGATCGAGCAGGTCCTCGAGCGGGGTGTCGGCGTGCACGGTGCCGACCGCCCGGACCATCGCGCGGTTCATCCGTGCCCGACGGCGGGACAGCCCGAGCGGAGCGCTCTGGATGATCGCGCGGCGGAAGAGTCCTCCGGCGCCGGCACTGATCATCAGGTGCGCGGCCGCGTCCCCGCCGGCCGACTGCCCGAAGACGGTGACCAGGTCGGGGTCGCCGCCGAACGAAGCGATGTTCGCGCGCACCCAGCGGAGCGACTCGACCAGGTCGAGGAGCCCGAGGTTGGCCGGGATCGTCTCGCCGTCACCGAGGAACCCGAGCACGCCGAGCCGGAACGTGACCGACACCACGATCACGCGCTGCTCGGTCACCAGGTCGCGGGCGTCGTAGATCGGCAGGTCCCCGCCGCCGATGACGTACGAGCCGCCGTGGATCCAGACCATCACCGGCAGCTGTTCGCCCGGACGGACGTCGGCGGGCAGCGTGATCGAGAGCCGCTGGCAGTGCTCGTCGACCTCGATGCCCTGGATCGGGTTGAGCAGCAGGTCGACGAACTCCTCGTGCGGCTGCGGTGCGACCGGCGACGGGGTGGACGCGTGCAGCTCGCCCGCGAACGGTGGCATCGGCTGCGGCGGGGCGAACCGTTCGGCCTGCGCGTACGGGATCCCGAGCACCCGCACCACGTCGCCGTCGACCGTCCCGACGATGCGGCCGGCGGGGGTGTCGAACGAGGCGGGCGTGGCGTCGAGCATGGGGTTCACGGTATCGGTGCGGCGACGACACGAGCGGACGTGACGAAAGGCCGCCCCGATGCGATCGGGACGGCCTCACTCCGGCTCGGGAGCCGGGTGCACGTGGTGCTCGGCGTCAGTTCGAACGACCGTTGACGTCGCGTCGGTCGTCGTCGTTCCAGTCGGGCTTGCGCACGCCGGACTTCGCGATGCCGCGGCTGACGACGTAGGCGGCCGTCACGATCGCGACGTACAGCCAGGCCTGGTCGGCACCGAAGCCGGTGTGGCCCTCGTCCGCGTTGTCCACGACGGCCGACGCAACGAGGATCGCGATGGACACGACGAGCCAGGCGTAGAACTCGGTGGTCTTGAGTGCGGACTTGGTCTCGTTCCAGGTGGCACGGACGACCGAGTCGTGTCGTGCGGGATTTCCTGCCGTGTTCGACATGGTCACTCCTTCTGATCTCCGCCACCGGACATCGATGGCGTCATGACCGCAACAGTTGTCTCGCCTGGCTGATTACTTCCCCAGTTTGGGTTCCCAGGGAAGTCGGGGAACATGGGGTTTGTCCACCAAACGACAGGACGCAGGGGCGACCATGAGCGAAGACGACCAGCAGCGCGGATCCGATCTGTTCGACCGGCAGCCGCGCACCGCCGAGGGCGCCGCCGCGATCGCGAGCCTGCAGGCCCTGAGCGACAGCGTCCACGAGGCCGACGAGCAGGCGCTCCGCACCCTGGGGATGCTCCCCATCGATGCCCTCGCCCTGCGACACCTGGTGCTCGCGCGCCGCGATGGACGGACGGTCAACCCCACACAGCTCGCCCGGGCGTTGCGGCTCTCCACCGCGGGGATGACGAAGCTCATCGACCGCCTGGTGCGTGACGGGCGTGCGGAACGGCGGGCGAACCCCGAGGACCGCCGCGGCGTCATCATCACGGCGACCGGCTCCGCCGAGCAGGACCTCGCGCGTGCGTACGGGCACATCCACGCTCCGCTGATCGAGACCATCGACGCGCTGAGCGTCGACGAGGCGACGGCGGTCCGCCGGTTCGCCTCCCGCCTCGCCGAGGCGCTCCGTCAGGAGCTGCCCTCCCCCGGCACCCCCTGACGCCGGCCCGGCGGTCGGTCCCTGCGACGGACTGGAGGCCCGTGGCGGGGTCGCCACGGGCCTCCAGTCCGCTGTGTACTACCGCACCCGCTTGATGGGGATCACGACGAGTGCGCCGATGATGGCGATCGCGCCGGCGGCCCAGCACATGAGCGTGTAGTTGTCAGCGGCGTCCCCGGACCCGATCTTCAGGAAGAACAGGGCGACGGCCGGCGCGAGCGACTGCGGCAGGGCGTTGGCGATGTTGATGACGCCGAGGTCCTTGCCGGGACGGTCCGCGTTCGGCAGCACGTCGACGACGAGTGCGGTGTCGATCGCGGAGTAGATGCCGTACGCGAAGCCCATGATGACCTCGGCGACGTAGAAGCCGTTGACCGTGTCGGCGTGCGCCAGCACGATGAGTCCCACCGCGAACATCGCCGTGGAACCACCGACGAACACCTTGCGGCGACCGAGCTTGTCCGAGGCCCAGCCGGACAGCGCCGCACTGACCAGCAGCGCGATCGTGTAGAGCAGCACGCCGAAGGCGACGGCGGCGGTCGCCTCCTTCGCGCTCTCGATGCCGAGGTGCTGCTCCATGTAGAGCAGGCGGTACGTCGTGAACATGAAGGTCGCGAAGATGATGAGGAAGCGCGACCACCACGCGAACGCGAAGTCCGGGTTCTTGACCGGGTTCGTCCAGAACGACGCGATGAGGTTCAGGAACGTGAACTTCTTGAGCTTGTAGGTCGGCAGGTCGTCACGGGCCACGACGGCGTACACGGCGACCAGGATGATCGCCAGGATGCCCGGCGCGATGAACAGCACGGGCAGGTTCGCGACGAAGAAGACCGACAAGTAGGTGCCGGCGAGCACGGCGATGTTCTGCGCGAGCGCGATGATGCTCGAGGACCGGCCGCGCTGCAGCTGCGGCACGTTGTCGGCGAAGCTCGCGAGCAGCGTGGCGAGCGTGGCGTTCGCGGCGAGCTGGGCGAGCAGCCAGGCCAGCGTCAGGTTGAGGACGTCGGGCGAGTAGGCGATCCAGGCGAGGGCGATCGCGAAGACCACGACACCGCTGAGCAGCCAGGGGCGACGACGGCCCCAGCGCGTGCGGGTGCGGTCGGACAGGGCGCCCGCCAGGGGGTTCATGATGAGTGCACCGAACGCGCCGATCGGCAGCACCGAGCCGATGACGTTCGCGGCGTCGTCGCCGACCAGGGCCTGCGCCTTGAGCTGCATGCTCACGTAGACGGGCGCCATGAGCGCGACGAAGAGGCCGAACTGCCCGAGGAACAGGGCGATCTGGTAGCCGATGCCCACCTTCACCGTGCTGACGGGTTGGGTGATGCCCTCTTCCGGGTCGAGCAGTGCCGGGCTGCCGGGTTCGGTGGTGCTCATGACGCCTCCTTGAGTCGATGAAAACCTTGCCTGACAAGGTTTTTCCGACGCGAGCATACATCGACACGTGTTGTCTGCAACAGCAGGGGCGTCACGGTCGGCGCCGCGCGGGGTGGACGGGCCGCGTCACACGGGGCAGCAAAAACTACACACCGGGTGGTTTTTGGGGTAGCGTCGTCATCGATCTCGCCGCGGAGCATCGCTCCTCGACGGGCCGCGACACCCAGACAGGATCGAAGGAGCCTCTGCAATGCCCACCACTTCTGTGCAGCTGTACTCACTGCGCGACGCCATCGCCGAAGACCTCGACAAGGCCATCGCCCGGGTCGCCGAGATCGGGTACGAGAACGTCGAGCCCTACGCGTTCGTCGAGCGCGCCACCGACCTCGAGCGTGCGTTCGCGGCCACCGGCCTCAAGGCTCCGTCCGGCCACGTCGCCGTGATCGACGCCGAGGACACCGCGCCGATCTGGGACGCCGCCGAGCGCCTCGGCATCCGCACCGTCATCGACCCCTTCATCCCGACCGACCGCTGGCAGACCGCCGACGACGTCGCGAAGATCGCCGAGCGCGTCAACGAGCTGACCGCCGAGGCCGCCGGCCGCGGCCTGCAGTTCGGGTACCACAACCACCAGTGGGAGTTCACGAACAAGGTCGACGGCCGCACCGTCTACGACCTGTTCGTGTCGCAGCTGTCGCCGGAGACCGTCCTCGAGGTCGACACCTTCTGGGCGACCGTCGGTGGCGCCGACGCCCCCGCCGTCCTCAAGGGCCTGGGCGACCGCGTCGTCGCGATCCACGTCAAGGACGGCAAGGTCGACGGTGACATCCTCACTGCGCTGCCCTCGTCCGAGAGCGCCCTCATCGTGCCGGAGGCACTGCAGCGCGCCTTCGAGAACCAGACGCCGGCCGGCCAGGGCGACGTCGACGTGGCGGGCATCCTCGCCGCGGCGCCGCAGGCCATCCGCGTCGTCGAGTTCGACGCCTACTCGGGCGACGTCTTCGAGGGCATCACCGAGTCCCTCACCTGGCTCAAGGACAACGACAAGTGAGCCGTGTCGGGATCGGCATCATCGGTGCCGGCAACATCTCCACCCAGTACCTGGAGAACCTGACCAAGTTCGCCGATGTCGAGGTCCGCTTCGTCGCCGACGTGCTGCTCGACCGCGCTGCGGCGCAGGCGGCGTCCTACGGCGTGGCCGCGTCCGGCACGGTCGAGGAGCTCCTCGCCCGTGACGACGTCTCGATCGTGATCAACCTGACGATCCCGGCCGCACACGCCGAGGTCGACCAGCAGATCATCGACGCCGGCAAGCACGTCTGGAGCGAGAAGCCGATCGCGACCGACCACGCGTCGGCCGCCGCGGTGCTCGAGTCGGCGAAGGCCAAGGGCCTGCGCGTCGCGACCGCTCCGGACACCGTGCTCGGCGCGGGCATCCAGACGGCGCTCCGGGCCATCGCCCGCGGTGACATCGGCGAGCCGCTGTCCGCGACGACGCTGTTCCACGTCCCCGGACCCGAGGCGTGGCACCCGAACCCGGACTTCCTGTTCGCCACCGGTGCCGGACCCCTGTTCGACATGGGCCCGTACTACGTGACGACCCTGGTGCACGCGTTCGGCACCGCATCGCGCGTGCAGGCCGTCTCGTCGAAGTCGCTCGACCGTCGCACGATCGCGTCCGGCCCCCGCGCCGGCGAGACGTTCCCGGTCGAGGTCCCGACGCACCACGCGGCCCTGATCGAGTTCGCCGGCGGGCAGTCCGCCCAGTCGACGTTCTCGTTCCAGCACGCCCTGCCGCGCATGGGCTTCGTCGAGATCAACGGCACGCTCGGCACGATCTCGCTGCCGGACCCGAACACCTTCGAGGGCTCGTCGCAGCTCTGGCGCTACGGGCAGGACGAGCCCGAGACGCTCGAGGCGGTCGGCTCCACCTGGGGTCGTGGCACCGGTGTCGTCGAGCTCGCCCGCGCCATCGCCGAGGACCGCCCCGAGCGTGCCTCCGGCGCCGTCGCGCTGCACGTGCTCGACGTGCTGCTCGGCATCCGTGACGCGGCCGAGTCGGGTTCCGCCGTCGACATCACGTCCGCCGTGGACGCGATCCCGCCGCTGCCCGAGGACTTCGACCCCGCGGCAGCCGTGCTGACCGCGGGCGCGAACGCCTAGGAGCGCCGCGAGCACCACGTCGTGAACAACAATGGTCGGGTCCCGAACGGGGACCCGACCATTGCTGCTCACCAGGGTGTGTGATCGCTCGACCCTGCGCTCCGTGGACCGGACCGCGCAGTTCGGCCAACGGATCCGCGCTCGTCGGCCATCTGGAACGGCCCGAAGTCGGGGGCTTCTTCACTCGGGTGATGAGAACCATGGGTGTGGAGGAGGAGCTGCTCCTCATCGACCGATCGACGGGCGTGCCCGTGCCGGTCGCCGACGGTGTGCTGGCCGGTGCGAGGGCGACGCGGGTGCCGGACCCCGGCGGCGTCGTGGGCGAGATGCAGCGCGAGATGATCGAGGTCACCACCCGCCCGCACACCTCGCTCGCCGCGCTCGGCGGGCAGGTGCTCGACAACCGGGCACTCGTCGAACAGGTCGCGAACGGCTTCGGTGCGCACGCGGCCCCGCTCGCGACGTCACCGACTCCGGTGACCCCGCACGTGAGCGACGGCGCCCGGTACCACCGGATGCTCGAGCGTTACGGATCCATCCCCCGGCAGGGGCTGACCTGCGGCCTGCACGTCCACGTCGCGATCGACTCCCCCGCCGAGGGCGTCGCGGTGCTCGACCGGATCCGGACGTGGACGCCGGTCCTCATCGCCCTGAGCGCGAACTCCCCCTTCCACGCCGGGGTGGACACCGGTCATGCGAGTTTCCGATCGATCGCCTGGAGCCAGTGGCCGTCGGCCGGGCCGATGGAGCGGTTCGGCTCCGAGGAGCGCTACCGCGCCGTCACCGAGGGCATGCTCCGCACCGGCGCCCTGCTCGACGAGGGGATGCTCTACCTCGACGCGCGCCTGTCCCGCGCACACCCGACCGTCGAGGTCCGCGTCGCCGACGTCCCCCTGGACCCCGGGGTGACCGTGACGATCGCAGGACTCGTCCGGGCGATGGTCGACACCGCTGCCGAGGAGTGGCGTTCGGGGTCGCTCGAGCGCGACACCCCCGCCTGCACCGTCCGGCTCGCGAACTGGCGCGCAGCGCTCGAGGGCCTGGACGGTGAACTGGTCGACCCGTTGACGGGCCGCGCCGCACCCGCACGCGAGGTCGTCACGCTCCTGCTCGCCCACGTGCTGCCGGCGCTCGTCGCGAACGGCGACGACCAGCTCGTCGAACGCGGCCTGGCCGACCTGTTCGCGCGTGGCACCGGCGCGTCGAGGCAACGTGCGGCCTACGCGGCGACCGGTGATCTCGGGCAGGTCGCACTCGCTGCCGCGATGACGAACCTCCACGCACGGACCGGCCGCGTCGCGGCCGGCCTGTGGCCCGGTGCGGACACCGGTTCGGTGATCGGGGGCCACCCGGCGAGCACGGGCCTCAGCGGTGCGGTCGGCTGATGGGCTCCAGGTGGCAACCGTGCCCCCGGATCGCTCGTCGACACCGGGGCGTCATCGCGGTCGTGAACTCGATCTCGAACGCCTCGGCCCAGCCGGTGTTCGCGGACTCGACGTCGAGCAGGAACTCGACAGGCGTCCACTCCGGGTCGTCACAGCCTGCCGGACGCACCGGCAGGACGCGGGTGGAGAAGCCCGCGATCCACGCCCGGCGCAGCACACCCGGCAGGCTCCGCGCCAGGACCTCGCGGGGCAACACGACCCGTATCCACATCTCGCTGCCTTCCACCCGTTCCTTCGGACACGTTGCGCACCCGATGGACAGAATCAACGCGACCGCACCTCACGGTCAGATCAGCCTCGCGCTTTCCGAACGATCCGATGGGAGCACCCCGTGACCGACCTCGAGAACCCGCCCGTCCTCGGCGAACACCCGGCGGACGTCGGCCCCGGACGTCCGGTGAAGCTCGGCGCGCGATTCGTGCACTGGCACACCACCACCGACCACAAGACGATCGGCAACCTGTACCTGGTGACGTCGTTCGGGTACTTCTGCCTGGCGGGGGTGATGGCGGTGGTGATGCGGACGGAGCTCTTCACACCGGCGCTCGACGTGCTCGAGACCCGCGAGGAGTACAACCAGCTGCTCACGATGCACGGCACCGTCATGCTGCTGCTGTTCGCGACCCCGCTGTTCTCCGGTTTCGCGAACGCGATCATGCCGCTGCAGATCGGTGCCCCCGACGTCGCGTTCCCCCGGCTCAACGCGTTCTCGTACTGGCTCTACGCGATGGGCAGCCTGGTGACGATGGGCGGGTTCCTGACACCGGGCGGAGCCGCTGCGTTCGGGTGGACGGCCTACGCACCGCTGTCGGACACCACCTTCGAACCGGGCATCGGCGGGCACCTCTGGGTCGCCGGCCTGAGCATGACCGGCTTCAGCACGATCCTCGGCGCCGTGAACTTCATCACGACCGTCATCACCATGCGTGCCCCGGGCATGACGATGTTCCGGATGCCGATCTTCACGTGGAACGTGCTGATCACGTCGATCCTCGTGCTGATGGCGTTCCCGGTGCTGGCGGTGGCGCTGTTCGGCCTGCTGCTCGACCGGGTCTTCGACGCGCAGATCTTCAACCCGGCCAACGGTGGGCCCCTGCTGTGGCAGCACCTGTTCTGGTTCTTCGGCCACCCCGAGGTCTACGTGATCGCCCTGCCGTTCTTCGGCATCGTGTCCGAGGTGTTCCCGGCCTTCAGCCGGAAGCCGATCTTCGGCTACAAGACGCTCGTGTACGCCACGATCTCGATCGCGGCGCTGTCCGTGTCGGTGTGGGCGCACCACATGTTCGCGACGGGTGGCGTCCTGCTGCCGTGGTTCTCGCTCATGACGATGCTGATCGCCGTGCCCACCGGCGTGAAGATCTTCAACTGGGTGGGCACGATGTGGCGCGGGTCGGTGACCTTCGAGACGCCGATCCTGTGGGCGATCGGGTTCCTCGTGACCTTCACGTTCGGCGGGCTGACCGGCGTGATCCTGGCGTCGCCGCCGCTCGACTTCCACGTCCACGACACCTACTTCGTCGTGGCGCACTTCCACTACGTGGTCTTCGGGACCGTCGTCTTCGCGATGTTCTCGGGGTTCTTCTTCTGGTGGCCGAAGTTCACCGGCAAGATGCTCGACGAGCGACTCGGCAAGGTGCAGTTCTGGATGCTCTTCATCGGGTTCCACATGACGTTCCTGATCCAGCACTGGCTCGGTGTGATCGCCATGCCCCGCCGGTACGCGAGCTACCTGCCGGAGGACGACATCACCTGGCTGCACCAGGTCTCGACGGTCGGTGCTGTCCTGACGGCGGCGTCGATGATCCCGTTCTTCCTGAACATCGTGCAGACGATGCGGAAGGGCCAGAAGGTGCTCGTCAACGACCCGTGGGGCTACGGCCGGTCACTCGAGTGGGCGACCAGCTGCCCGCCGCCCCGGCACAACTTCACGTCGGTACCGCGGATCCGGTCGGAGTCGCCGGCGTTCGACCTGAACCACCCCGAGGCCGGTGTCCCGGTCGGGGTGGGTCCGGCGATGGACGCGCCGGACGCGGCCACCCACGACCAGGCGACGGGCAAGACCCGGCACCCGAAGGAGACCGACCAGAAGTTCTGACGGCGGCACTTGCTGAGCAGCAATGGTCGGGTCCCGAACGGGGACCCGACCATTCCTGCTCATCAAGCGAGGATCACGACGCGAACATCGGGACGCGGAGCCCCCGCGCGAGCCGCGCGAGCCCCGCGAACCCCGCGAGCCGCGCGAACCCGGCGCGAGTCAGACCAGCGCGGTGAAGGACGCGTCGCGCACGAGCAGCGTCGCCACGTCGCCCACCACGGCCTGGTCGGGGTCGCTCGACAGCCCGAGGGCCCAGCTGCCCCCACCCGGACGCTCCGGCAGCGTGAACTCCACCGTGGTGTCCGACGCGTTCAACAGCACGGCCACGGTGTCGTCGCCCTGGTGCAGCACGAGCGTCACGGCCCGGTTGCCGCCGTCCGCCCAGTCGCCGTCCTCGAACCCGGCGGCGTCGGCACGGAGCACGGTCACCGTCGACTCCGAGTCACCCGGCGCGGTGCGGAACCACTCCGGACGCAGCGCCTGGTGCTGCCGACGGAACGCGATGGCCGCCGTCGTGAAGGCGAGCAGGTCCTGGTCGGCGGCGGCCCAGTCGAACCAGGAGATCTCGTCGTCCTGGCAGTACGCGTTGTTGTTGCCGCCCTGCGACCGGGCGAGCTCGTCGCCACCCAGGATCATCGGCACGCCGGCGGAGAGCAGCAGGGTGCCGAGGAAGTTGCGGCGCTGCCGGTCGCGGTAGTCGTTCACCGCACCGTCGTCGGTCGGGCCCTCGATGCCGCCGTTGAACGAGGTGTTGTCGCTCTCGCCGTCGTTGTTGTCCTCGCCGTTCGCCTCGTTGTGCTTGTCGGCGTACATCGTCAGGTCGGCCAGGGTGAAACCGTCGTGGGCGGTCACGAAGTCGATCGAGCACAGCGGGGAGCGCCGTGAGCCCTCGTAGACGTCGGGGCTGCCCAGGACCCGCTGCACGGCGTCGCCGAGCGCGCCCTCGTCGCCGCGCCAGAAGGCACGCAGGTCGTCGCGGTACTTGCCGTTCCACTCGGACCAGTCGGCCGGGAACCCGCCGACCTGGTAGCCGGCGGTGTCCCACGGCTCGGCGATCATCTTGACCTCGCGCAGCACGGGGTCCTGGTGGATGATGTCGAGGAACGCGGAGTGCTTCTCGGCCTCGCCGTCCTGGCGGGTGAGCGTCGTGGCCAGGTCGAACCGGAAGCCGTCGACGTGCATCTCCTCGACCCAGTAGCGGAGCGAGTCCATGATGAGTCCGAGGGCCGCCGGGTGCCCGACGTTCAGGCTGTTGCCGGTGCCGGTGGTGTCGAAGTAGTTCGCCTCGTCACCCTCGACCAGCCGGTAGTACGACTGGTTGTCGATCCCCTTGAACGACAGCGTCGGGCCCATGTGGTTGCCCTCGGCGGTGTGGTTGTAGACGACGTCCATGATGACCTCGAGCCCCGCGGCGTGCAGGGCCTTCACCATCTCCTTGAACTCGGCGACCTGCTGCCCGCCGGTGCCCGAGGACGAGTACTCGTCGTGCGGCGCGAAGAAGCCGATGCTGTTGTAGCCCCAGTAGTTGCGGAGGCCCTTGTCGAGGAGCGTCGAGTCCTGCACGAACTGGTGCGTCGGCAGCAGCTCGACCGCGGTGACGCCCAGGTCCGTCAGGTGCTTGATCGCCGCGGGGTGGGCCATGCCGGCGTAGGTGCCGCGGATCTCCTCGGGGACGTCGGGGTGCTGCTTCGTGAAGCCCTTCACGTGCACCTCGTACACGACGGTGTCGGCGAGCGGCGTCCGCAGCAGGGCGTCACCGTCCCAGTCGAAGGACCGCTCGGCGACGACCGACTTCGGCATGGCGCTGGCCGAGTCGGTGTCGTCGAGACGCTCGGGGTCCTCCATGTCGTGGCCGAACAGGGCCTGGCCCCACTCGTAGGTGCCGTCGACGGCGGTGGCGTAGGGGTCGAGCAGGAGCTTCGCGCCGTTGTGGCGCAGGCCGTTCGCCGGGTCCCACGCACCGTGCACGCGGAAGCCGTAGCGGGTGCCGACGGTCACGCCGGGCACGACGTCGTGGAAGGTGTAGCCGGTGCGGTTGCGGAGCTCGGTGCGGTGCTCGGTGCCGTCCTCGTCGAAGGTGCAGAACTCGACCCGCTCGGCGGTGCTCGAGAACAGGGCGACGTTGGCGCCCCCGTCGACGAGCGTGACGCCGAGCGGGGTGCGCGTGGAAGTGGTCATGCTGCCCTTCTACCGGCCGGTCGCTGTGCCACCGGCGGTCTGGGCGTACCCCTGGCCGCTCAGCGCACCGGCGGGACGAGCTGCTCGAGCAGCCGCAGCACCCGCTCGCCGTCGACGGCGTCCGGGTCGAGCAGCCACTGGACCTGCAGCCCGTCGGATGCCGCGATGCTCAGGCTCGCCAGGTCGACCGGGTCCAGGTCGGCGCGGATCCGGCCGCTCGCCTGGTCCGCCTCGATCAGTACGGCGAGTTCGGCCCGCAGGCGGGCGAACCGTTCGCGCATGAAGTCGCGCGTGGCCGGGTGGCCCTCCTGCACGGCGTCGGCCGCGAGGGTCGTGTACAGCTGCACCAGCCCCGGCACGGCCCGGTTGCGCGACGCGCTCTCGCGCATGTCGCCGATCGCCGACTTCATCCGGTCGGGCGCGCCCTGCTCGCGGACCTCGTGCTCCCGGTAGACGGCGAGCAGCAGTTCGTCGCGACTCGGGAAGTAGTGGCGGAGTGCCGCGTGCGTGATCCCGAGGGCCTCGGCCACCGAGCGCAGCGACGATGCGTCGACCCCCTGCTCCGCGACCATGCGGATCATCTCGTCGAGGATCTGCGTGCGCCGCTCGGCGCCCTTGCGGTACCCGCCGCGGCGCGGCTGGGCCGCGTCGGCGTCGTCCGCGGGGTGGGTCATGCACCCAACTTACCGCTGGAAGGTTTTCTCGCCACCGTCCGGTCTGGAGGCCCGTGGCGGGCGCACCACCGGCCTCCCGTCGGTCTCGCCGGTCGCGTCACACCCGCCGGGCCGCGTCAGCCCGGCGTGCTCGCGTCAGTCCTGGTCGTCGACCGTGTACTCGTCGACCGGCGCGGGCGTGCCCGCGGCGAGCGCGTCGACGATCTTCGTGAGCGAGTCGGCGAGGACGGCGTTGTCCGCGTCGGGGAGTTGCTCGAGCACCTCGACGACGGCCGCGTGGAAGCGCGCGTACGAGGCGTCGATCTTCTCGGCGGCCTGGTCGGTCGGGGCGAGCACCTGCGCACGACGGTCCGTGGGGTGCGCCGTGCGCGACAGCAGCCCCTTCTGCACGAGCCCGTCGACGATCTTGGTGACCGAGGCGTTCGAGACGGCGAGCATGACGGCGAGGTCCTTCGGGCCCATCGCCCGGCCGTCCCGGTGCGCCTGGAGCATGTACCGGACGGCGAGGAACTCGTTCTTCGACAGGCCGCTCTCGATGCGGGCGGACTCGATCTGCTGGTCCTCGGCGTGCTGCAGACGGAGCAGCGCGTCGACGGCGGTCTTCGCGACCCGGGACTCGGGCTCGCGGGCGTAGAGGTGGACGTGCTCTCGACGGACGACGGTCAACGGCATGGGGTCATGCGCTCCTTGCTAAACGGCAGGCGTGGTGAAGAAGTCCGCGTAGGACGGTTCGGAACGACCGGCGAGCAGCGAGGGGTCCTGGATGCGACGCTCGACGTACGCGTCGATGATCGCCGGGTCGGTGAGACCGACGCGCGTGTGGCTGCCACCGATCCGTGCCGTCCGAGGCATCCCGGAGTACGTGCTGTGCATGTCCTGTCCCGCCCTTCTTGCTTGCCGTGTGTCCCCTGCGGACGCCTGAACTCTTTCACGAAGTGAACGGTCAGTTCAACGAACCATTCGCGCTGTGTACGTTTTGCGCGCCGAACGGTTCGGGACCGTCGGTCAGGGTCGTCAGGAGCTGCAGGAGTGCCGCCCGTCGCGGCTCGTCGAGCGGTGCGAACAGGCCGTCGAGCACCCCCTCGGCGATGCGGTGTCCCTCCTCGAGCACCCGCCGACCGTCCTCGGTGACGGTGTGCTCGATCCGGCGGCCCCGGCCGGCGGTCCGGGTGATGAGCCCACGGCCGAGCATGCGGTTCGCGAGGGTGCCGAACGCCTGGTCGCTCTGGAACGTCGCGACGGCGAGGTCGTGCCCGGATGCGCGGGGCATCCGGTCGATCGCGCGCAGGGCGTCCCACTGCACGAGCGTCACGCCGAGGTCGCGCAGGGCGGCGTCCATCGTGCGGTGGTTGCGGTACTGCGCCCGCTTGACGGCGTGGCCCAGGGCTTCGAGGTCGGTCGGCATGGTGCTACGGTATCAACACTCGTACATAAACATGTTGATACGGAGCATTCATGACCGACACCCGCACCCGCACCGCGCTCGTCCTGCACGGTGGCGGTGGCCCCAGGACCGTCGCACCGATCGTCGCGCACCTCGCGCCCGCCTTCCACGTCGTCGCCCCCACGCACCCCGGGTGGGACGGCACCCCGCGCCCGGACGGGATCGACTCCGTCCCGGCCCTGGCGGCCGCGTACCTCGAGCAGCTCCTCGCCGCCGGGGAGCAGGACGTCGTGCTCGTGGGGTCGTCGATCGGCGGCTGGATCGCCCTCGAGATGGCCGTGCAGGCAGCTGCCGACGACCGGTTCGCCGGGGTCGTCGGTGCCGTCGTCGACATCGACGGCGTGGGTGCGGTGGTCGAGGGCGAACCGATCGCCGACTTCTTCGCCCTCGATGCCCGCGGGCTGGCCGAGGTCGCCTGGCACGATCCCGAGCGGGGGTACCAGGACCCGGCGTCGGTCACCGAGGAACAACAGGCGGTGCAGCGGTCGAACGGGCAGACCATGGCGGTCGTCGCCGGCCTGTCGATGAGCGACCCGACCCTGCTCCGGCGGCTCGGGGCCGTACGGGTGCCGACGCTCGTGGTCTTCGGTGCGAGCGACGCGGTCGTGACCCCGGCGTACGGTCGCGCGGTGGCGGCGGCCGTGCCGGGTGCGGTGTTCGCCGAGGTCCCGGCGGCCGGGCACCTGCCCCATCTCGAGGCCCCCGGGGCGACGTGGGCGGTCATCGACCCGTTCCTGGCGCCACTGCTCGGCTGAGTTCTCGGCGTCCTCTGAGCGATCTTTTGGCACTCACCAGGGTCGAGTGCTAAAACGGTGGCAGTTGAGTCGAGGGGACTCAACGAGAACCACGAAGGAGTTGATTTCGATGACGATGAACTTCGACCCGTTCCGCGAGCTCGACCGCCTCGCGGGTTCGCTCCTCGGCACCGCCGCCGGCCCGCGCTCGATGCCGATGGACCTGTACCGCACCGGGGACCACTACGTCCTCGACGTCGACCTGCCCGGCATCGACCCGGGCTCCGTCGACATCGACGTGGACGGCTCCGTCCTGACCATCCGCGCCGAGCGCACCCTGGGCGCGCCCGAGGGCTCGCAGTGGCTCACGCGTGAGCGCCAGCCCGGCACGTTCGTCCGGCAGCTGACGCTCGGCGACGGCCTGGACGCCGAGCGCATCACCGCCGGGTACGACAACGGCGTGCTGAGCGTCACGATCCCCGTCAAGGAGTCCGCGAAGCCGCGCAAGATCGCCGTCACCGTCGGTGGCGCGTCCGAGCAGCTCGCGGTCGGTTCCGGCGCCGCCGCCGAGTGAGGAGCTGAGCGATGACGTCCGTCCTGCTGAACGCTGTGGTCGCGGTCCTCGTCGTCACCGCGGCGCTCGCGCTGACGAGCCTGGACCGGCGCACCGCGGTGCTCCTCGGGGCCACCGGCAGCCTGACCGGCACGTTCCTGACCTGGGTCGCCGCGCCCCGGCTCTTCGAGCAGTCGCTCCTGGCCCCGTGGGTCGCGGCGGTCCTCGGCACGGCCCTGCTGATCGCGGGGTGGAGCGCGGTCCGCTCCTACTCGGGCATCTTCGAGGCACCACGCGACGAAGAACCCGAGACGGGGGCACTGATGACCGTGGGCGGGTCCGCCCCGTCGGTGCGGTGACCATGTGACGGACAGGAGGCCCGGTGCACGTCGTGCGCCGGGCCTCCCGTCGTTCCGTCGGTCGCGTGGGCGACCGTCGGGACTACTCCTTGTTCAGCTTGTCCTGCACCAGGCCGGCCGTCTTCTCGACGACGTTCGGCAGCTCGGTGGTGCCGTAGAGCCGGACGTCGGGGTGCGTGGGCGGGGGCATCGGGACCGAGGTCGTCGGGCCGTCGTGGTACGAGTACTCGCCCTTGCCGTCGAACGAGGGGCCGCTCGCCCACGGGCCGTTCTTCGCCTCGGCACCGTCGGAGAAGTTGAGGTACTGGTAGTTGACCTCCTGGTTCTCCTTCGACTGCGGGAAGTTGCTCGGCACGGGGAAGCCCTCGACGCCCTTCTCGCGCAGCTCGGCCGCGGCGGTCGCCCACATGTTCTGGTGCATGGTGTCGCGGGCGATGAGGAAGGACAGCAGGTCCCGCACGCCGTGGTCGTCGGTCATGTGGTAGAGCCGGGCGGCCTGCACACGACCCTGCATCTCGGCGTTCTCATTCGCCGTGAAGTCGGCCAGCAGGTTGCCGCTGGCGGTGATGTACGAGCCCTGCCAGGGGTTGCCGTTGCTGTCCACCGGACGGGCGCCCGCACCGGCGACGATCGCGTGCTGGACGTCCGTGCCGCCGACGATCGCGGCGACCGTCGGGTCGTCCTGCAGCGCGTCCTCGGTGATCCCGAGCGGGGACTTCTCGAGCAGCTGGGCGATCATCGTCGCGAGCATCTCGACGTGGCCCATCTCCTCGGCGCCGATGCCGAACACCATGTCGCGGTACTTGCCGGGGATGTGCATGTTCCACGCCTGGAACTGGTACTGCAGGGCGACGGAGATCTCTCCGTACTGGCCACCGAGCACCTCCTGCAGCTTGCGGGCGTAGATCGCGTCGGGCTTGTCGGGCGTTGCCTTGAACTGGAGTTCCTGCTTGTGGAAGTACAAATCGTGCTCCTTCGTGTCGATCGAGCGATTGCACCGCCGATGGTTCGCCGGGGGCACTGAGCGGCCGTCCAAGGTGGCCGGATCACGCAGAGGGTGTCCCGGATGGGCCGGTTCCACGGCTCCGGGTCCACCGCCGGCTTCACCCGGCAGGACGAGGCCCTTCGGTCGACCGCCCGATGCCCTCGGCCGTCCGGTTGCGCAGGCTGGGAACATGCAGACCTCGACCAAGCACACGATCGCCACCCTGCTGCTCTGCGCGGCGATCGTGGTCGCCACCGTCATCGCACTCATGGCCATGACCCCGCCCGCGTGACGCCGCGGTGCGGCATGGGAGGATCGCTCTCGTGACCGAACGGGGCAGGTTCCTCCGGCCGCTCGCCACCCGGTCGATCGTCATCGACGTGGCCTGGGCGGTCCTGGCGGCGTTCGTCTTCCTGCTGCCCATCGACCTCGAGCTCGAGCACGCGAGCCTCGCCGCGGTGCTGTCGGCCTCGGTGGCGATCGCCCTGCGTCGCGTCTCCCCGTCCGCCGCGATGGCGATGGTCGTCGTCCTCGGGGTGATCCAGGTCGGCGGCGGCGAGCGCCCGTCGCTGGTGGACCTCGCGCTGTTCGTCGTGATCGGCACCGCCGCCGTCGTGGGCACCCGCACCGAGGTCGTCGTCTCCGGCGTGCTCGCGGTCGTCGCCGGAGCGGGTGCGACGGTCTACCTGGCGTCGACGGGCTTCCGGTTCCTCGTGCTCATCAACGGCCCGCGCGACCAGGCCTTCCTGGCGATGGCCGCCCCGGTGACCGCGCTGCTCGGGGTCTGGGCGGGCGGGGTCGCCGTCCGGGCCTTCCGCTCCCGCGACCGCGAGTCGGAGCGCCGTGCCGACGCCGAGGCCGCAGCATCACGTGCCGAGGCCGTCGCCACCGAGGCCGAGGCCACCGCCACCCGCGCCATCGACGTCGCCGAGTCCGAACGCATCCGCGCCGACATCGCCCGCGACGTGCACGATGTCGTCGGCCACTCGCTCGCGGTCATCATCGCGCAGGCGGACTCGGTGCCGTTCCTCGACGACGAGGCGCGCATCCGAGCGGTCAGCGCCACCATCGCGAGCACCGCCCGGAGCTCCCTGGTCGAGGTCCGACAGGTCCTCGGGCACATCGACGGCTCTGCCGAGGCGACCGGCCCGGGCTCACTCGAGGAGATCGTGCAGGGCATCCGCGACGCCGGGGTCGACGTCGACCGCACGGTGCGCGGGGTCCCGCTGGCCCTGCGCCCGGACACCGGCACCGCCGCCCGCCGTGTGCTGCAGGAGATGCTCACGAACGCCCTGCGCCACGGTGCCCCCGGCAACCCGGTCGTCGTGCGGGAGACCTGGCGGAACGCCGACCTGGTGCTCGAGGTCGAGAACGTCGCCGGCGACGGCAGCACCGCGGGCTCGGGCCGCGGGATCGACGGCATGGACTCGCGCCTCGGCGCCCTCGGTGGGTCGTTCGACGCCGCCGTGCTGGACGACGTGTTCACGGCACGCGCCCGCATCCCGTTCGACGTCCAAGGGGGACCCGTCCGATGACCGAACCGATCAGGATCCTGCTCACCGACGACCAGGCGCTGTTCCGCGCCGGACTCCGGGTGGTGCTGGACGCCCAGGACGACATGCGCGTGGTCGGTGAGGCCTCCGACGGCGCCGAAGCGCTCGCACTCATCCCCGAGGTGCGCCCCGACGTGGTGCTGCTCGACATGCGGATGGCCGGCATGGACGGCGTGGAGACCGTCCGGCAGCTCCACTCCGGCGCCGTCCCGGGCCCGCTGCCCCGCGTCGTCGTGCTCACCACCTTCGGGCTCGACCCGGCGGCGGCGACCGCGATCCGGCTCGGCGCCAGCGGGTTCCTGCTCAAGGACACCACGCCGCCGTTCCTGTTCGCCGCGGTGCGGGCCGTGCACGAGGGCAGCTCGGTCATCGCACCGAACGACCTCGCGCAGCTGTTCGGCACCGACGTCGCGCGGGCCCCGGCACCGCAGCCGCCCGAGTTCGCGACCCTGACCGAGCGGGAGCGCGTCGTGTTCGGGTGGGCGTCCCGCGGCCTGTCGAACGCCGAGATCGCCACCAAGGAGTACGTCACCGAGTCGACGGTGAAGACCCAGATCTCGAGCATCCTCGGCAAGTTGTCGCTGCGGGACCGGGTGCAGCTCGTCGTCTACGCACACGACCACGGGCTGGCGGGCACCCGCGAGGACTAGTCCGCGGCGATCCGGTCGAGCCACTCCGCGAGCATCGTCCGCTCGGCTGCCGACAGTCGATCGAGCCGGGACGCTGCGGCACGGAGTGTGATCGCGGCGCTCGTCACGGCGTCACGCCCCCGGCCCTGACCAACCGGGGCCGCGCCGCCGTCGTCCGTCGTCGCCCCGCTCGGCACGAGGATCCTCCCGAGCACGGCCTCCAGGACGTCATCGGCGAGTGACGGGTCCCGCTCGTCCGCCGGAGCGGCCAGGATCGCGAGCACCGCACCGGTACCGGCCGCGTGCACGAGCTCGACCGCGCGGCGCTCCGGCACGGCCAGTCGTCCGGCCTCGGCCACCCGCCGGATGCGTTCGGCGAGCAGCGCGGTGCCGGCGCGGGCGGCTGCCGACCGACGACCGCGCTCCGGGTCGCTCAACAGCACGAACAGGTCGGGGTTCGCCAGCCCGAAGCCGATCGTCATCGACCACCCGGTGCGCAGGTCCTCGACGGGGTCGGTCGCCTCGTCACGAGCAGCTCGGACGGCGTCGGCCTTCATCGCCGAGAACGTCGCCATCGCGTGCTCGGCGACCGCTTCGAGCAGGCCGTCCTTGTCACCGAACAGCCGGTAGATGGTCGGTGCCTGGACGCCTGCGCCGTCCGCGACCGCCCGCGTGGTCACCGCCGCGGCACCGCGTTCGCGCAGCATGGAGCCGGCGACCTCGACGATGCGCGAACGCGTCTCGTCACGCTGACTTCCCTGCTCGACCACGGAACAACGATAACGGATGTGTGCTATCACTGTGTTACCAGCGATACCAACATGCTGTTTCCACCGATACGGAGAAGTCATGATCGTCATCACCGGGGCCACCGGAGCCCTCAACGGCGCCACCGCCGACCACCTGCTCGAGCACCTCGCGCCGTCCGACCTGGCGGTGGTGGCCCGCGACCCCGCCCGCGCCCAGCGGTTCGCCGACCGTGGCGTCGAGGTCCGCCGAGGCGACTACGCCGAGCCGGAGACCCTGCCGGCGGCCTTCGCGGGCGCCGACCAGCTCCTGCTCGTCTCGTCGAGCGACCCGGCCGCCGACGCCGTCGCGCTGCACCGTGCCGCCGTCGACGCAGCCGTGGACGCCGGCGTCGGCCGGGTCCTGTACACGAGCCACCAGGGCGCCGCGCACGGTTCGCCCTTCGTACCGGCAGCGCACCACGCCGCCACCGAGGACCTGCTCCGCGACTCGGGGCTGCCGTGGACGAGCCTTCGGAACGGCTTCTACGCGCACAGCGCCGCCTGGATGACGGGCCCGTGGCAGGAGACCGGCACGGTGTCCGTCCCCGTCGACGGCCCGGTGTCGTGGACCGCCCGCGAGGACGCCGCCGAGGCAGCCGCCGCGATCCTGCTCGCCGACCAGCCGTTCGACGGGCCGGTGACGCTCACCGCTCCGGACGCGCCGACCTTCGCCGACCTGGCTCGGCAGGCGTCCGAGGTGTCCGGTCGGACGATCGGGTTCGAGGCCCTGGGCGAGGACGAGTGGCGTGCCCGTGCGCTGGCCGCGGGACAGGACCCGCACATGGTCGGGTTCCTGCTCGGCATGTACCAGGCCGCCGAGCGGGGCCTGTTCGCCGGCACCGATCCGCTGCTCGGCGAGCTGCTCGGTCGCGCCCCGCGCCCGGTCCGCGACCAGCTCAGCTGAGCGACGCGACCTCGTCGAGGATCGCCCGGATCGCGGCGGGGTCGTGGGCGAACCGTCCGAGGAACAGCCCGCCGATCCGGCCCTGCCCCCGGGTGAGCAGGCCCGGTCCGGCACTGCCCCCGTAGAGGACGGTGCTGCCGTGCAGCTCGGGCCGGGTGGCGAGGTGCTGCTCGATCCCGTCGAGCACCGCGACGATGTGGTCGTCCGGTGCGGGTGCCGGTGCGCCGATCGCCCACACCGGTTCGTAGGCGACGGTCAGGGGTTGGGCGAGACCGTCCGCGACGGCGGTCGAGACGGCCCGGTCGAGCTGCGCGGTCACCGCCGCCACGGCCTGCGTCGGATCGGAGGCCCGGTCCGGCTCCCCGACGCAGACCAGCGGACGCAGGTGGTTGCGGTAGGCCGCGTGCACCTTCCCCGCGATCGTCGCGTCGTCCTCGTGGAACAGCGAGCGCCGTTCGGCGTGCCCGATCTCGACCAGGTCGACACCGATCTCCCGCAGTTCGGCGCCGGAGACTTCTCCGGTGAACGCGCCCGCATCGGCCCACGACAGGTCCTGCGCGGCGAGCTGCACACCGGTGCCGGCGAGCAGGTCACGCACCGGGACGAGCGCCGGGAACGTCGGCGCCACGAAGAGCGACGCAGCACCCGAGCACACCGCGGGGTGTCGCCGGGCGATGTCCGCGACCTCAGCCGCCCACGACAGCGTCCGGGCGTGCGAGAAGTACGTCTTCAGCGACACCCCGACGGTGATCACGGGGCGACCGTCTCCACGACGAGGGCGAAGGACAGCGCGCCGGGGTCCGCGGTGCCGACGGCCTGGTCGGCGTGCGTTCGCGCCCGGCCCATCTTCGGCGCGAGGGACTCCGTCGCGTCCGCTGCCTGACGGGCGGCACGGACGGCGTCGCCCCAGGCCTCGGCGAGCGCCGCCCCGGCGTCGAGCCGGGTGCGGAGCACCTCGTCGAACGGAACCAGGGCGTCCACCATCGTCTTGTCACCGACGGTGGCACCGAACGCGAGCACGGCCTCGGTGGCCGCGCGGACCCCCTGCGCGACGGTGGCACCGGACGGACGCGAGTCGTCCCCGACCACGCGACCCAGTGCCTCCAGGGCGGCGCCCCAGATCGCACCGGACGTGCCGCCGGCCTTGTCGGACCAGGCGTCCGCGGCGACCAGCAGGACGGTGCCGGCACCGGCACCGCGGGTGACCGCGTCGGCAGCTGCGGCGTCGGCGGCGTGCGATCCACGCTGCATCCCGATGCCGTGGTCGCCGTCGCCGGCCACGGCGTCGATGCGGCCGAGTTCGTCGGCGTGCTCGTCGAGGACGGCGCGGACCGCGGCGAACCCGGCGGCGACCTGCTCGGCGACCGCGCGGGACTCGTCGGTCGCCGGGCCGATGCCGACGCCCTCGGCGTCCGCCACCACGGTGGACGGGTCGACGCGCTGTCCGGCGACCGCACCGCCCTTGCGGTAGGCGGGGGTGTCCGCGGGTGCTGCCCAGAGTTCCTCGAGCTCGTCGTCGAGCCAGAACAGCGTCAGGGAGACCCCGGCCATGTCGAAGCTCGTGACGAGTTCGCCGACCTCGGGCTCCACGATGACGACGCCGGCGTCCGTCAGGCGCCGCTGCACCGAGCGGTAGACGACGAAGAGCTCCTCGTACTTGACCGAGCCCAGACCGTTCAGGATCGGCACCACCCGCTGGTTCTCGAGCGTCACGCCGTCGGGCAGTTCGTCGAGCAGCCGGGACACCAGCAGCTCGGCCAGCCCGTCCGCGGTGGGGACGTCCGTCTCGTCGATGCCCCGCTCGCCGTGGATGCCCATGCCGACCGCCATCCGCCCCTCGGGCACCGTGAACAGGGGTTCCTCGGCACCCGGCAGCGAGCACCCGGAGAACGCGACGCCGAAGCTGCGCGTCCGGTCGTTCGCCCGCTCGGCGACGGCGGTGACCGTGTCGAGGTCGTCCCCGCGCTCGGCGGCGGCGCCGGCGATCTTGAACACGCAGAGGTCACCCGCGATGCCGCGGCGCTTCGCGCGGTCGTCGGCCGGGGCGCTCGTCACGTCGTCGGTGACGCGGACCGTCCGGACCGGGATGCCGTCGGCCTCGAGCGTGCGCGCCGCGGCGTCGAAGTTCAGGACGTCACCGGCGTAGTTGCCGTAGCTGAGCAGCACACCGCCACCGTGCTCCGCGGCCTTCGCGACACCGGTGACCTGCTGGGCGCTGGGGCTGGCGAACAGGTTGCCCATCGCGGCACCGGCGGCCAGTCCGTGTCCGACCAGTCCGCCGAACGCGGGGTAGTGGCCCGAGCCCCCGCCGATCACGACCGCGACCGTGCCGTCGGGGCTCGTGGTGGAACGGGCGACCCCGCCGTGCACCCTGCGCACCCACCGCTCGTTCGCGGCGACGAAGCCGTCGGTCGCCTCGTCGGCGAAGTCCGCCGGGTCGTTGAACAGTCTGGTCATCGCTTGCTGCCCTTCGGGTCGGTGGTGCGGACGTGCGAGGTGTCGAGCAGTTCGTCGGCCTTGGCCCCGCGGAAGAACTTGGTGCAGAAGATCATCACCGCGGCGACGAACGCCAGGACGCCGAGCGAGACGATGCCGAACGCACCGCTGTCGGTCGGCACCACCTCGTTGATCGCGGTGCGCATGATCGGGGCGACGAACCCGCCCAGGTTGCCGAGCGAGTTGATCAGGCCGATGCCCGCGGCGGCTGCGGCACCGGTCAGGAACGCCGTCGGGTACGCCCAGGTGATCGGGCCGACGGCCAGGAAGCTCGCGACGGCCAGGGTGATGAACAGGATGCCGAGCACGGGCTGCCCGTTCGCACCCGCCCACGCCGAACCGAGGATCGACAGGCCGGTCGTGACGTAGAACAGGGTGCCCCAGCGACGTCGACGTCCGACGGAGTCCGCCCGTGACCCGATCAGGTAACAGGCGACGAGCCCGACGAGCCACGGGATCGCGGACACCAGACCGACCTGCCAGCCGACGTCCTGCCCGAGCAGCGAGGACACCTGCTGCGGCAGGTAGAACGTCGTGCCGTACACGGCGACCTGCAGGCAGAAGTAGATGATCGTGAAGTACCAGACGCGCCCGCTCGCCATCGCGCGCCAGATGCCCTTCGGGCCGTCCTCGCTGCGGGCGGTGTCCTCGCGCTCCATGGCCGCGGTGAGCGACGCCTTCTCGCCCGGTTCGAGCCACTTCGCCTGCTGCGGACTGTTCGTCAGGAACACCAGGGCCGCGATGCCCGCCAGCACCGCGAGGATGCCCTCGCCGGCGAACATGACCTGCCAGCCGTGGAACGGCGTCACCTGGTCACCGATGCTGATGAGGCCGCCGGACAGCGGGGCTCCGATCATCTGCGAGAACGGCTGCGCCAGGTAGAAGATCGCGAACATGCGCACGCGCACCTTGTTCGGGAACCACTCGGACAGGTACATGATCACGCCCGGGAACAACCCGGCCTCGGTCACGCCGAGGATGAACCGCAGGATGATGAACATCGTGTCGTTCGTCGTGAAGGCGAACAGTGCGGCGACGATGCCCCACGTGACGGCGATGCGCGCGAGCCAGAAGCGCGCACCGAACCGCTTGAGCAGCAGGTTCGACGGGATCTCGAAGATCGCGTAGCCGATGAAGAAGATGCCGGCGCCCAGGGCGAAGGCGGCGTCGGAGATGCCGCGGTCGACGCGCAGGGCCTCTTCGGCGAAGCCGACGTTCGTGCGGTCGAGGAACGCGACGAAGTACAGGATGACGAGCATCGGCATGAGGTGCTTCGTCGCCTTGCCGATGGCGGACTGCAGGCCGGGGTCGTTCGTCGACCCGAGCGCGGGGGCAGGGGGTAGTGACACGGGTTCGCTCCTTTGCGAGCACGGTGCGGTCGTTCGTGGCGTCCGGGGTCGGGCCTGGTGGCCTGTCGGCCTGTCGGCCTGTCGGACGGGAGGCACGGATCGCGTCGCACGGTCGGCGCGCGTTCCGTGGGCGGCTGGCCCTAGTGCATGTACAGGCCGCCGTCGACGTTGAGTGTCTGGCCCGTGACGAACCCGGCGTCCTCGCTGATCAGGTACGCGACGGCCGCGGCGATGTCCCGCGGCGTGCCGATGCGCGGCAGCACGCCGTCGGCGGCCATCTCGGCCTTCCGTTCCTCGGACAGGGTGCCGCCCATGATGTCGGTGTCGATCGGGCCGGGGGCGATCGCGTTGACCGTGACGCCGCGCGGGCCGAGCTCGCGCGCCAGGCCACGGGTCAGCCCGATCACGCCGGCCTTCGCCACCGTGTACGGGGTCTTGCTGAAGGTGCCGCCGCCGCGCTGGGCGGAGACCGACGACAGGTTCACGATGCGCCCGTAGCCGGATCGCACCATCGACTCCGCCGCCCGCAGGCTGGCGAAGTGCACGCCGTCGAGGTTGATCGACAGCACCCGGTGCCACTCCCCCTCGGGCAGGTCGAGGTAGGCGTGCGCGGACGAGACCCCGGCCAGGTTCACCAGTGCGGTGATCGGCTGGAGCTCCGCCTCGATCCTGTCGAAGGCGGCACGCACGGCGGACTCGTCGGCGACGTTCGCACCGACGCCGACGGCCCGCACGCCGTGCTGCTCGCGGATCTCGTCGGCGACCTGCTCGCTCGCCGTCTGGTCGAGGTCGATGATCCCGACGTCCCACCCGGCCTCGGCCAGGTGGTGGGCGGTGGCGCGGCCGATGCCCCGCGGTGAGGCGGCCCCGGTGAGGACGACGGTCCGGTCCTGGTGCTGGGGGTTCTGTGTGCTCATCGTTCGTGCTCCGGGCTCAGTGGATCGGCGCCGGGCCGAGGTCGTCCAGCAGCTTCTGCATCGCGACGTACGCCTTGTTCCGGTAGGCGACGAGCTCGGGCGTGCGGTCGGCGGGGACCTCGAGGTACCCGGCGCCGGACTTCGTGCCGAGTTCGCCGGCGTCGACGTGCTGCTGCAGCGACGGCGGGGTGGCGAAGCGTTCGGGCCAGCGGGTCTGCAGCGACTCGAAGCAGAACGCGTACACGTCGAGCCCGGCCATGTCGGCGATCGCGAACGGGCCGAAGAACGGCAGGCGGAACCCGAACGTGGTCCGCACGATGGTGTCGATGTCGTCGGGGCTCGCGATGCCCTCGTCGGCGATCTTCGTGGCCTCCTCGAACAGCGCGTACTGCAGGCGGTTCAGGACGAACCCCGTGGAGTCCTTCACCCGCGCCGACTGCTTGCCGGTCGCGGCCACGACGGTCTCGCCGACCTCGATCGCGTGCTCGTTCGTGGTCGGGTGCGGGATGAGCTCGACGCCGGGGATGAACGGTGCAGGGTTCGAGAAGTGCACACCGAGGAACCGCTCCGGGCCCACGACGGCCTCGGCCAGCGACTCGATCAGGATCGTCGAGGTGTTCGAGCCGATCACGGCGTCCGGGCGGGCGGCCTCGCTGATGCGGCGCAGCGTGGCGTGCTTGATCTCGAGCTTCTCGGGCACGGCCTCCTCGATGAAGTCCGCGTCGGCGACGGCGGCCTCGATCGACTCGGCGGCGCTCAGGTGTGCGCGGACCCGTTCGACGGCGTCCTCGGGGAACAGCCCGTCGGCGACGAACTGTGCGGTCTCGCCGAGCAGCCGCTCCAGGTTCTGCTGGGCGATCTCGGCCGAGACGTCGGCGATCCGGACGGTGTGGCCGGCGAGGGCGAGGACCTGGGCGATCCCACCGCCCATGTAGCCGGACCCGACGACGGCGATGTCGAGGGTGCTCATCGCGTTGCTCCTTCGGTGCTGGTTGCCGCCGCCGCGTCGAGCTTCGTGGTCGCGAGGACGGATCGGATGTACTGCTGGTTGGTGGCGCAGACGCCGAGGCTGTCCCCGCCGTACTGCTCGGTCATGACGATCCCGCGGAACCCGTCGGCGACGGCGTCGCGCAGGACCTGGCGGTAGTTGATGAGGCCCGTCTCCATGGTGCTCGGCGCACTCGTCGCCCAGCTGCCGTCGCCGGCCTCGTCACGCGTGTAGTTCTTGACGTGCAGGTAGTTGGTGTGCGGCATCGTCTTCGCGAAGAGCTCCCGCCAGTCCTCGACGGGTCGGTGCAGACGGATGAGGTTCGCGACGTCCGCGTTCAGCCCGACGTTGTCGAGCCCGATCTCCTCGACCAGGCGGACCGCGCTGTCGGCGGTGCCGAGGTACGTGTCCTCGTACAGTTCGAGCGCCATCGGCAGCCCCACCGAGGCAGCGTGCTCGCCGAGCTCCCGCAGGCGCTTGACCGCCGCGGCCCAGACCTCGGGGTCGTCCGGGTCCTTCGGTCCCGGCGCCGTCCAGAACCACAGCGCGCGCTTCTGGGCGTCGGTGAACGGCTGGTGCAGCCCCGTCGAGAAGACCTGCATGCCCCACTCGGCCGCCGCGTCGATGGTGCGGTGGGCGTAGGCCAGGTTCTCGTCCTCGTGCCCGGGCTGGATGACGCTCTTGCGCTGCAGGTGCACGGACGGGATCCCGATGCCGTGCGACTTCGCGACGGCGAACAGCTCGTCGCGGCGGGAGGCTTCGAGGTCTGCGGGCCGGATGTGGCTGTCGGCGAGTTCGGCGAGCGAGAAGCCGACGGCCTCGATCTGCCCGAACACCTCGTCCCACACCTCGGCGGGGGCATCGTGGAAGGCCGTCCCGTCGCGGGTGACCTGCGCGAACCCGTGCAGGCACGCGGCGATCGGCCAGGTCTTCGACGTCCAGGTGGCGGAGTCCCAATCCTGGTCGACCCAGTCCTGTGGAGTGGTCACGGAATGCTCCCTTGCATGTCGTGGTGGTTCAGCGATGAACCTCTTTCCTATAGGAAAGATACTCCCACGTCGCCGGAACGCAACCCCTCGCCTCAGCTCGTGTGCGAAGCGTCCGCGCGCGAACGCAACCGGACGGCGTCGATGTGGAGCCGCATCGCGGCGACGGCCGACGTCGGGTCCGCAGCCAGCGCCTCCAGGATGGCCCGGTGCTCCCGAACCGCACGATCCGTGTCGTCCCCGCCGCCCTCGACGATCTGCCGCATGCGGTGCACGCGCGTCGTGATGATCTCGGACATCTCCTCGAGGAACGGGTTCCGTGTCGCGTCGAAGATCAGCTGGTGGAACTGCCAGTCGCTCCGGAAGAAACGGGCCATCAGCGCATCCGGGGCGTGCGCAGCACCGACGGACGCGACCTCGGCGGCCACCGCAGCCTGCTCGTCGAGCGCTGCCGCCAGTCGCTCGCGCAGGCCGTCGACGTCGCCGCGGGCCGCGAGCTCGACGGCGCCGCTCTCCACGATGAGCCGGGCGTCGAACAGGGCCTCGAGCTGGTCGCCGGCCAGGGGCGGGGAGACGCGGTAGCCTTTGTTCGCCTGTCGGGTGACGAGGCCGGTGCGTTCGAGTTGCACCAGGGCTTCGCGCACCGGGGTCGGCGAGACCCCGAGGGAGCGTGCCAGTCCGTCGATCGACAGTCGCATGCCCGGTTCGACGTCGTGGCCCATCAGGACCTCGAGCACCCGGTCGTAGACGCGGTCACGCAGACCGAGCTGCGTGATGCGCTCCGTCCCGAAGCCGGGCATGGTCGTGGACATGGATCGATCCTAGAGAATCCACGAAGTCGCTCCGATCAGTAGATCGCGTCGATCCCCAGGAGGTCACCGAGGCCGAGGCCGCGCTGACTCGTCTCGCACGTCGACACCGACGGCTTCATCACCAGGCCGCTGTTCGCGGCCGTGTGCCCGAGCCCGTAGGCGTGACCCCACTCGTGCGTGGCGACGCCTCGCAGGTCGAACCGTGCCCCGGAGCAGGTCGCGGCGGCGGACCAGTTGACCGACGTCGAGTACCGCTGGTCCGTCTCGACGGCCGTGCCGGAGCGCGACCACACGCAGGTCACGCCGAGGGTGCCCTTCGGCAGCGACCCCCACCCGACCACGCTCGACGCGTTCGCGGCTCCGCAGCCACCGGTCGCGGTGACGCCCATCGCCTGCTTGAGCACCCCGAGGTGCTTCTGGTCGGCGGTCGACGTGATCGTCCGTCCGCACGACGAGACCGGCCCGGTCCAGGCGTCGGCGCCGGCCCCGATCGCCGACGGACCGGTGACCTTCTGGTTGTTCGGGTTGTAGCTCCAGTTCACCGGGCCCGCCCAGCGGAACCCGAGCCGGGTGTACGAGGTGTTGGTGCAGCTCGTGGCCGCCTTCGTGGCCGACGTGGTGGCCGCTCCGCGCGACACGACTGCGGCGGCCACCCGGTCGCGCAGCGCCTGGCGTTCCTGCCGGACGGCGGCCGCCGACCCGGACCACGCGTCGTCGACGCGCACCGCGACACCCGCACGGCCGGTGTTCGTGATCGACACGTCCCCGCCGTCGTCCACACCCGACGCGGCCACCGGCAACGCGGTGACCGTCGTGCCCGGTTCCGGCACGACGAACTGCCGGCCGTCGGGCAGCACGATCGTCGGCGTGGCCACGGCGCACCCGCTCGCGAGCTGCTCGAGGGTGACACGGTCCCCCTGGCACGCCGGCGCTGCGACCGCCGGCGAACCCGGGCCGGTCGAGACGACGACCGCGGCCAGCGCGATACCGAGGGTGACCGCACCTGCGGTCCACGACGACGTCCTCACGATGATGGTTCTCCTGTCATGACGCGCCGAGGTCCCCCGGCGACCAGGACAGTGTGCGGAGCGCCACTCGGGGCAGTCAACCCCCCGAACTGCCACTCCCGGCCGGTCGATCGCTCCCGTCCGGCACCCGCACGAACCGCGGCGCCCCACGGTCCCGCAGTCGGAACCCCAGGTGCTGGTACAGCCCGATCGCCCCGGTGTTCCCGGCGGCCGCGTGCATCAGAGGAGTCTCGCCGCGCTCCCGGATCCCGTGCGCGACGGCGAGCACCAACCGACGCCCGAACCCCTGCCCCCGGTACGCCTCGTCCGTGCACACCGCGCTGATCTCGGTCCACCCCGGCGGGTGCAACCGCTCCCCCGCCATCGCGACGAGCCGACCGTCCCGCCGGATGCCCAGGTACGTGCCGAGCTCGATCGTGCGCGGCAGGAACGGCCCCGGCTTCGTCCGCTCCACCAGGGCGGTCATCTCCGGCACGTCGTCGGGCGTGAGCACGACGGCTTCGGGATCCGGCGCACCCTCGATCGCCTCACCGGTGAGCTGCACGCCGCCGGCACCCTCGACGAGCTCCCACCCCTCGGGCAGGACGGCAGCCGCGCCCACGCCGAGCATCCCGCCCGACCCGAGCAGCGCCCGGACGTCCTCCCAGTCCTGCGCAGTGGGCTGCGCGGGGATCCCCGTCCACACCGACACGTCGGTCTGGTACCGGACGACGTCGCCGCGCCGCTCGGCGAACCGGGCGTGGTGGCTGTTCAGCGCGGCCATCGCGGGCGCGTCGAGCACCCGTGTCGGTGTGCCGTCGTCGGCGATCGTCAGGTCGAGGGTCCGGAGCGCCTCGCCGCGCGGGTCACCGCCACGGAACCCGAGGTCCTCGATCCGCCGACGATCGCCGTCCGCCCACCCGGCGGTGTCCGCGACGACACCGGAGGCGTAGTGGTTCGTGGCACGGTGGACGACCAGCTCGACGTCCGCTGCCGAGGTCACGAGGACCTCTCCGGGTCGGGTCAGCGCGGTCGAGGTCGGCGCAGTCGTCGTCATCCCAACATTGTCCGCCCGCGGCGAGCGCCGCCGGCGCACCGTTGCACCCGGTGACGGCGCACCGCGGCTCGCACGGTGCGAGGGGCCCCACGGCCGTGCGAGGTTCCGTACTCGGTGCGAGGGCACGTGCACCGCACGGAGTACGGAACCTCGCACCAGACCGAGCGTCAGCGCCCGCGCCAGCCTCTGGCCGTACTTCGTGGCGGCAGCGGCCGCGATCCACGGTTCGGTGTCCCGGTAGAAGGTCGCGAAGTCGCTCATCCCGCACACCGCGACCGTCGAACCGGATCTCGCCCGCGAGTCCACACATCAGCGCTCTCCCTCGGTGTCCGCCGGCGCGGGTTCGGTGTCCGCCGGCGCGGGGTCGGTGTCCGCCGGGGCGTTCCCCACGATCCACGTGTCCTTCACGCCGCCGCCCTGCGACGAGTTGACGACCATGCTGCCCTCGGGCGCGACGCGCGTCAGGGCGACGTCGGCCAGGTGCACGTCGTCCGGTCCGGTCCCCGTCGCGTAGACGAAGGCCCGCAGGTCCACGTGTCGCGGGTCGAGACCGGCGGGTCCGATCGTCGGGTGCGAGGACAGCTGCACCACCTCCTGCCCCACCCACCCGGCGGGGTCCGCGGCGATCTCGCGTCGTCGCTCGGCCACCTCGGGGGCGCTCGCGCTCGGTCCGATCAGGACCCCGCGCCCGCCCTCGCCGTCGACCGGCTTCGTGACGAGTTCCCCGACGCGGTCCAGGACCGACAGCCGTTCGACCTCGATGCTCGTGCGGTACGTCGGCACCGATGCCAGCAGGGGTTTCTCGTCCAGGTAGTACCAGATCAGGTCCGGCACGGTGACGTACATCGCCTTGTCGTCGACCAGCGCGTTGCCCGGCGCGTTCGCCAGGTAGACGCGTCCTGCCTCCGCCGCGTCGAGGATCCGGGCACCGAGGTCGGGAGCCTGCTCCGACGTCAGTGCGATGACGTCGCGGTCGATCCGCAGGTACAGCCCGTCGAGCACGTCGCCCGTCGTCGCGTCGACCACGCGTCCGTCACGGACGTCCAGGTCGGATCCGGACAGGAGGCGCAACCCGGCCCCGTGGGCCAGGCTGCGGTGTTCGAACCACGCGCCGGCGGCGGGGCCGTCGCTGACGAGTGCGATCACCGGGTCGGTCGCGCCCGTCACCGCGGTGGTGTTCGCGCAGAGGGTCCGGCGGAGCCGGTCGGTCACGCCGTGCGGGTCGCGCAGGTGCGCCGGCCGCGGGGCGTCCGGCACGACGTCGTCCATCAGCTCGCGCAGGGCGATGCCGTACGCGACGCCCGAGGGCGAGCGGACGTTGTCCTCGAGCACCCGCCAGCCGCCGAACTCGTTGCGCACCAGGTCGAACCCGAGCACCGGCGCACGGACCGCGGTCGCCGGCAGCCGAGTGGCGTCCGGGTCCCAGCCCTTGGCACCGACGAAGTGGTCCGCGTCCAGCACGCCGTCGGCCACGATCCGCCGGTCGCCGTACGCGTCACGCAGGAACAGCTCGATCGCACGGGCCCGCTGCCCCAGGCCACGCTCGAGCTGCGACCACTCGTACGCGCTGATCGTCCGGGGAACCAGGTCGCAGCCGAACTCCTGCGCACCGCCGTCGACAACGAAGCCGACGTGGTGCTCGCGGGTCCAGACGTCGCGCGCCGTGCACCGCTCGATCGCGGTCTGGGCGTCCCAGCCGCTGAAGAAGGCCGCCAGGTCACGGAACGCCGGACGGGGGCGTGCCCCGGGGCCGACCGCCTCGTCGCCGGCGCGGACGCGGTACCCGGGGATCGGGACCACCGGGTCCTCCTCGCGTCCGGACGGGAGCCCAGCGGTGTCCTCCACCACCAGGGCGACGACGTCGTCCATCTCCCCACGCTCGGCGTACGCGGTGCGCTGCCGGTCGGTGGAGTTGCCACGGGCCAGGGTCGCCTCGAGCAGCTCCGTCACCGTCCCCCAGTCGCCGAGCTCCTCGAGCTCCGGCCGCAGGCGGGACACGAGCTGGCGCACCGCGACCTCGGCGGGCAGGCGTTCGGGGTGCTGTCCGAGGCCGACGAGTTCGCCGCTCAACCCGGAGCGGGCGGCCTGCCACATCGCCGCACGGTGCAGGGGTTCGCTGCGCGGGTGCCACTCGGCGCCGGACACGACCGACTTCTCGGCCTTGCGCACGGCGGCGCGGAAGAGTCCGGCGATGAGCACGGCGTCGTCCACCACCGGGGTCGCGTCGCAGACCCGGAGTTCGAGCGTCGGCGCGTGCGACGACGGCCGCACGTCGAAGTAGGCCATCTTCTTGTCGGCGATCACGCCCGAGGCGATCAGGTCGTCGAGCACCCGGTCGTACTCGGCGGCGTCCGCGACCGGTCCGAAGCTGCCGGCCGACGGCCACCGCTGCCAGATGATGCTCCGGAACGAGGCGTACCCGGTGTCCTGCCCGTTCCAGAACGGACTCGACGCACTCAGGGCCAGCAGCGCCGGGAGCACCGGGGCCACCCGCTGGGCGATCAGCACCGCCAGGTCGCGGTCGCTCACCCCGACGTGCACCTGCAGCCCGCAGATGAGCTGTTCGTCGACGAGCATCCGGTACTGCTCCTGCATCCGGCCGTACCGACCGCCGGCGCTCAGCTCGAAGTCGGCGTACTCCGACCTCGGCGCGGTGCCGACGGCGGCGATGGTGACCCCGGCCGGGGCGATCGCGGCGCTGAGCTCAGTGCGCAGGTCGACGATCACCCGCCGCAGGTCGTCGAGGGTCCGCACCACCGGGGTGTTCGTCTCGATCGTCGTGCGCTGCAGTTCCGCGCCGAAGCGATCCGTGGGCAGTTTGGGCAGAAGGCGCGGGGCCTTCGCGGAAAGTCGGCCGGACTCGAGGTCGATGAGGTGCAGCTCTTCCTCGGCGCCGAGCGTCAGCTCTGCACTCATGGCTGGAACCTACGCGTCTGCCCTGTGGCGCGTCCGCCGCCGGCCGTGGCCGACTCACGCTCGTAACATATGTCATATATTGGTGTGATGACTCCCCTCCTTGAGACATCAGCGCTGACGCGGCGGTTCCGCAGCGCAGCAGGCCATGACGCGACCGTCCTCGAAGACGTCTCCGTGAACGTCGGCCGCGGCGAGTTCGTCACCGTCGTCGGTCCGAGCGGCTCCGGCAAGTCGACGCTCCTGCAGTGTCTGTCCGGGCTGGACTCGCCGACCAGTGGCACCGTCCGGATCGACGGCACCGACCTCGCGACCCTCCGGGGCGACTCGCTGGCTGCCTTCCGACGCGACCACCTGGGGTTCGTGTTCCAGTCGTACAACCTCATCCCCGCCCTGACCGCTTTCGAGAACGTGGCGCTGCCGCTCCGGCTCGTGACCGGGTCGGTCGATCGCGTGGTCGTCCGGAACGCCCTCGAAGCGGTCGGTCTGGGCGCGGTCACCCAGAACCGCCCCGGCCAGCTCTCCGGCGGTCAGCAGCAGCGCGTGGCGATCGCCCGCACCATCGTCACCCAGCCGGACGTCGTGTTCGCCGACGAACCGACCGGCGCCCTGGACACCGAGTCCGGAGCACGCGTGCTCGAACTCCTGCGTGCGGCGGCCACGGGGTCGCGTTCGGTCGTGATGGTCACGCACGACCTCGAGGCCGCGGCACTCGGCGACCGCGTGCTCGTCCTGCGCGACGGGCGCCTGCACCGGGAGCTCGTCACTCCCTCGGTGCCGGAGATCCTCGAGGCGGTGTCCCGGTGATCACACGTCTCGTCCTCGCCGAGGTCGTCCGGGCTTGGCGGCTCTGGACCTCGACGTTCGTCGTCATGGTCTTGACCGCCGTCGTCGCGCTCGTCTGCGCGGGTGACGTCTCGACCGCCGCTGCGATCACCGACACCGTCGACGCAGCCGGCCTGCGCAACCACGCGATGGTCTTCGGAGCGATGAACGCCATCGTGGTCGTCGGCGCACTCAACGTGCTCGTGACGTTCGCGATCCGCGTCCAGCGCCGGACGTACGCGCTGTGGCAGTTCGGCGGTCTCGGGCCTGCGCTGATCCGCCGGGTCGTGCTCGCACAGGCGGTCACGTTGTCCCTCGTCGCGTTCGGAACCGCCCTGACGCTGATGCCTCTCACACTCCGGAGCCTGATGGCCTTCCTCTCGGCGCCCCTCCGGAACCCCGGCGCGCCAGCCCTCGATCCGCGCCTCGGCGTGCTCGAGGCAGTCACCGCCTTCGTGGTGTTCGAGCTCGTGGTGCTCCTCAGCGCACTCGGGGCTGCACGTTCGGCGTCGACGACCCCCGCCCTGGACGCCGTCCGTGAGTCCGAATCCGAGCCCGCCCGTCCCAGCCGCGGCCGGAAGATCACCGCCTGGGTGCTCGGAGGCGTCACCGTCACGATGTACGTGCTGACGCTGCTCGGCGCACGGGGCGTCACGATGCTCTTCCTCGTGCCCGCGATGGGGTTCGTGATCACGGTCGCACCCTGGTCCTGCCGATCGCTGGTGTCGGCGTGGGCATCAGCGCTCCCCGGGGCTCCGGCGGCGTGGTTCCTCGCGCGCGAGTCGCTGAGGTACCACGTCGCGCGGAGCCACTCGGCGATCGCACTGCTCGCGGTGGCGATGCTGCTGGGCTCACTCACCGGCCTGGCGGGCGTCTGGGACTCGCCCGCGTACTACCTGGGCGGCCTCGCCATCTTCGGCGGCCCGGTCCTGATCGTCCTCTTCACCGGTGCTGCCACCGTGGTGATGACGACGATGGGCCGACGACGGGACGTTGCCCTGCTCGTCGCCGCTGGCGGGACCTTCCGGACGGGGCTCGTCGCTGCGGTACTGGAAGCCGTCGCGGTGGTCGTCACCGCGGCGCTCATCGCAGTACCACTCGCGATCGCGACCATCCCAGCGGCCCTGACGAGTTGGACGGACCCGCTTCGTCCCGTGCCGTTCGTGGTCGCCGTCGGACTCGTCATCATGGTGGTGGCGACGACCGCACCGGTCCTGCAGGCTCGGCGCCGACCGTTGGGCCCACAACTCGTCGACACCGGAGTTTGAGCCCGCATCCGCCGGTCGAACACCAACGGGGCCGAGCACCGTGCGCACCTCGACAATCCCTGCCAGCGCGCGGTGCCCTACCCCCGCGTCCGCGCCAACCGCCGGTTCAGCGCCCCGTTCAGCAGCGCGACGAGCAACCCCACCGCGAACACGAGCGTCCCGAAGCACAGCACCTGCGGCGGCATCCCGGCCTTCGCAGCCCCGTAGACGAACAGCGGGAAGGTGACCGCGGGCCCGGCGACGAACGAGGTGATCACGTAGTCGTCGATCGACATCGCGAGCGCGAGCAGCCCCGCGGCGAGCATGCCCGGCGCCAGCAGCGGCAGGGTGACGAGCCGGAAGGCCTGGAACGGCGTCGCCCCGAGGTCACCCGCGGCCTCCTCGAGTGCGCGCGAGGTGCCCGCGATCCGGGCCCGCAGCACGACGACCACGTAGGCGACGTCGAACGCCACGTGCGTGATCAGCACGGTCAGGAACCCGGTGCCGAGCCCCACCGACAGGAAGAAGGAGAGCGACGCGGAACCGACGACGATCGAGGGCGCCGCGATGTCGGCGAACACGACGGTGTTCACGGCACCGCGACCCGGGAACCGGTACCGCTCCAGCGCCAGCGCGAGGGGCAGCCCGATCGCGACGGAGATGATCGCGGCGAGGAACGCGACGAGCACCGAGGTGACGAACGCCGCCCCGAGCCCGGACACGTTCACCAGGTTCGCGTACCAGTAGGTCGTGAAACCGTTCCAGGCGAACGACAGCCGGTTGGTGGGGGCGTCGTTGAACGAGTACACGATCATGTAGACGATCGGCACGAGGGTGATCGCGATCGTCACCCAGTACACGATGGCGAGCCAGGGCCCACGACGGTTCACCCCGTGACGACGCGGACGGCCGGCGACGGAACCGGTCACGGGCGAGGCCGGAGCGGCGGCGGAACGGGACGGTGCGACGGCGGTCATACGAGGTCCTCGAGGTCGTCGGTGCCGGAGACGCGGGCGTAGATGAACAGGATGATGCCGAGCACGACCATGAGCACGGTCGACAGGGCTGCGGCGACGTTGTACTGCTGGTTGCCGGAGTAGGCGTCCTGGATCGCCTGACCGATCGTGTACGTGTTCGTGCCGCCGAGCAGGGCGGAGTTCACCGGGTCACCGACGCTGTCGATGAAGACGAGCAGCACCCCGGCGAAGATGCCCGAGCGGGACAGCGGCAGCGTGGTGTGCCAGAACGCCCGGAACTTGCCGGCGTACAGGTCGTTCGCGGCCTCGCCGAGCCGGGGGTCGATGCGCTCGAGGGCGGCGTAGATCGGCAGCACCATGAAGGCCAGGTCGTTGTAGGCGTCGCCGAAGATCACCGCGCCCCCGGTGCCGAGGATGTGGAAGTCCTTGCCGGCGAGCCCGATCCCCTGCAAGAAGGTGACGACCGGCCCCTGCGACGCGAGCACGAACGCCCACATGTCGGTGCGGATGATGAACGACACCAGGAAGCTGATGAAGACGAGCATGAGCAGCGGGTTCTTCCACCGCGGTGACACCCGGAACGCGATGAAGTACGCCACCGGGTACCCGACGACGATGCAGGCGATCGTGGCGGCGGCGCCGTACCAGAGCGACCGGAGCAGGAACGTCAGGTAGGGCACCTGCGGGTCGACGAACAGCGAGCCGTAGATCCCGAAGTTCCAGGTGAACGTGTAGCCGTCGTCCGGGTTGCCGGTCATGAGCGAGACGATCAGCCCGGACACCAGCGGGATGACGAAGAACACGCAGAGGTACGCGGTGCCGACGAGCGCCAGGAAGAACGGCGTGCTCCGACGGCGTCCCCGCCGCACCGGCGCGGGGCCGGCGGACCCACCGGGACCACCGGGAGCGAGCCCCGGCGCCACCCCGACCGCGCTCACGACTGCACCACCGCGTTGAAGATGCCGTTCCACTCCGAGTACTCGTCGTAGTTCTCGAACACCCGGAACTCGTGCGACTGCTCCAGCACGTCCTCAGAGGGGAACACGAGCGGGCTGTCCGCCACGGTGGCGTCGTCGAGTTCGTCCCGCACGTAGTCCTCGGCCGCGGGTACCGGGCAGACGTAGTTGACCCAGTCCTCGACGATCCCGGCGACCTTCGGCGTGTAGTAGAAGTTCATCCACTCGAGCGCCGACACCGGGTTCGCGGCCTGCCGTGGGATGAGCATGTTGTCGTGCCAGGTCATCTGCCCCTCTTCCGGCGTGACGAACTCCAGGTCGGGGAACCCGGACTGCTGCGCCTGGAACACGTCGCCCGACCACGCCTGGGTGATCCAGGTGTCGCCGTTCTCCAACCGGTTGATGTAGCTCTGGTCGTAGAAGCCGGTGACGCTCGGCCGCAGTTCGCGCAGCCAGGCCTGGGCCTTCCGCCAGTCGGCGGGCGTCGAGGTCTCCGGGTCGATGCCGAGCGCGAGCAGTCCGAGTGACCCGAGTTCGGTGTTGTCGCTCATCAGCCCGATGCGGCCCCTGAACGCCGGGTCCTGCAGGTCCTTGAGCGAGGTGATCTTCCGCCCGGTGTACTTCGGGTTGTAGGCGAGCCCGGTGAACCCGGTCTGCCAGACGACGGAGTGCTTGTTGCCCGGGTCGTAGATGGGGTCCTTGACGGAGTCCGAGGCGTTCGCGGCGAAGTTCGGCAGCCGCGAGTGGTCGAGCTCGCACACGAACCCGTTCTTGATCATCTGGGTCAGCTCGAACCCGTTCGTCATGACGACGAGGTCGTAGCCGGTCGCACCGTGCGCCCGCAGGATCGGGGAGACGGTCGCGTAGAAGGTCGCGTTGTCCTGGATCACCGCCTGGTAGTCGACCTCGATGCCGGTCTCCTGCTCGAACAGCGCCAGCGACTCGGACTTGCCGTGGTCGGAGTCGATGTACAGCGGCCAGTTCGCGAAGTTCAGGGTGCCGGTCGCCTTCGCGTCCTTCCAGAACGCCGCCCAGTCGACGGTGTCCTCGGCGCCGGCGGCGGCGGAGCCCTTGATGCTGCAGCCGGTGAGCAGGGCGGCCAGCGCGGCGGCCCCGCCGCCGGCCAGCAGGCCGCGTCGGCTCACGCGGGCCGACGTCAGCCCGCGCAGCAGGTCCGGACCGGGTACCGCGCCGGTCACGCGAGCGATCCTGCCGTGGCGGGGACGGCCTGGAGGCCCGTGTCGTCCTGGGTGGTGACGGTCGCGTCGGACGTGGGGTGCGCCTCCAGGCCGAAACCGTGGTCGACGCCCCACGTGAGCCAGACCTCGGTGCCGGTCGCGATCCGCGGCCCGCCCTTCGAGTTCTGCGCGAACACCGAGACGCGCCCGGCGCCCGGCACGTCGACCAGGTACTGGGTGCTGACGCCGGAGAACGAGACGTCCACGACCCGACCGGGGCCGAGGATGTTCCGTCCGGCCTCGGGGGTCGGTTCGGCGGTGCGGATCTTGAGCTTCTCGGGCCGGACGCCCACGACGACGCGACCGGTCGTGGCGACGGCCCGGTCGGCCGGCACGGCGATGGACCCGGCCGCGGTGGCGACGACGAGCAGGCCGGCGTCGGTGCCGCGGACCTCGCCCTCGAGCAGGTTCGACTGGCCCAGGAAGTTCGCGACGAACGCCGTGCGCGGCAGCTCGTACAGGTCCTGCGGGCTGCCCATCTGCTCGATCCGACCGCCGTTCATGACGGCGACCGTGTCGGCCATCGTCATCGCCTCTTCCTGGTCGTGGGTGACGTGCAGGAACGTGAGTCCGACCTCGGCCTGGATCGTCTTCAGCTCGAGCTGCATCTGGTGGCGGAGCTTCAGGTCGAGGGCGCCGAGGGGCTCGTCGAGCAGCAGCAGGGCCGGCCGGTTCACGATCGCGCGGGCCAGGGCGACGCGCTGCTGCATGCCGCCGGAGAGCTGGGCGGGCCGCTTCGACGCCGACCCCTCGAGTTCGACGAGCCGCAGCGCCTCCTTCGCCTTCGCCATCGGGTCCGGGATCCGGCGCCGCTTCAGCCCGAACGCCACGTTGTCGAGCACGCTCATGTGCGGGAACAGCGCGTAGTTCTGGAACACCGTGTTGACGGGCCGCTGGTACGGCTTCGTGTCGGTGACGTCCTGGCCGCCGATGGTGATGGTGCCGCTCGTGGGTTCCTCGAGCCCGGCGACGAGCCGCAGGGTCGTCGTCTTGCCGCAGCCCGACGGGCCGAGCAACGCGAAGAACGAGCCGGCGGGCACCGTCAGGTCGAGACTGTCCACGGCGGTGTGGCCGGGGAAGGACTTCGTGATCTGGTCGAGCCGGAGATCGGCTCCCGATTCGGCGAACGTTCCGGTCATTGCCATGGTGCCTCCAGGGGGTGGTCGGCCTCAGCCGATGTAGGACATGACGTGCTTGATGCGGGTGTAGTCGTCGAAGCCGTACTGGGACAGGTCCTTGCCGTACCCGCTGTGCTTGAACCCACCGTGCGGCATCTCGGCGACGATCGGGATGTGCGTGTTGATCCACACGCAACCGGAGTCCAGGTCACGGGCGAAGCGCATCGCACGCGCGTGGTCGGTCGTCCACACCGAGCTGGCCAGGCCGTACTCGACGCCGTTCGCCCACGTCAGCGCCTGCTGTTCCGTCGAGAACCGCTGCACGGTCTGCACCGGGCCGAAGATCTCCTGCTGCACGGCCCGGTCGTCCTGGCGCAGGCCGGCGACGATCGTGGCCTCGTGGAAGTACCCGCGGTCGCCCTGTCGTGCGCCGCCGAGCTCGATCGTCGCGTGGTCCGGCAGCGTGTCCAGGAACGACCGCACGTGCGCGAGCTGGTTCGCGTTGTTGACGGGCCCGAAATAACCGTCTGATCCGGTTCTTGCGTTGCGCCGTGCTTCTTCGGCGAGCGCCGCGACGAACTCGTCGTGGATGCCCTGTTGCACGAGCAGCCGGGTGGCGGCGGTGCAGTCCTGTCCGGCGTTGAAGAACCCGGCGGCGACGATCCCGGCCACCGCCGAGGGGATGTCGGCGTCGTCGAACACGATCACGGGTGCCTTGCCGCCGAGCTCCAGGTGGGTGCGCTTGAGGTCACCGGCGGCGGCGCGGGCGACCTCGATGCCGGCGCGGACGGACCCGGTGATGGACACGAGCTGCGGGGTGGGGTGGTCGACCATCGCGGCGCCGGTGGTGCGGTCCCCCACCACGACGTTCAGGACCCCCGGCGGCAGGAACTCGGCGGCGACCTCGGCGAGCAGCAGGGTCGACAGGGGTGTCGTGTCGCTCGGCTTGAGCACGGTGGTGTTGCCCGCGGCGAGCGCCGGCGCGAACTTCCACACCGCCATGTTGAGCGGGTAGTTCCACGGGGTGACCTGGGCGACGACGCCGATGGGCTCGCGCCGGACGAACGAGGTGTGGTCGGCCAGGTACTCGCCCGCGCTCCGACCCTCGAGGTTCCTGGCGGCCCCGGCGAAGAAGCGGATCTGGTCGACGGACAGCAGGATCTCGTCCTCGACCAGGGTGGCGCGGGGCTTCCCGGTGTCGAGCGACTCGAGGTCGGCGAACTCCGACGCCCGCTGCTCCATCGCGTCGGCGATCCGGAACAGGGCGAGCTGCCGTTCCCCCGGGGTGGTGCGGCGCCACGTCTCGAACGCGGTCGCGGCCCCACCGAAGGCGGCGTCGACGTCGGCGGGGGTGGACACCGGGGACGTGCCGTAGACGTGCTCGTCGGTCGGGTCGACCAGGTCGAACGTGGTGTCGGCGGTCGACTCGACGGAGGCGCCCCCGACGAAGTTCCGCAGGACCCGGGTGTCGGTGTCCGCCGTCGCCGTGCTCTGTGCGTCCAGCATGGCGGTGATACTGACACGGATTCCGGCGGCGCGGAAGAAGGATCCGGAGGTTGTGGAGAACCGTAACAACGGAAATCGTCGCGAAACACGGTGTTCACAACGGAATCCCTTGCGCGCCCCGAACCTCGCTGCCATGCTGTCCGGCATGGCGGCAGCACCACGACGTCCGGGACCCATCGACGACACCTCGAAGCGGATCATCGAACAACTCCAGGCGGACGGGCGCCGCCCGTACGGCGAGATCGGCAAGGCCGTCGGTCTCAGTGAAGCGGCGGTCCGGCAGCGCGTGCAGAAGCTGACCGAGACCGGCGTCATGCAGATCGTCGCGGTCACCGACCCGATGCAGCTCGGCTTCCACCGGCAGGCGATGATCGGCATCCGGGTCAGCGGCGACACCCGAACCGTCGCCGATGCCCTGGAACAGCTGCCGGCGGTCGACTACCTCGTGATGACCGCCGGCAGCTTCGACCTGATGGTCGAGGTCGTGTGCGAGGACGACGACGACCTGATCGAACTGCTCAACGGCACCATCCGGGCCATCCCGGGCGTCGCCGGCACCGAGACCTTCGTCTACCTGCAACTCCGCAAACAGCTCTACGACTGGGGAACGCGATGACCATCGAACAGCCCACCCGCCTCGGCTCCTACGACCCGTTCGCACCGGTCGACGACGCCGACCTGCAGCGGAAGTCCCGGGACCACCTGTGGATGCACTTCGCCCGGCACGGCGCGAACCAGGCCGGCGCCGACGTGCCGATCATGGTGCGCGGCGAGGGCCACCACGTCTACGACAGCCACGGCAAGGAGTACATCGACGGGCTGTCCGGCCTGTTCGTCGTCGCCGCCGGGCACGGGCGGAAGCGCCTGGCCGAGATGGCCGCGAAGCAGGCGGAGACGCTGAGCTTCTTCCCGATCTGGTCGTACGCGCACCCCGCGGCGATCGAGCTCGCCGACCGGCTGGCCGAGCACGCCCCCGGTGACCTCAACAAGGTCTTCTACTCCACGGGTGGCGGTGAGGCGGTGGAGACCGCCTTCAAGCTCGCGAAGTACTACTGGAAGCTCCAGGGCAAGCCCATGAAGCACAAGGTGATCTCCCGCGCGGTCGCGTACCACGGCACCCCGCAGGGCGCCCTGGCGATCACCGGCATCCCGGCGATGAAGGAGATGTTCGAGCCCCTCACCCCCGGTGGCTTCCGGGTGCCGAACACGAACTCGTACCGCGCCGAAGAGATGGGCTTCCCCGGGGGTACCGAGGAGCAGTTCGGCTCCTGGGCGGCGGAACGGATCCGCGAGATGATCGAGTTCGAGGGCCCCGACACCGTCGCCGCGGTGTTCCTCGAGCCGGTGCAGAACTCCGGCGGCTGCTTCACCCCGCCGCCCGGGTACTTCCAGCGGGTGCGCGAGATCTGCGACGAGTACGACGTGCTGCTCGTCTCCGACGAGGTCATCTGCGCCTTCGGCCGGATCGGCACGATGTTCGCCTGCGACACCTACGGCTTCGTGCCGGACATGATCACGTGCGCCAAGGCGATGACCTCCGGGTACTCCCCGATCGGCGCGACGATCATCAGCGACCGGCTGTTCGAGCCGTTCTCCAAGGGGGACACGACCTTCTACCACGGCTACACGTTCGGCGGGCACCCGGTGTCGGCCGCCGTCGCGATGGAGAACCTCGACATCTTCGAGGAAGAGGGGCTGCTCGCCAACGTGCAGCAGAACGCCCCGCTCTTCCGCGCCGAGCTCGACACCCTGCTCGACCTGCCGATCGTCGGCGACATCCGGGGTGACGGCTACTTCTACGGCATCGAGCTCGTCAAGGACAAGGCCACCAAGACGACCTTCGACGACGACGAGTCCGAGCGGCTGCTGCGCGGGTTCCTGTCGAAGGCGCTGTTCGACGCGGGGCTGTACTGCCGGGCCGACGACCGCGGTGACCCCGTCGTGCAGCTCGCACCGCCGCTGACGATCGGGCAGCCGGAGTTCCGCGAGATGACGTCGATCCTGCGGAGCGTCCTGTCCGAGGCCTGGACGAAGATCTGACCGTGGGCGGCTACCGGGGCGTCTCGTTCTGGCTCGACCAGCTCGCGTCCACCGGACGCGACGACCTGACGCCCCGGCCGCCGCTCGACGGCGACACCACGGCCGACGTCGTGATCGTGGGCGGTGGACTGACGGGTCTCTGGACCGCGTGGTACCTGCACCGGGCCGACCCGCGCCTCCAGATCGTCGTCCTCGAACGCGAGATCGCCGGCTTCGGCGCGTCCGGTCGGAACGGCGGCTGGTGCTCGGCGCTGTTCCCGCGGTCCGCCTCCACGATCGCCGAGGAGCACGGGCGCGACGCCGCGCTCGCGCTGCGGGCCGCCATGCGCGACACCGTCGACGAGGTCGGCCGCGCCGCGTCCGAAGCCGAGGTCGACTGCGACTACGTGAAGGGCGGGACCGTCCTGTACGCACGCTCCGCCGTGCAGGAACGCGCCGCCCACGACGAGGTCGCGTCCTCCGCGGCATGGGGCGACGACATGACGTGGCGACCGGCTCGAGCGGGCGACGCCGCCGGATCGGCGGGTGTCGCGTGGACCCCGGACTGCGCGCGCGTGCAGCCCGCCGCGTTGGTGCGTGGCCTCGCGGCCGCCCTGGAGGCCCGTGGCGTCCGGATCGCGGAGCACACGCCCGTCTCGTCCTGGGATCGCGGGCGTGTGATCACGTCGCGCGGGACCGTCACGGCGGGCGCCGTGGTGATCGCGGTCGAGGGGTACGGCGCCCAGCTGGAGCAGACGAAGCGGCGGATCCTGCCGCTGTACTCGCTGATGATCGCGACGGCCCCGCTGCCGGCGTCCGCGTGGGAGCGCATCGGGCTCGAGCACGGGCAGACGTTCTCCGACTACCGGCACCTGCTCGTGTACGGGCAGCGCACGGCCGACGACCGGCTGGCGTTCGGTGGCCGCGGAGCCCGCTACCACTGGGGTTCCGCGATCACGCCCGGGTACGACCGGGTGCCGCGCGTGTTCGAGCACCTGCGGAGGGCGCTGGTCGACCTGTTCCCCGTCGTCGCGGACGCCCCGGTCACCCACATGTGGGGCGGACCGCTCGGGGTCCCGCGCGACTGGTGCGCCTCGGTGACCTGGGACGGCCACGTCGGCAGCGCCGGCGGGTACGTCGGTGACGGCCTGTCGACGGCGAACCTGGCCGGACGGACCCTCGCCGACCTCGTGCGCGGGGAGTCGACGGCACTGACCGCACTGCCGTGGGTGAACCACCGATCGCCCGACTGGGAGCCCGAGCCGCTGCGGTTCCTCGGGGCGAACGCAGGACTCGTCGCGACCGACCTGGCCGACCGCGAAGAAGCGCTGACCGGGCGGCCGAGTCTGGCCGCCCGGCTCATGGCACCGCTGACCGGAGGACACTGATGGCTGCTGGTCTCGACGCCGACGTCGTGGTCGTCGGGGCGGGGGTCGCCGGGCTCGCCGCCGCCCGGGCGCTCGCACTCGGCGGGCAGCGGGTCGTCGTGCTCGAGGCCCGCGACCGGATCGGTGGACGCACCTGGACCGACTCGTCGCTCGGGGTTCCGGTCGACCTCGGCGCCTCGTGGATCCACGGGGTCGACGGCAACCCGCTCTGGGCCCTGGCGTCGGCGTTCGGCTTCGACACCGTGGAGTTCACGGTCGGCAGCTTCCAGTTCGACGGCCGGCCGATCGCCTGGCACGACCCGTCCGGCGCTGCACTCTCCGCCGAGGACACGTCGGCGTTCGTCGCGGACCTGCACACCGTCGACTCGGCCCTCGGCGCCGTCGTCGCACATGCTCCACCGCCCTCGACCTACGCGGCCGCCGTCGACACCGTGCTCCGGTCGCTGCGGTGGCAGGGCGACCGGGCCGCACGGGTCCGCGAGTACACGGCCCACCGCTCCGAGGACCTCTGCGGTGCCCCCGTGACCGTCCTCGACGCGCACGGCCTCGACGAGGAGCACGTCCCCGGTGACGAGGTGGTGTTCCCCGGCGGCTACGCCCAGTACGCCCGCGCGCTGGCCGAGGGTCTCGACGTGCGACTGTCGTCGGTCGTTCGGTCGGTGACCCAGGTCGGCGACTCGGTGACCGTGGGGCTCGCCGACGGCACCACCGTGGCCGCCCGGCAGGTCGTCGTCACGGTGCCGCTCGGGGTGCTGCGGGCCGGCGACGTGGTCTTCACCCCGCCCCTGTCCGCACCGGTGACCGGAGCGCTCGGCCGACTCGGGATGGGCGCCTACGACAAGGTGTTCCTGCGGTTCCCCTCACGGTTCTGGGGCGACTCGTGGGTGGTCCGGCAGCAGGGGTCCGCCGGGGTCGACTGGCACTCCTGGTACGACATGTCCCGGGTGACCGGTGCGCCGGTGCTCGCCGCCCTGGTCGGTGGTGCCGGAGCCCGTCGGCTCGAGACCCTGCCGGACGCCGTGGTCGTCGACGAGGGGGTGGCGGCGCTGCGGAAGATGTTCGGCGCGTCCGTCCCCCGGCCCGAGGCGTTCCGGATCACCCGGTGGGCCGAGGACCCGTTCTCGCGGGGCTCGTACTCGTACCTGCACGTCGGGGCATCACCCGATGACCACGACCTGCTCGGCACCCCGTCCGGCCGGGTGCAGCTCGCCGGCGAGGCCACCTGGAGCGACGACCCGGCGACGGTGCACGGTGCGCTGCTGTCCGGGCTGCGGGCGGCCGGGCGGTTGCTCGGCACCGAGGTCGCGCCGCTCTCGCTCGCCGACCCGCTGTCCACGCCCTGAGCGCCATCCCGGTGCGTCATCGAACGACTCAGCCAGGAGACGACCGGGCTCCAACTCGAGACGCTCCGTCGACTCCGGAACCGTGTCGCTCACCACGACAACCTGCTGCGGCCAGACGTCCGGCACCGGCTCAACGACTGCTCGCCCTGCTTGCCGGTCTCGATCTGGACCACCCCGCGCTCGCGGCCGCCCGCAGTCCGTCACGGCGGCTCATCAAGGAGGACCCGCGGCGTGGACGGCGACCGGCGTGAAGACCTTGCGCTCGTTGATCGCATGATCAACAATGGCGGCATGGACGTCGTCACCGCACCCTCGCTCCCGTCGCCGCTGCACGCCGACACCGGCGCACCCCGCCGGTCCCTCCGCGTCGCCCTCGTGCAGGTGCGGTGGCTCCCCGACCCGGACGAGCACCTGGCCCAGCTCGCCGACGGCATCGCGACCGCCGCAGCGAACGGCGCCACCGCGGTGTTCCTGCCCGAACTGACGCTGCGCCGCTACCCGGGCGACACCCAGGCGAGCGGGACCCCGAAGGACCTCGCCGAGTCGCTGCAGGACGGCCCGACCGTCACCTTCGCCCGTGCCCAGGCGATCGACCACGGAGTGTTCGTGCACGCCTCCCTGTACGAGCGGCCGGACGACGACGACCATCCCGACGACCCGCGCGGGTACAACACGGCGGTCCTCGTCGCCCCCGACGGCGCCCTGGTCGGCCGGACCCGGAAGACCCACATCCCGATCAGCGCCGGCTACCACGAGGACACCTGGTTCCGCCCCGGCGCCGACGCCGACCCGTTCCCCGTCCACGAACCGGCCGGCCTCGGCGCCCGGGTCGGGCTGCCGACGTGCTGGGACGAGTGGTTCCCCGAGGTCGCCCGCGCCTACGGGCTCGCCGGGTCCGAGGTGCTCGTGTACCCGACGGCGATCGGCTCCGAACCGACGTTCCCCGACTTCGACACCGCGCCGATCTGGCAGCGGGTGATCGTGGCGAACGGCATCACCGCCGGGCAGTTCATGGTCGTGCCGAACCGGTGGGGCGACGAGGGCGACATCACGTTCTACGGCTCGTCCTTCATCTCGGACCCGTTCGGCCGCGTGCTCGTCGAGGCTCCCCGTGACACGAGCGTGGTGCTCGTCGCCGACCTCGACCTCGACGCCCGGACGGAGTGGCTCCGGCTGTTCCCCTTCTACCTGACCCGGCGCCCCGACCTGTACGCCGGACTCGTCGACCCCGTCGACGAGGAACGCCACGCGTACGGCGCACGCGACGCGATCGACGCGGCCCTGGCCGTGGAACCGGCCACACCCGGGCGCGGGGCGCACGCATGACGTGGGTGATGCCTCCCGAGACGGCTCCGCAGGAACGCACCTGGATGGCGTTCCCACGCCCCGGCCTGACGCTCGGCGACGACGCGGCGAGCGCCGAGGCCGCGCGCCTGGCCTGGGCGACCACGGCCAACACGATCAGCGAGCACCAGCCGGTGACCGTCGTCGTGGACCCGGTCGCACGCGCGGATGCCGGTCGCCTGCTGTCGTCCGGCGTGGACGTGCTCGAGACGCCTCTCGACGACTTCTGGATGCGCGACATCGGTCCGACGTTCGTCGTCGACGACGACTCCGGGCGACTCGGCGCAGTCGACTGGGTGTTCAACGGCTGGGGTGCAAACCCGTGGTCGACCTGGACGCGTGACGCCGAGGTCGCCGCGACCGTCGCCCGTGCTGCGGGAGCCACGCGGATCCCGTCGTTGCTCGTCAACGAGGGCGGGGCGATCCACGTCGACGGCGCCGGCACCGTGCTCGTGACGGAGACGGTGCAGCTCGACCCGCGCCGGAACCCGTACGCCGACCGGGAGCGCGTCGAGCTGGAGCTGGCGCGCACGATCGGCGCCACGCGGGTCGTCTGGCTGCCACGCGGTCTGACGCGCGACTACGACGGCCTCGGCACCCGGGGCCACGTCGACATGGTGGCGACCTTCGCCGACCCGGGCACGGTCCTGCTGCACGCCCAGCCGGATGCCGGCCACCCGGACCACCTGGTCATGCCCCAGATCCGGCGAGCGCTCGAGCAGGCGACCGATGCGACGATCATCGAGTTGCCCGCCCCCTCGACGCTGTCCGACGACGGTGGACCGGTGGACTGGAACTACGTGAACCACGTCGTGGTGAACGACGCCGTGATCGCCTGCGCGTTCGGCGACCCGGTCGCTGACGACCGCGCCAGGGGCATCCTCGCCGAGGCGTACCCGGGCCGACGCATCCGCTCGATCGACGCCCGCGAGGTCTTCGCGCGGGGTGGTGGGCTGCACTGCATCACGCAGCAGCAACCGGCGGCCCGAACCACTGCCGCGGTGTACAGCGGGTGCCGATGACCTGTACACCGCGGCCGGTCCGCCCACTGCCGACCCGTCGGTATGGTGCTCCGAACTGATCGGGCGACGCTGCCCGGCCCCGAAGAGCAGGGAAGTCACATGGCATCACCGATCGCGGTCACCGCGCCGGCAGCACCGGTGCGCGGCGGATCGCTGAAGCGGAGCCTCGGGCTCTGGGCGATCGTCGGACTCGGTCTCGGCTACATGACCCCGACGGTCGTGTTCGACACCTTCGGCATCGTCTCCGAGCAGACCGACGGGGCGGTGCCGAGCGCGTACCTCATCGCCCTGGTCATCATGGCGCTCACCGCGATCAGCTACGGGAAGATGGTGCGCGTCTACCCCGCCGCCGGTTCGGCGTACACGTACGTCCGGGAGTCGATGCACCCGAACCTCGGCTTCATGGTCGGCTGGACGTCGCTGCTCGACTACCTGCTGCTGCCGATGGTGAACGCCCTGATCATCCGTCTCTACCTGGAGCAGGTGTTCCCGGGGCTGCCGCCGTGGGTGACCGTCGTCGTCTACTCGGTCTTCGTGACGACGGTGATCTGCCTGTCGATGCGCGGCACGTCGAACCTCAACATGGTGCTGCTCGTCGGTGCGGTCCTGGCGATGATCGCGTTCGTGGTCTTCACCGTCATCGAGCTCTCCCAGGGCGCTGGTGCGGGCACGATCGTCAGCGCCGAACCCTTCGTGCACGACAGCGTGACGATGTCGGCGCTGCTCACCGGGGCGACGGTGGTGTGCTTCTCGTTCATCGGCTTCGACGCCGTGACGATGTACACGGAAGAGGCGAAGTCGATCCGCATCATGCCGAAGGCGATCATGCTGACCGTCCTGCTCGGCGGCGCGATCTTCCTGGTCTCCGCCTACTTCGCCCAGCTCCGCTTCCCCACCAACGCACCCTTCGGCGAGTTCACCGACGACCCGCTCCCCCAGATCGGCCTGCTCGTCGGCGGCCCGGTGTTCCAGGCGGTCCTCGTGTCGGCCGGCTTCGTCGCCGCGCTCGCCTCGGGTCTCGCCTCGCACGCCAGCGTCGCCCGCATGCTCATGGTGATGGGGCGGAACAACGTGCTGCCGAAGCGGGTCTTCGGCTACGTGCACCCCCGCACGCACACCCCGGTGTTCAACGTCGTCTTCGTCGGCGCGGTCACCCTGCTCGCGATGAGCTTCTCGCTCGACACGATCGCGGCCTACATCAACTTCGGCGCCCTCATCGCGTTCACCTTCGTCAACGCCACCGTGATCGTGCACTTCGCGATCCGGAACGGACGTCGTCACACGGCGGGCGACCGCTGGCGCTACATCGTGCTGCCGGGGGTCGCGATGCTCCTGACCGGGGTGCTCTGGTCCCAGCTCCATGCCGACGCCCTGATCGCAGGAGGAGTGTGGGCGGCGATCGGGTTCGTCTACCTGCTCGTCATCACGAAGGGCTTCCGGGTCGCACCGAAGGGCTTCGACGAGAACCAGCCCGTCACCGGTGTGAACAAGCAGCTGACCGACCAGGCCTGACCGCCACCACGAGAGGACGCCATGTACGCCGTCACCGACCCCTCCACGGGCACGACCCTCGAGACCTACCCGACCATCACGGACGCCGAGCTGCACGACGCCGTCGCAGCCGCCGACCGCACGCACACCGAGTGGTCGCGGACGACGACGGTCGCCGACCGTGCAGCCCTGCTCCACCGGGTCGCGGACCTGTACCGGGAGCGGCACGCCGAGCTCGCCGCCACGATCGTGCGCGAGATGGCGAAGCCGATCGACCAGGCCGAGGGCGAGGTCGACTTCTGCGCCGACATCTACGACTACTACGCGGACCACGCCGAGGCGTTCCTGGCCGACCAACCGATCACCCTGGCGGACGGGTCCGAGGGGTCCGCGTTCATCCGCAAGGCCTCCATCGGCGTCGTGCTCGGCATCATGCCGTGGAACTTCCCCGCCTACCAGATCGCCCGGTTCGCCGGACCGAACCTGGTCATCGGCAACACCGTCCTGCTGAAGCACGCACCGCAGTGCCCGGAGTCCGCCCTGGCCATCGAGCGGATCTTCCACGACGCCGGCTTCCCGGCCGGTGCCTACACGAACGTGTTCGCGACGAACGACCAGGTCGCCGACGTCATCGCCGACCCGCGCGTGCAGGGCGTCTCGCTCACGGGTTCGGCGCGCGCCGGTGCCGCGGTCGCCGAGATCGCCGGCCGGAACCTGACGAAGGTGGTGCTCGAACTCGGCGGCTCCGACCCCTTCATCGTGCTGTCCACCGACGACCTGGACGCCGTCGTCGAGTCCGCCGTCACCACTCGGCTCGAGGGCAACGGCCAGGTCTGCAACGCCCCGAAGCGGTTCCTGGTGGTCGACGGCCTGTACGACGACTTCCTGTCGAAGTTCACCGCGGCGATGTCGGCGGTCGAACCGACGGACCCGAGCGTGCCCGGTGCCGAACTCGGCCCGTTGTCGTCCCCGGCCGCGGCCGAACGGCTGCAGGAGCAGCTCGCCGCCGCGGTCGAGCAGGGTGCGACCGTCGTGACGGGCGGCGATCGCCAGGGCAACGCCTTCCTGCCGACGATCCTGACCGACGTCACGCCGGACAACGACGCCTACCGCGAGGAGTTCTTCGGTCCCGTCGCCGCCGTGTACCGCGTCGCCGACGAGGACGAGGCGATCACCCTGGCCAACGACACCCCGTACGGCCTCGGTTCGTACCTGTTCACCACCGACGCCGACCAGGCACTCCGGGTCGCCGACCGGATCGAGGCCGGCATGGTCTACGTGAACATCGTCGGCGCGGACAGCCCGGAGCTGCCGTTCGGTGGCGTCAAGGGCAGTGGCTTCGGCCGTGAGCTCGGCCCCCTGGGGGCCGACGAGTTCGTGAACAAGAAGCTGATCCGCATCGGCTGACCGACGCGAAGACGCCGGCGTCTTCGCGAGACGCCGCCGAATCAGGCGGCGTCTCGATGATGTGACGGCGCCTGACCAAGACGCCGGTGTGTTGCCGCCGGGCCCACGACGGACGGGAGGCGCGGTGCCAGCTGGCACCGCGCCTCCCGTCCGTCCGTCCGTCGCCGCTCCCGCCTCGCCACCGGAAGACGCCGTCGTCACGCTTCGACGCCGCGGAACGCGCGAGACGCCGCCGGATCCGGCGGCGTCTCGATGGCATGGAGGCGTCGAGCGAACACGCCGGCGTCTCACGCCGCCACGCCACAGCGCTGCCGCGCGACCGCCGCCGCTACTGCTGCGGGTCGGCGGGCTCGCCGCCGGAGTCCGTGTCGCTGTCCTGCGCGGGGTCCTCCGTCGCGTCGCCCGTGGGCGACCCGTCCGGCAGGTCCTCGGTGTACTGCTCCTGGTCCTTCGTGGGGTCGCTGGACCCGTTCGCTGCGTCACTCATGGCCCGGACGGTACGCGTCAACACCTGGACACGTCAGCGGCTGGATGCGGCACGAATCCGTGACCGGTCGAGACGGTTACGGTGTCGAAGCTGCCTGCGGAACAACCGCCAGGATCTCCTCGGCGACCTCGCGACCGATGCGCACTGCGCCGTCGACGTGCTGGTAGCCCTGCCCGGCCAGGTCGCTCGAGGCGAACCGGATCGGACCGACCGCGGCACGCTGGTCGGCGCCGTAGCGGACGAGCCCGCCCAGGTCGAAGCTCGCCGCGTAGGCGCCGCGCGTCCACTCCTCGGTGCCCCAGTCGCTCTCGTAGTAGACGACCGGTCGCAGGGCCTCGTCGCCGTAGTAGTGCGCCAGCGAGGCGAGCACCCGGGCCCGCCGTTCCCCGGTCGACAGCGCGAACAGGTCGTCGGCGTGCTGGTCGGAGACGAACCCGACCAGGGTGCCCTGCTCGGAACCGTGCGAGGTGTTGTCGTACGCCTCGTGCACGACCTCGTACGGGCTGAACGCGGTGCCGGACAGGCCCGCCGCGCGCCAGAAGGGACGGTCGTAGACGGCGTGCACCTTGATCACGAAGCCCATCGACAGGTGCTGGTGGAGCTGGTGCTGACGTCGGGGCAGCGGCGGCTCGTACGAGATCCGCGAGTACAGGGGCGGCGGGACCGCGACGAGGGCCTGTCGGGCGTGCACCTCGATCCCGCCGTCGGCGAGCGCGACGACCCCGTCGTCGCCCCAGCGCAGCGTCCGGACCGGGGCGTTCAGGTGCACGTCGTCGCCGAGGCGCTCAGCGAGCCGCTCGGACACCTGCTGCATGCCGCCGACGACCCGCTTGTCCAGGATGAAGTCGGCGTCGACCAGGTTGGTGAAGCTCCCGGCGGACGCCGCCATCAGCAGGGCCTGCAGCGCCGAGAACGCGTGCGCGGGCTTCGTGAGCATCGCGCCGGCGATGAACAGCTCGACGTTGTCGGTCGCGACCCGGTCCGGGCTCAGGTCGTGCAGCCAGGCGCGGAAGGAGACCTCGTCGAGGGCGGCCGCGTCCGGGGTCTCCCAGGGGCGGGCCGGGTCGACCTTCGCGACGTACTCGTCGACGACGGCGACGAGGCGTTCGATCTCGTTCGCCGTGGCCTCCGGCAGGGGGAAGATGTCCCCGGTGTACTCGGTTCGGGTGCCGTCGGCGTCGATGTAGACGCTGGAGCCCTCGCGGTACCGGTCGTACGTCTGCAGGCCGAGCTCGTCGAGGGTCTCGAGCAGTGCGGTCTGGTCGGGCGAGACCCACTGCCCACCGATCTCCAGGGTCACCCCGTCGATGTCGTTCGTCCAGGTGCGGCCCCCCACGCGGTCGCGGGCCTCGAGCACGGCGACCCGCAGGCCGGCAGCCCGCAGGCGGTTCGCGGCGGTGAGACCGGCGACACCGGCTCCGATGACGACGACGTCCTTCTCGATCATCGAGCTGCTCCTTGTGCGGTCGTGGTGCTGTCGGTGTGCCGGAACGGGTCCGGGGTCAGCGTGTACATGGTCTCGAGGTACTCGGCGATGCCCTCGCCGCCGCCCTCGCGACCGAGGCCGGACTGCTTGACGCCGCCGAACGGTGCCGAGGCGTTCGACACGACCCCGGTGTTCAGCCCCAGCATGCCGGTCTCGAGCCGCTCCATCAGGCGCTGCCCGCGTGCCGGGTCCTCGGTGAACGCGTAGCCGACCAGACCGTACTCGGTGTCGTTCGCGGCGGCCACGGCCTCGTCCTCGGTGCGGAACGGGCGGATGGCGAGCACCGGCCCGAAGATCTCGTCGTCGAGGATCGCGCTGCCGGGCTGCACGTCGGTCAGGACGGTCGGCTCGTAGAAGGTGCCGGGTCCGTCGACAGCGTGCCCGCCGGTGCGGAGCGTCGCCCCGCGCTCGACCGCGTCGGTCACCAGTCGATGGGCCTTGTCGACGGCACGGGCGTCGATGAGCGGTCCGATCGCGACGCCGTCCTCGGTGCCTCGACCGACCCGCATGGCCTCGACGCGCTCGGTGACCCGCCGGGTGAATTCGTCCACGACGTCCGCGTGCACCAGGAACCGGTTCGCGGCCGTGCAGGCCTGGCCGGTGTTCCGGAACTTCGCGGCGAGCGCGCCCTCCACCGCGAGGTCGAGGTCGGCGTCGGCGAACACCAGGAACGGGGCGTTGCCCCCGAGCTCCATGCTCGTCCGGAGCACGTTCTGAGCCGCCTGACCGAGCAGCGTGCGTCCGACCGGCGTGGAACCGGTGAAGGACAGCTTCCGCAGGCGGCGGTCGGCGATCACGGGCGCGGAGACGTCGGCGGCCCGGGTGGTCGGGACGACGTTGACCACGCCGGCGGGCACACCGGCCTCGACGAGCAGGTCGGCGAACAGCAGGGTGGTCAACGGCGTCAGTTCGGCCGGCTTCACGACGACGGTGCAGCCGGCGGCGAGCGCCGGTGCGATCTTGCGGGTCGCCATCGCCAACGGGAAGTTCCACGGTGTGATCAGGAACGCGGGTCCGACGGGCTTGTGCGAGACGGTGGCGCGGCCGGTCCCCTCGGGGTTGGTGCCGTACGAACCGCCGATCCGGACCGCTTCCTCCGAGAACCAGCGGAGGAACTCGCCGCCGTAGGCGACCTCGCCGCGGGCCTCGGCCAGGGGCTTGCCCATCTCCAGCGTCATCAGGAGCGCGAACTCCTCGCGTCGCCCCTGAAGCAGGTCGAACGCGCGGCGCAGCACCTCGGCGCGCTGCCGCGGGGACGTGGTCGCCCAGCCGTGCCGTGCGGCGACGGCGGCGTCGAGCGCCTTCCGGCCGTCCTCGGGCGAGGCGTCGGCGATGTGCAGCAGTGTTTCGCCGGTCGCAGGGTCGACGACGGCGAAGGTCCCGCCGTCGGCCGCCGGCTGCCAGACGCCGTCGACCAGGAGGCCCGTGGGGACGCGGTCGAGCACCGCCTGTTCGGCGGCTGGTCCGGTGGCGTCGGGGACGCTGGGCCAGGCTGCTGCGGGGATCGTCGCGCTCACGACGCGGCCAGCCCGTCGAGGACGACGGCCAGGCCGTCGCGGAGCAGGTCGTCGTCGATCGACAGCGGCGGCAGGAAGCGCACGACGTTGCCGTACGTGCCGGCCGTGAGGGCGATGACCCCGTGCTCGAACGCGTACTGCACCACCCGTCCGGTGAGCCCGGGGTCAGGATCACCGGTCACGGGGTCGACGAGCTCCATCGCGACCATCGCACCGCGGCCGCGGACGTCGCCGATGCGGGGGTCGTCGGCCTGGGCGCCGCGCAGGGCGTCGAGCAGGACCGTGCCGATCGCCCCGGCGCGCTCGACGAGTCCGTCGTGTTCGAACGCGTCGATGGCCGCGAGGGCTGCGGCGCAGGCGATCGGGTTGCCGCCGTACGTCCCGCCGAGGCCGCCGACGTGGGCGGAGTCCATGATCGCCGCACGCCCGGTCACACCGGACAACGGGAGTCCGCCGGCCATGCCCTTCGCGGTCGTGACGACGTCGGGCACGATCCCCTCGTGCTCGCTGGCGAACATCGCGCCGGTGCGGGCGAACCCGGTCTGGACCTCGTCGGCGATGAACACGACGCCGTTGGCGGTGGCCCACTCGGACAGTGCGGTGAGGAACCCCGGCGCCGGGACGACGAAGCCGCCCTCGCCCTGGATCGGTTCGATCAGGACCGCGGCGGTGTTCGCAGCCCCGACCTGCTTCTCGATCTGGCTGATCGCACGCTTCGCCGCCTCGGGTCCCGACAGCCCGTCGTGGAACGGGTACGACATCGGGACGCGGTAGACCTCGGGTGCGAACGGACCGAAGCCGTTCTTGTAGGGCTGGTTCTTCGCGGTCAACGCCATCGTCAGGTTCGTGCGGCCGTGGTAGGCGTGGTCGAAGACGACGACGGCCTGCCGACCGGTGTGCTTCCGGGCGATCTTGACGGCGTTCTCGACGGCCTCGGCCCCGGAGTTGAACAGCGCCGTCCGCTTCTCGTGGTCGCCGGGGATCAGACGGTTGAGTGCCTCGGCGACGGCGACGTACCCGTCGTAGGCAGCGATGGTGAAGCACGTGTGCGTGAAGGCAGCCACCTGCTCGGTGACCGCAGCGACCACGCCGGGGTGGGCGTTGCCGACCGACGTCACGGCGATCCCGGACCCGAGGTCGACGAACGAGTTGCCGTCGGCGTCGACCACGACGCCGCCACCGGCCGCGACGACGGCGATGGGCACGGCGACGCCGACCCCGGCCGCGACGGCGACGGCCTTCCGGGCGAGCAACTCCTGCGATCGCGGGCCGGGGACGGCGGTGACGAGCCGTCGTTCCTGGGGCAGCGACGGGCCGCCGGTGGTCGCTCGGGTCGCGGACGCTGCGGTGGAGGACATGCGGCGATGGTAGGAGCCAGCAGCGCGCACTCCCACTGTCCACGGCGTACACCGTCCCCCCGGCAGATCGACCCGGTGGATAGGGTGACGGCATGCCCGCAACGCTGCGCTCCCTGCTGCACCGGGGTGAACTCCACCTGCGCCCACTCAACGACGCGGACGAGCACGCCCTCGATGCCCCGCTGTCCTGGCTGCACAGCTCGGACCTCGAGGACCCGACGCCGTTCCTCTCCGAGGGTCAGGGGCTGCTCACGACCGGCACGCAGTTCGGCGCCGAGGCCGAGGTGCGCGACGACGTCGCCGAGGCCTACGTCCGGCGGCTCGTGGACGGTGGTGTCGTGGCGCTCGGCTTCGGCACCGAGGTGGTCCGCGCCGGCACCCCCGACGCCCTGGTCGCCGCCTGCACCCGGCACGGACTGCCGCTGTTCGAGGTGCCCTACGAGACCTCCTTCATCGCGGTCGCGCAGGCCAACGCCGAAGCGGTCGCGCGGGACGCCAACGCACGCGGTGCCTGGGCCCTCGCCGCGCAGCGGGCCATCTCGCTCGCCGCGATGCGACCCGACGGACTCGGCGCGACCATCGCCGAGCTGTCCCGGCAGCTCGACGGGTGGGTCGGCCTGTTCGACGTCTCCGGTCGGCTCGACCGCGGACACCCCGCTGACGGGCTGCCCGCTGCCGACCTCGACCTCCTGCGGACCGAGGCGCTACGGCTGCTGCGCTCCGGCCAGCGGGCGAGCCTGCCGGTCGCCACGGACGGTGGTGGCGGGTACACCCTGCAGACGCTCGGCAGCGGCGGGCACCTGAGCGGCGTGCTCGCGATCGCGAACGGCGGAGCCCTCGACCGGGCCGGACGCGAGGTCGTCACGGCCGTCATCGCCCTGGCCGGCCTCGCCCTGCAGCAGAACCGTGAACTCGCCCGCGCCCGGGGACTCCTGCGCACCGGACTCCTCACGATGCTGTCCGTCGGCGAACCCGAGGTGGTGCAGGCGACGTCACGCGAGGTGTGGGGGCCGCTGCCCGCCGAACCCGTCCGGATCGCCGCTGTCGACGTCCTCGACCACGACCTCGACACCGTGGTCGACCTGCTCGAACTGTGGGTGCAGGACCGGCCGGGGCACCTGTTCTTCGCGGTCGACGACGCCCTGTTCCTCTGCGTGAACGCGGACGACACCGGGATCGTCGCTGAACTCGTCGACCGCTTCGACCTGCGCGCCGGCCTGTCCGACGGCACTGCGTACCGGTCGTTCGGACGCGCCCGCACCGAGGCAGTGCAGGCACTCGACCGACGCCGTGAAGGACGCCCGGGCACCACCGAGTTCGGCGACCTCGCGCGCGAGGGCGTCCTCGCCCACCTCGCCCACGTCGACGTGGACGCCGGTGCCGTCGCCCGCGCGTTCCTCGCCCCGCTGCTCGACCACGACCGCACGGCCGGCACCGAGCTCACGGGCACCGTCCGGACCTGGCTGCAGGAGAACTGCGAGTACGACCGGGCCGCACGGGTCCTCGGCATCCACCGGCACACCGCCCGCGCCCGGGTGGAGCACGCGGGAAGGCTCCTCGACCGTGACCTCTCCGTCTTCTCGACCCGGGCCGACCTCTGGGCAGCCTTCGTGGTCGAGGGCGCGTGACGCGCGGATACGGTGGGACGATGCCGTCGACACCGGCCCGCCGGCGCCTGAGCCCGGCCGAACGCGAAGACCAGATCACGGCGGCCTCCGTCGACCTGGCGCGCGCCGAGGGCCTCGCGGCGGTGACGCTCCGCGGGGTCGCCGCCGTGATCGGGGTCGCGCCCTCGCTCGTCGCCCACTACCGCCCGAGCATGGAGGACCTGGTCGGCGAGACGTTCCGCACCGTCGCGGTCGCCGAGGTCGCCGAGGTCCGCGCGGTCGTCGCCGCTGCGCCCGACCCCGTCTCCCGCCTCCGCACCCTGCTCGGCTGCATCGCCGATCCCGCCCGCGACGACGTCGCCACCCTGTGGGCCGACGCGTGGAGCATCGGCCGCACGAACGCGGCACTGGCGACCGCGGCGCGGGACGTCATGGACGACTGGCAGCTCCTCGCGACCACGGTCGTCGTCGAGGGTGTGCGCGCGGGCGTGCTGCACACCGACGACCCGGACGGCGTCGGACGCCTGCTCTTCGCGCTCGTCGACGCCACCAACGGGTACGCCCTGGTCGACTACCTCGACCGCCCGACCCGCGAGGGGCTGGTCCGCACGACGATCGCGCGAGCGGTGGGCCTGGACGGGTCAGCCCTGTCGGGGTGACGCCCGCCGCAGCGCCACCCACTGCAGCAGCATGATCGTCTTGCCGTCGGCGATCCGACCGTCCGCCACCATCGCGAGCGCCTCGTCGAGCTGCACCTCGAGCACCTCGATGTCCTCGCCCTCGTCCTCCACGCCGCCACCGGCCTCGACACGGTCAGCCGGGGTGTACGCGCCGAGGTAGAAGTGGACCCGCTCGGTGACCGAACCGGGGCTCATGAACACGTCGCCCAGGTGCTCGAGCGCACCGAGCCGGATGCCGAGCTCCTCGGCCGCTTCACGCCGCACCGCGGTCTCGGGGTCGTCCTCGTCGAGCAGTCCCGCCGCGGCCTCGACCAACATGCCGTCCGGATGTCCGTTCACGTACGCCGGCCACCGGAACTGCCGCGTGAGCAGGACGGTGCCGCGCTCGGCGTCGTACGGCAGGACCGTCGCACCGTTGCCGCGGTCGTAGGTCTCGCGCTGCTGCCGGTCCCACCGACCGTCACGGCGCCGGACGTCGAGGGTCGTGCGGCGGAGCACGTGCCAGCCGTTCGACACCACCTCGACGTCCCGCACGACGACGTCGGGGTTGCGGTCGAGGGCACGGCCCACGGCGTCGAGTCCGATGCGGCCGCGGTCGTCGGGCACGTCGACACCGGGACGGGGAGCGGTCGCGCGTTCGTCGGTCACCCGGTCACGGTAGCGGGCCACCTCGGCAGGACTCCGTCCGCTCGGTACGCTCGACGTGCCGCACCAGGGAGCGGCAGAGGACGGTGCAGCATGACCAGGACGTTCATCCTCCGACGACCGGACCGACCGCAGGTGGTCACCGTGTCCTTCGTGCTGTGGCTGGTGTGGGTGGCAGCCTGCGTCGCCGCCACCGTGCTCCGGTTCTTCGCGACGGACGCGGCGGTCGGCCAGGCACCGGTCCTCGCCGGGATCGTCGCGCTGGTGCTCTGGGCCCTGGTGACGTGGGCGGTGTTCCGGATGGCCGCGGGGTCCCGGGTCGCGCGCATCGTGCTCGTCGTCGTCGCGGCCTTCCGCGCGCTCCTGAGCCTCACCGGTGGCGAACTCGCGGTCCTGACGATCGCGCTGTCGGTCGTCGCCGCGGTCCTGCTCTTCCTGCCCAGCGCGCGCCCGTTCTTCGCCTCGCAGCAGGCACGGAGAGCCGACCACGGGTTCGACGGAACCGGCGTGTCGGGGCCGAGCCGTGCCTCCAGGCCGAATGCCGACCACACGACGGACGCCGATGGGGCCTGACAGCCGGGAACCGCGGACGACTCCGAAGAAACAGGAAAGGCCCCGGATTCCTCCGGGGCCTTTCCTGTTTTCGCCTGGTGCGCGAGGGGGGACTTGAACCCCCACGCCGTTTCCAGCACACGGACCTGAACCGTGCGCGTCTACCAATTCCGCCACTCGCGCCAGCCCCGAAACACTACCACGCACAGACGGGTGTCAACGCCAACCACTACCATGCAGTGGTTGACGACCGACGACACGGGAGACGCATGGGCCTGCTGGACAACTTCGAGCGAGGGTTGGAACGCGCCGTCAACGGCGCGTTCGCGAAGACCTTCCGCTCCGGGGTGCAGCCCGTCGAGATCTCGAGCGCCCTGCGGCGCGAGCTCGACACGAAGGCCGCAGTGGTCTCCCGCGAGCGCATCCTCGTGCCGAACGAGTTCACCGTGCGTCTGGCACCGCCGGACTTCACGCGCATGAACGACGTCGGTCGCCCGCTCATCGACGAACTGACCCAGATGGTGCACCAACACGCCGTCGCGCAGAACTACTCGTTCTCCGGCCCCGTCACCATCCGACTCCAGCAGGACGGCACGCTCTCGACGGGGATCCTGCAGGTCGACTCCACCACCGTGCAGCGCGATGTGGCCTGGATCCCGGTGCTCGACATCGGCTCGCAGCGACACCGTCTGCACCGCGGGCGCACGGTGATCGGGCGCGGCAGCGACGCCGACATCACCATCGCGGACACCGGGACGAGCCGGAAGCACGTCGAGTTGCTGTGGGACGGCAAGCACGCCCAGGCCACCGATCTCGGCTCCACGAACGGCTCGAAGCTGAACGGTCAGCACTTCCAGCAGGCGATCGTCGAGCCGGACTCCACCATCGAGATCGGTCGTACCCGTATGGTGTTCCGGGTGATCCCGGAGAACGACGGAGGTGCTCGATGACCACAGGCCTGACCCTGCTCGTCCTGCGCTTCGCCTTCCTCGCGGTGCTCTGGCTGTTCGTCTTCGTGATCGTGTTCGCCCTGCGCAGCGATCTCTTCGGCCAGCGCGTCCGCACGATCCCGACCGATCCCAAGTCGGCGCCGTCCGGACCGAGCACCCCCACCGTCCCTGCTGCGGCGGCCCCCGGCCCCGCCTCGAGCGGTGCGTTCACCGACGTGATCGGCCAACCCGGTGGTGCGCAGCGTCCCGCCTCGCCGGCCGCGTCCCGCCTGGTCATCACCGAGGGTGCGCGCGAGGGCATGGAGATGCCCCTGGGCGGCGGCCCGATCACGATCGGGCGTTCGAGCGAGTCGAACGTCGTGATCCGTGACGACTACACCTCGACCAACCACGCCCGCCTCGACCTCCGCGCCGACGGCTGGCTCCTCACCGACCTCGAGTCCACGAACGGCACCTTCGTCAACGGTCAGAAGGTGAGCGCTCCCGTCCTCGTGGCAGAGGGCACGCCCATCACGATCGGGACGACGACGTTCGAGCTGCGGCGGTAACCCGGCATGACCGCTCGCACGCTGAGCGCCGCTGTGTCCCACGTGGGGCGCATCCGCGCGAACAACCAGGACTCCGGCTACGCCGGGGCGCACCTGTTCGCGGTGGCGGACGGCATGGGCGGCCACGCCGGCGGTGACGTCGCCTCGGCGATCGCGATCCGACGCATCCGCGAGGTCGACCGCGAGTTCCCGTCGGCACACGACGCCGAGTTCGCGCTGCAGTCGGCACTCATCGCGGCGAACCAGCTGATCACCGAGACCGTGTTCGAGCACCAGGAGCTCACCGGCATGGGCACCACGGTGTCCGCGATGATCCGCGTCGGCGAGCAGATCGCGATCGCGCACATCGGCGACTCCCGCATCTACCGTCACCGCGACGGCGAGCTGCAGCAGATCACGTCCGACCACACCTTCGTCCAGCGGCTCGTCGACAGCGGCCGGATCACGCCGGAGGAAGCCGCGGTCCACCCGCGTCGCTCCGTGCTGATGCGCGTGCTGGGTGACGTCGACGCCGCACCCGAGGTCGACACGGCGATCATGGACATCCAGCCGGGCGACCGCTGGTTGCTCTGCTCCGACGGCCTGTCCTCGTACCTGGCCGAAGAGCGCATCCGCCACGCCCTGGCCTCGAACATGGACGCCAACCAGGTCACGCAGCGCCTGGTGAAGGAGACGCTCGACCACGGCGCCCCCGACAACGTCACCGTCGTGGTGATGGACGTCACGGACACCGAACCCGAGGACGACGACGACGCGGCCACCACGGTCGGCTCCGCTGCGGCACCGCTCACCTTCGAGGCGTCGACCGGCCGCAAGCCGATCCGCCTCCCCACGATCCTGCTGCACCCGCTCAAGGTCACCACCGCGCCCGAGGACTCGCACTTCGAGCCCGAGTCCGACCAGTTCTTCGCCGAGCTCATCGCCGAGGACCGCCGACGCCGCATCCGCCGTCGGGTGTCCTGGACCGTCGCGCTCGTGGTCGCGGTCGCCGTGCTCGTCGGCGCGGTGTTCGTCGGCTGGCGGATCACGCAGGACCACTACTACGTCGGCACCGACCGCGGCACCGTCGCGATCTACAAGGGCGTGCAGCAGTCGATCGGGCCGTTGGCCTTGTCGGACGTGTACGAGGACACCGACATCGCAGTCTCGTCGCTGCCGGACTACACCCGCGAGAACGTCCGCTCGACGATCAACGCACAGTCCCTCACCGACGCCCGTGACATCGTCGACCGTCTGCGCAAGGCCGCCGCGACCGGCGAGGACCAGGCCGGCACCGGTGGGGACGGCGACGCCAGCTCGTCACCGTCGCCCTCGCCGACGCGATCAACGTCGCCGAGTCCGACGCGGAGCCCGCGATGAGCAACGCCACGGCCGCCCAGTCCTTCACCCAGGCGATCACGATCAAGCTCCGGGAGCCCGCCCGCGCGCGGAACCTCGAGCTCTTCCTGCTCGTCATCGCATGCGGCATCTGCGCGGGTGCGATGGTGCTCGTGCAGCTCGGCACCAAGGGCCGGCTGTTCGACCAGTCGGTGCTCTGGGTCGGCGGTGGCATCCTCGGCCTCGCGCTCGTCATGCACGTGGTGCTGCGCGTCGTGGCGAAGAACGCCGACCCGTTCATCCTGCCGATCGCGCTCGTCCTGAACGGCATCGGCATCGCCGAGATCTACCGCATCGACGTCCACAACGGCCTGTCGGGCTGGGACGCCATCGGCGTGAAGCAGATCGTCTGGACGATGCTCGCGATGGTCCTGGCGATCATCACGCTCGTCGCCGTCCGCAACCACCGGTTCCTGCAGCGGTACCGGTACATCTTCATGGCGTTGACGATCGTCCTGCTGCTCCTGCCGATGCTGCCGGGCATCGGCACGAACATCGGTGGCGCGCGGGTCTGGATCAGGATCGGCCCGTTCTCGTTCCAACCCGGAGAACTCGCGAAGATCACCATGGCGCTGTTCTTCGCCGGGTACCTCGTCACCGCCCGGGATTCGCTGTCGATCGTCGGCAAGAAGTTCCTCGGCATGACGTTCCCGCGCGCCCGCGACCTCGGCCCGATCCTGGTGATGTGGGGCGCCGCGATGGCCGTCCTCGTGTTCCAGCGTGACCTCGGCACCGCCCTGCTCTACTTCGGCCTGTTCCTCGTGATGATCTACGTCGCCACGGCACGGATCAGCTGGGTCGCGATCGGTCTCACGCTGTTCATCGGTGGTGCCCTCGTCGCACAGAGTGTCCTGGAGTACGTGCGCGGCCGCTTCGAACAGTGGCTCGACCCGTTCAACCAAGAGGTCTTCAGCCGCGACACCCAGGCGAGCTACCAGCTCGTGCAGGGCCTGTTCGGCTTCGCGAACGGCGGGATCACCGGAACCGGGCTCGGGCAGGGCAGGCCGTACATCACGCCGGTCGCCAACGCCGACTACATCGTCGCGTCGCTCGGTGAAGAGCTCGGCCTGATCGGCGTCTTCGCGATCCTCGCCCTCTTCATCGTGTTCGCATCGCGTGGCATCCGCGTCGGGTTCATGGCGCAGGACGACTTCGGCAAGCTGCTCGGTGTCGGCTTCGGCTTCATCATCGCCCTGCAGGTGTTCGTGGTCGTCGGCGGCATCACCCGGATCATCCCCGTGACGGGCCTGACGACGCCGTTCATGGCCGCCGGTGGTTCGTCGCTCATCGCCAACTGGATCATCGCCGCGATGCTGCTGCGCCTGACCGACTCGATCCCCGCCGAACAGCGTGTCCAGCAGGGCGCGCTCCCCGCCGCGAGCGGGCGGACCAGGAAGGAGCGTCGTCGATGAACCGACAGCTCCGCGGTGTCTCGACCGTCATCGTGCTCATGTTCGTCGCCCTCTTCGTGTCGACGACGTCGATCCAGTTCTTCGCAGCGGACTCGTTGCGCGCCGACTCCCGGAACTCCCGAACCATCCTGGACAGTTACTCGACCAAGCGCGGCGCGATCCTCGTGGACGGCAGCCCGATCGCCGAGTCGACGCCGGTGGACGACCAGTACCAGTACCAGCGGAAGTACACGAACGGCGACCTGTACTCGGCGGTGACCGGGTACTTCACGATCGGGCAGGGCAACACCGGCATCGAGAGTGCGGAGAACACCGTGCTCTCGGGCAACTCGGACGCCTCGTTCTTCCAGAACCTCAACTCGATCCTCACCGGCCAGGACGTCCAGGGCGACAACGTCAACCTGACCATCGACCCCGACGTGCAGCAGGCCGCGTACGACGCCCTCGGCACCAACAGCGGTGCCGTCGTCGCGATCCAACCGAAGACCGGCAAGATCCTCGCGATGGTCTCGAAGCCGAGCTACGACCCGAACTCGCTCACCTCGCACGACACGGCCGAGGTCAAGCGGCAGTACGACGCCCTGCTCGGCGCCGACACCGCCCCGCTGCAGAACCGCGCCATCGGCGGTGACCTGTACACACCCGGGTCGGTGTTCAAGCTCGTGGTGGCCTCTGCGGCACTCGAGGGTGGCAAGTACAACCTCGACTCCACGTTCCCGAACCCGTCGCGACTGCAGCTGCCCGGGACGAGCTCGTACATCAACAACGCCGAGGGCGGCACCTGCGGCGGCGGCGACAAGGTCAAGCTCCGCACGGCCATCCAGTACTCGTGCAACATCCCCTTCGCCGAACTCGGCCAGAAGCTCGGGTACGACGCGATCAAGAGCATGGCCGACAAGTACGGCTTCGGCGACGCGATCGAGATCCCGATGGCTGCCACCGCGAGCCAGTACCCCGACGTCGACTCGACGGCCCAGCTCATGCTGAGCGCCTTCGGCCAGGCCAGCGTCCGGGTCTCCCCGCTGCAGATGGCGATGGTGTCGGCCGGCATCGCGAACGACGGCAAGGTCATGCAGCCCTCACTCATCGACTCGATCACCACGAGCGACCTGAAGACGGTCGAGTCCTTCTCCCCGAGGCAGTACAGTGATCCGCTGTCGCCCTCCGAGTCCGCTGACCTCACCGAGGCCATGCAGAGCGTCGTGAGCGCGGGGACCGGTACCAATGCCAAGATCGACGGTGTCGACGTCGCCGGCAAGACCGGCACGGCCGAAGGTGGCACCGGCGATCCCTACACGCTCTGGTTCACGGGGTTCGCCCCCGCCAAGGACCCGGAGGTCGCCGTGGCGGTCGTCGTCGGCAACGGCGGCGGGCTCGGGCAGTCCGGAGTCGGCAACACGGTCGCGGCCCCGGTCGCGAAGAAAGTCATGGAGGCGGTGCTGAACAAATGAGACCCACCAGCGGACTCACCTTCGGTGGGCGGTACCAGCTCTCCTCCCGGGTCGCCATCGGCGGCATGGGCGAGGTGTGGCAGGCGACCGACCTCGTCATCGGCCGAACCGTCGCACTCAAGATCCTCAAGGACGAGTACCTCGGTGACCCCGGTTTCCTCGAGCGCTTCCGCGCCGAGGCCCGGCACGCTGCCCTCGTCAACCACGAGGGCATCGCCAACGTCTTCGACTACGGCGAAGAGGACGGCAGCGCCTACCTCGTGATGGAGCTCGTCCCCGGCGAGGCCCTGTCGACCATGATCGAGCGCGAGCACACGCTCCCGGTCGACAAGGTGCTGGACATCGTCGCGCAGACCGCGAACGCCCTGCAGGCCGCACACGCGGTCGGCCTGGTGCACCGCGACATCAAGCCCGGCAACCTGCTCATCACGCCCGATGGTCGCGTCAAGATCACCGACTTCGGCATCGCCCGCATCGCCGACCAGGTCCCGCTCACCGCGACCGGCCAGGTGATGGGCACGGTGCAGTACCTGTCGCCCGAGCAGGCGAGCGGCCACCCCGCCTCGCCGTCGACCGACATCTACTCGCTCGGCATCGTCGCGTACGAGGCCCTGGCGGGTCGTCGTCCGTTCACGGGCGAGTCGCAGGTCGCGATCGCGATGGCACACATCAACGAGCAGCCGCCGCCGCTGCCCGGGGACATCCCGGAGCCCGTCTCGGCCCTGGTCATCTCGTGCATCGCGAAGAAGCCCGCCGACCGTCCCGCGACGGCCGCCAACCTCGCCCGTGCCGCACAGGCGCTGCGTCGAGGTGACGTCGCCGCTGCCACCGTGGCCGTTCCCGCGATCGCGCAGAACGGCACCGTCGCGTTCAACCCGCCGCAGGGCCAGGGGAACGACGCAGCCACCGCACTCCTCGGTACCCAGGCCGGCGCGATGGTCGGCGGACCAGGGACCCCGGGGTCCCCCGTCGGTGAGGAGCCCGAGGAGCCGAAGAAGAAGCGCGCCTGGATCTGGTGGGTCGTCGGTGTCGTCGTCCTGCTCGCCGTCGCAGCCGTCATCGGAGCCGTCGCGCTGAACGGTGCAGGTGACCCCGAGCCGGCTCCGACGAAGAGCTCGAGCTCGCCGAAGCCGACCCGCAGCCAGACCCCGACGCCGACCGCGACCCCTTCACCGAGCCGAGTGACGGTGTCCCTGGCGGACTACACCGGCGTGAAGGCGACGGACGCCCAAGCGCGCCTGCAGCAGCTCGGACTCGAGGCGACGATCGTCGACGGCGACCCGGCTGCCGACGCCGGTCAGGTCGGCACGGTGCAGTCGCTCGACCCCACCGGGAACCTCGAACCCGGCACGCTCGTGACCATCAAGGCGTACACCGCGGTGCCGACGGTCACGACCGCGCCCGATGCCCCGACCGCCGGGACCGTCTCGGCGGACGGCAAGGTGACGTTCTCGTGGAACGCCTTCACGGCGTGCCCGGCGGGTCACTCGCTGAGCGGGTACACCTACACGATCAACAACGGCACCGACGCGAAGAACCAGTCGACCGGCACCGTGACCACGACCTCGATCGAGGTCACCGGCGCCGAACCCGGCACGATCTCGCTCTCGTACACGGCGAAGTGCGGCGACCTGACCTCGCCGAGCTCGTCCACCACGAGCGCCACGTGGGAGGCCACCGAAGAGCCGACCACCGACCCGACCGAGGGCAACAACCCGAGCCAGGGTCCGCAGGACCCGAACTGAACGCCCCCCGGACGGGGACTGTCGACACCGTTCGGTAACGGTTCGGTCGAGCGCGCGGTGACCAGCCTCCCACCAGGTGGGGCTGCCGTACACTAGCCCGGACCGACAGACGGAGGAGTACGTGCCAGAAGGTGTGACCGCGGGGATCACGCTCCTCGCGAATCGCTACGAGATCGGTGACGTCATCGGTCGGGGCGGCATGGCGACCGTGCACCTCGGCAACGACACCCGCCTCGGCCGGAAGGTCGCGGTGAAGCTCCTCAAGCCGAGCCTCGCGAACGACCCGGTCTTCCGCACGCGGTTCCGCCAGGAAGCCCAGGCCGCTGCGCGCATGGCACACCCGACCGTCGTGCGCGTGTACGACGCCGGCGAAGAGACGGTGTCCGAGCCGTCGGGTGCCGAGGTGCAGGTCCCCTTCATCGTGATGGAGTACGTCGAGGGTCGGCCGCTCTCCGACATCATCGCCGAGGGTGCCGTCGCCCCCGACGAGGCCGTCCGCATCACCGAGGGCATCCTCACGGCGCTCGAGTACTCGCACCGGGCGGGCGTCGTGCACCGCGACATCAAACCGGCCAACGTGATGGTCACGCACAGCGGCCAGGTCAAGGTCATGGACTTCGGCATCGCGCGAGCCATCACCGACACCTCGGCCACGGTCGCGCAGACCACGTCGATCCTCGGTACCGCGTCGTACTTCTCACCGGAGCAGGCCCGCGGCGAGACCGTGGACGCCCGTACCGACCTGTACTCGACCGGCGTCGTGCTCTTCGAGCTCCTCACCGGTCGCGCGCCGTTCCTCGGTGACACCCCGGTCGCGGTCGCGTACCAGCACGTCAGTGAGCAGCCCGTCGCGCCGTCCACCATCACCCCCGCGATCTCCCCGGCGCTCGACGCGGTCACACTCCACGCCCTCGTCAAGGACCGCACCCGCCGGTTCCAGAACGCCGCCGAGTTCCGCTCCGATCTGCAACAGGCCGCCGCCGGGCACGTCCCGGCATCGACGAAGAAGCTGCAGCAGAACGCCGCGAACGACGCCTCGACGGTGTTGTTCGGGGTCGATCCGCGCATGACCTCGAACGCCGCGTCGGCCTTCCGTGAGCTCGACGACGACACCGCCGAACACCGTCCGCAGCGCACGCAGAACCGCCCGCCCGTCGCGTGGATCTGGGTCGGCGTCCTGCTGACGGTCGCCGTCGTGGTCGGGGTCGTCTTCTTCGTGGCGAACCTGCAGCCGGGCAAGCCACCGGTGTCGTCCTCGGTCTCGGTGCCGAACGTCGCCGGGTTGTCCTACGACGCCGCCGCCGCCGCGTTGGAGAAGCGCGACCTGAAGGCGGTCCAGGTCGAGGAGAACTCCGACGACGTCGACAAGGGGACGGTCATCCGCACCGACCCCGGCTCAGGGATCAACGTCGGACGCAGCCAGAGCGTGAACGTCATCGTGTCCTCGGGTCCGGAGCCCGTTGCCGTCCCCGAGCTGAGCGGCCAGTCACAGGCAGCAGCACAGCAGGCGTTGGACAGCGCGGGCTTCACACTCGGCGCCATCACGTCCGGGTACTCGCCCGATGTCCCCTCCGGCACCGTGATGAGCTCCGATCCAGCGTCAGGCTCGATCCAGACCAAGGGCTCCGCGGTGAACCTCACGGTCTCGAACGGCAAGGTGCAGCTGCCGAACGTGACGAACCAGCCGTACACCGAATCCAAGGCGTCCCTCGAGCAACTCGGACTGACGGTCGCTCCGGCACCGTCGAACTCGTGCACCGGCGGCCTGGTCACCCAGCAGAGCACCCCACAGGGCGACATCGCCCAGGGCAGCACCGTCACCTTGGCCTACTGCGCGGCGCCGAACGAACCGGCGAAGAACCCGACCCCGAGCGGCGACAACGGCGACCGCGGCGGTGACGGTGACGACGGACGCTGACGGTGACGACGGACGCTGATCCGTCCGTCGTGCGCACGACCGGTCGGACGCCACAGCCCCGAGCGTGATCTCCGGGTCCACGCACGGCAGACGGGTGCGTCAGGCGCGGTGCGTGGCGATGAGTGGCCCGAGGTCAGCGGCGCGCTCAGCGGCTCCGATCAGGCCGGTGGTCTCGAGCCAGTTGCCGACCATGCGGTAGCCGCCCTCGGTCAGGACCGACTCCGGGTGGAACTGCACGCCGAACACGGGGTGCTCACGGTGCTGGACGCCCATGATGACCCCACCCTCGGTGCGCGCGGTCACGGTGAGCTCGTCGGGGACGGTGCCGTCGACGATGGCGAGCGAGTGGTACCGCGTCGCCGTGAAGGGGTGGGGGACGCCGGCGAAGAGCGGGCTGTCGTCGTGGTCGACCTCGGAAGTCTTGCCGTGCATGAGCTCCTCGGCGTGCGTGACCGTGGCACCGAGGGCCTCAGCGATGGCCTGGTGCCCCAGGCAGACTCCCAGCAGCGGGGTCTCGGCTGCGATGGCCGCGTGCACCGTGGGGATCGAGACGCCCGCAGCCGCCGGCGTTCCCGGGCCCGGTGACAGGAGCACGCCGTCGTACTCGGCGATGCGGTCGGCGATCTCCGACTCGGGGAAGGCATCGTTGCGCACGACGTCGGTCTCGGCGCCGAGCTGCTGCACGTACCCGTTGAGCGTGTAGACGAAGCTGTCGTAGTTGTCGACGACGAGGATCCTGGTCATGGCGGTTCACCGTATTCGTGGGGGATGTGTGCGGCGGTCCGCGGGCCGATCCACACACGTGGTCACGGTAGGATACCGGCCATGGCCAAGGACAAGGACCGCACCAAGCCCGCCCGGACGACCCGAGCTGACGCGGTCGACACCGCGGGGGACGCCCCGAACCCGGTGTGGTTCAAGCCGGTCATGTTCGGCTTCATGCTCATCGGTCTGGTGTGGGTGATCGTCTTCTACATCTCGAACGCCACGCTGCCGGTTCCGAGCCTCGGCTCGTGGAACATCGTGATCGGCTTCGGCATCATGTTCGTCGGCTTCCTCATGACCACCCGGTGGCGCTGACCCCGAGCCTCCCGTTCTCTCGACGCCCGTCGCACCGTAAGGTGCGGCGGGCGTCGTCGTTCTCCACAACGTCGAGCACCAGTGGAACGCAGATCCTCGACGATCGGGCCGTTCTCCACACTTTTCCACACTCTCCACACGGTCATCCACACCCGCACCCCGGAGTTATCCACAGGTGAGTCCACAGTGGGGATAATCACACTGGTGTAACTCGATGCGTTCTCCACACCTGTGGATAACTCCCGGCGGCGCTGTGGAGAGCCGTGGATGAGCAGGAGCGGGTGCCCCGGGAACGACGAACGCCCCGCCGCAGTGCGACGGGGCGTTCGAGGGTGGTGCTGCGGCCGTGTCAGCCGACCGTGACGGCGTACCCGACTGCAGTGAGGGCGAGGCCGAGCACCGCCGCAGCGACGATCAACGCGATCTGCAACGGACGCTTCCGGATGTTCCGCGTCTGCGCGAAGACGAAGCCCATCACGAAGCCACCGATGATCCCGCCGACGTGCGCCTGCCACGAGATGTTGGTCCCGGGCAGGAACCCGATCACCAGGTTCAGCCCGATGATCACGAGGAGTTGCACGGCGTTGTTCCCCAGGCTGCGCTGCAGCACGAAGAACGCGGCGAAGAGACCGAAGATGGCACCGGACGCTCCGACGACCCAGGTGCCCGGAGCGAGGAAGGTCACGAGCATCGACCCGAAGATCCCGGTGATGAAGTACAGCGCCAGGAACCGCCAGGCACCGAGCATGTTCTCGAGCATCCGACCGAAGATCCACAGCGCCCACATGTTGAACAGGATGTGGAAGATGCCCGAGTGCACGAACAGGACCGTCACCACGCGCCAGGGCTGGGTCGGGAACAACAGCGAGTTGTAGGCGAACAGGCTCGAGAAGAACCCACCGCTCACCTGGTCGAGCAGCCAGATGGCGACCGAGGTCGCGATGATGACGACCGTGACCTTCTGGTCGAGCATGGCGAAGCGCCGCCGAGCGACCGTGAACCCACTGGGGGCTCCGGACGCTCGGCGGTTCGCTGCGAACTGTGCACGCTGTTCACGCACGCACTCCGGGCAGTGCACCCCGACCGCTGCCGGCGTCTGGCACTCCGGGCAGATCGTCCGCCCGCAGCGCTGGCAGAGGACGAAGCTCTGCCGGTCCGGATGCCGGTAGCAGGTGTTGTTCGGGTTGTACGCCTGGTCGGTCACGTGAGGGTCAGACGCCTTCGACGTCGATGCTCTGGATGACGACGTCCTCGACGGGCTTGTCACGACCATCGGTCGGAACACCCTCGATCGCGTCGACGACCGCGCGGGACTCGTCGTCGGCGACCTCACCGAAGATGGTGTGCTTGCCCTGCAGCCACGGCGTTGCCACCGTGGTGATGAAGAACTGCGAGCCGTTGGTGCCGCGGCCGCCCTGGATGCCGGCGTTCGCCATGGCGAAGATGTAGGGGTTCTGGAACGTGAGCTCCGGGGAGATCTCGTCGTCGAAGCGGTAACCGGGGCCACCGATGCCCTGGCCGAGCGGGTCGCCGCCCTGGATCATGAAGTCCTTGATGATGCGGTGGAAGATCACGCCGTCGTAGAGCTTGTCGGTCGAGACCTTGCCCGTGCCGGGGTGGGTCCACTCCTGCTGGCCCGTGGCGAGGTCGACGAAGTTCTTGACGGTCTTCGGTGCGTGGTTGCCGAACAGGTTGACGCGGATGTCGCCCTTGTTGGTGTGGATCGTTGCGACAGCGGTGTGCAGAGACATGTTCCGATTCTCGCATGTACTCCTGACCGCGGACGGATTGCACAGCTGCGGTTCCGTGACCTGTCAGGCAGTGTGGTGGCAGGATGGGGGCACGCCGATCCGATGGAGGTACCAGATGACGACGATCGAGATCCCGCGAAAGCGTCGGAAGCAGATCAAGAAGCTCAAGGGCCAGACCGCCTCGCTCCTCGGCGAGCAGCGCAAGGTCCTCGAGCACGCGAACGCGATCCTGGCCGAGGCCCGGTCGAACGCCGCGGACGCAGCTCGCAAGGACATCGCACCCCGCGTGCAGAACGCGATCGACAACGGGATCCGTCCCGCGTTCGCCACCGGCGTGCACGCTGCCACCTCGGCAGCGCAGAGCGCTTCGCACAAGTTCCAGTCCGAGGTGGTCCCCGGACTCGTCTCGACCGCTGGTTCGATGCTGAGCGTGACCGATCTCGCGAAGGACCCCCGGGTCAAGAAGATCGTGAAGAACGCGCAGAAGAAGAGCAAGGGCGCGAAGAAGGCCGCGGCGAAGTACGTCCCGTCGCAGCAGAAGAAGGGTCTCGGCTTCGGCGGAGTCGCACTCATCATCGTCGGCGTCGTCGCCGTCGCCGGTGCTGCGTACGCCGCGTACCAGACGCTCCGCGCCGACGACGACCTCTGGGTCGCCGACGACGCCGACACGGCGGAGAAGCCCGCCGCCTGACCTCCCGGTTCGTACGAAGGGCCCCGGCTGTCGCCGGGGCCCTTCGTCGTTCCCGGGCCTGGCATTCGTGCACCCGCGCACGCATGCCCTGAAGGCGCCCACCCACCGACCTGGAGGCCCGCACCGGCCTGGCCCCGCGCCTCCCGTCCGTCACTGATCGCGCAACCTGCCGCGGTGGCCACCGAGAGGTCGCAACCCGTCGCCGACGCGCTTGCCGGCCGACAGTGCACGCAACCTCGCCAGCGCGCATGCGGGATGTCGTGACCACTCGAAGAAGACGACATCGCATGGCGGATCCAGCCATCGCGGAGCGACGCGCACGAGCACAGAACGAAGCCCCTGGGCAGACGACGAAGTCGTCAACCAGGGGCTGGCGTGAGTGGAGCCTGGGAGAATCGAACTCCCGACATCCTGCTTGCAAAGCAGGCGCTCTACCAACTGAGCTAAGGCCCCGAGTGCCACCGAGGTGATCGGCGACGGGATGGAGTTGTCGTGGTGTTCCGGAGAACTGGTGGGGCTACAAGGACTTGAACCTTGGACCTCTTCGTTATCAGCGAAGCGCTCTAACCGCCTGAGCTATAGCCCCTCAGACCGGATGAAAGCCTACCGTACGATCCCGTCGGAACGAAATCGAGCAGTTGGCCCATCCGGCCCGGGTGTGTCAGTTGTTCGTGAAGCCCACGAGCAGACCGCCCGTGATCCGCACACTGAGGTTGTAGAGCACGCTCACGATGGCGCCGAGGACGGTGCCGACGACCACGTTGAGGATGCCCACGACGATGGAGAACCCGAGGACCTGGCCCAGCGAGAACTGGTCCATGATCGAGTAACTGTTCTGGCCGGTGACGTCCTTCAACAGGGCGTCGACCTGGGTGAACACACCCGTCTGGTTCAGGATGACCCACACCAGTGCCGTGGCGACCACGATCACGATGCTGCCGGCCAGGGCGATGAGGAAGCTCAGCTTCACCATCGACCAGAAGTCGACGTAGACCAGTCGCAACCGCACCTGGCGGGTGCCGACGGGACGCTTCGCCTTCTTCTGGAGCTTCTCGGCGACACTACTCATTGGTTGACTGGTCCTCTCCGGCCTCGTCTGCGACGGGCTCGGTGTCGATGGGATCAGTGGAATCCGGGGCCGCTTCGGCAGGGCTGACCGTCTCCACCGGGCCCGCGGGCTCGATCTCGGCGTCGTCCTGGTCGTCCAGGTTCCGCTCGGTGTTCCGGGCCACCGCGATGATCCGGTCGTTCTCCGCGAACCTCGCGAAGACGACGCCCATCGTGTCACGGCCCTTGGCAGGGACCTCGGCCACGGCAGACCTTACCACCTTGCCCGATTGCAGCACGACGAGCACCTCGTCGTCCTCGCCGACGATGAGAGCGCCCACGAGATCGCCCCGGTCGACCGCCAACTTCGCGACCTTGATGCCCAGACCACCACGGCCCTGCACGCGGTACTGGTCGACCGCGGTGCGTTTGGCGTAGCCGCCCTCGGTCATCACCCAGACGAAGCCGTCGTCCGAGACGACCCGGGCTGCGAGCAGCGAGTCGCCGTCGCGGAAGGACATGCCCTTCACACCCGAGGTCGAGCGACCCATCGGACGCAGGGTGTCGTTCGTCGCCGTGAACCGGAGCGACATGCCCTGGCGGGACACCAGGAGCAGATCGTCGTGCTCGTCGACGAGCAGCGCCTGGCGGAGCTTGTCGCCGTCGCGCAGGTTGATCGCGATGATGCCGCCGGTGCGGTTCGTGTCGTACTCGGTGAGCGCGGTCTTCTTCACCAGGCCGTGCTCGGTCGCGAGCACGAGGTACTGCGCGACCTCGTAGTCGCGGATGTCGAGTACCTGCTGGATCTGCTCGTCGGGCTGCATCGCGAGGAGGTTCGCGACGTGCTGGCCCTTCGCGTCACGGCCGGCTTCCTGCAGCTCGTACGCCTTGGCGCGGTAGACCCGGCCCTGGTCGGTGAGGAACAGGAGCCAGTGGTGCGTCGTCGTGACGAAGAAGTGCTCGACGATGTCGTCGGCTCGGAGCTGGGCCCCCCGGACACCTCGGCCGCCGCGGTGCTGCGAGCGGTACTGGTCGCTGCGCGTGCGCTTGACGTAGCCACCGCGGGTGATGGTGACGACCATCTCCTCTTCGGGGATCAGGTCTTCCATCGACATGTCGCCGTCGTAGCCGAACATGATCTCGGTACGCCGGTCGTCGCCGAAGCGGTCGACGATCTCGCTCAGCTCGTCGCGGATGATCGAGCGCTGACGGCTCTCCGACCCGAGGATGTCCTGGAAGTCGGCGATCTTGCGCTCGAGCTCTTCGGCCTCGTCGTGGATCTTCTGACGCTCGAGGGCGGCGAGACGACGGAGCTGCAGTTCGAGGATCGCGCGCGCCTGGATCTCGTCGACGGACAGTAGGTCCATCAGGCCGGTGCGGGCCTCTTCGACGTCGGGCGAGCGACGGATGAGCGCGATGACCTCGTCGAGGGCGTCGAGCGCAGCCAGGTAGCCGCGCAGGATGTGGGCGCGCTTCTCGGCCTCGCGCAGACGGAACTGCGTGCGGCGGACGATGACGTCGACCTGGTGCGCGACCCACGCCGAGATGAAGCCGTCGAGCGGCAGGGTGCGGGGCACCCCGTCGACGATCGCGAGCATGTTCGCGCCGAAGTTCTCCTGCAGCTGGGTGTGCTTGTACAGGTTGTTCAGCACGACCTTGGCGACGGCGTCGCGCTTCAGCACGATGACCAGGCGCTGCCCGGTGCGACCGGAGGTCTCGTCACGGATGTCGGCGACACCGGCGAGCTTGCCGTCCTTGACGAGCTCGGCGATCTTGATCGCCAGGTTGTCCGGGTTGACCTGGTACGGCAGCTCGGTGACGACGAGGCAGGTGCGACCCTGGATCTCCTCCACCGAGACCACGGCACGCATCGTGATCGAGCCACGGCCGGTGCGGTAGGCGTCCTGGATGCCCTTGGTGCCGAGCACCTGCGCACCGGTGGGGAAGTCCGGGCCCTTGATGCGCTGCATGAGCGCGGCGAGCAGCTCTTCGCGGGTGGCGTCGGGGTTGTCGAGCGCCCACTTTGCACCCTCGGCGACCTCGCGCAGGTTGTGCGGCGGGATGTTCGTGGCCATGCCGACCGCGATGCCGACCGAGCCGTTGACGAGCAGGTTCGGGAAGCGGGCCGGCAGGATCGCCGGCTCCTGGGTGCGGCCGTCGTAGTTGTCCTGGAAGTCGACGGTGTCCTCGTCGATGTCGCGGACCATCTCGAGCGCGAGCGGCGCCATCTTCGTCTCGGTGTACCGCGGGGCGGCGGCGCCGTCGTTGCCCGGCGAACCGAAGTTGCCCTGGCCGAGCGCGAGCGGGTACCGGAGCGACCACGGTTGCACCAGGCGGACGAGGGCGTCGTAGATCGCCGAGTCACCGTGCGGGTGGAACTGGCCCATGACGTCACCCACGACGCGGGAACACTTCGAGAACGCACGGTCCGGGCGGTAGCCGCCGTCGAACATCGCGTAGATCACACGGCGGTGCACCGGCTTGAGGCCGTCGCGGACCTCCGGCAGGGCACGACCGACGATGACCGACATCGCGTAGTCGAGGTACGAGCGCTGCATCTCGAGCTGCAGGTCGACCTGCGAGATGCGGTCACCGGAGACGACGATGTCCCCGCTGTCGCCGTGGACGATCTCGGGCTGCTCGTCGGCGCCGTTCTCGTTGTCGTCAGCCATGTGGCTTCGTTCCCTTTCTGGACAGCCTGGAGGCTGTGGTTCCGTTGGTCGCGCCGGGCGCGACCACAGGTGGTCAGGACTGGTCGACGCGGCTCACGCCGCGCCTCCTGGCCGTTAGATGTCGAGGAAGCGGACGTCCTTGGCGTTCTGCTGGATGAACTGGCGACGTGCGTCGACGTCTTCACCCATCAGCGTCGAGAAGACGCTGTCCACAGCAGCCGCGTCCTCCAGCGTGACCTGCAGGAGCGTGCGGGTGTCCGGGTTCATCGTGGTGTCCCAGAGCTCCTTGTAGTCCATCTCGCCGAGGCCCTTGTAGCGCTGGATCCCGTTGTCCTTCGGGATGCGCTTGCCGGCTGCGAGGCCGGCCTGCATCAGTGCGTCGCGCTCCCGGTCGCTGAAGACGTACTCGTGCGCCGAGTTCGACCACTTCAGGCGGTAGAGCGGCGGCTGCGCGAGGTACACGTAGCCGTGCTCGATCAGCGGACGCATGTAGCGGAACAGCAGCGTGAGCAGCAGCGTGGTGATGTGCTGACCGTCGACGTCGGCATCGGCCATCAGCACGATCTTGTGGTACCGGGCCTTGTCCGGGTCGAAGTCCTCACCGATGCCGGCACCGAACGCCGTGATCATCGACTGGATCTCCTGGTTCGCGAGGGCGCGGTCGAGCCGGGCCTTCTCGACGTTCAGGATCTTGCCGCGCAGGGGCAGGATCGCCTGGGTCATCGGATTGCGGCCCTGCACGGCGGAACCGCCGGCGGAGTCACCCTCGACCATGAAGATCTCCGACACCGTCGGGTCCTTCGACTGGCAGTCCTTGAGCTTGCCGGGCATGCCGCCCGACTCGAGCAGCCCCTTGCGGCGAGTGGTCTCGCGCGCCTTGCGGGCGGCCAGACGTGCCTGCGACGCCTGGATCGCCTTGCGGACGACGTCGCGCGCCTGCGTCGGGTTGCTCTCGAACCAGTGGGTCAGCTCGGTGCCGACGACGCGCTGCACGAACGACTTCGCCTCGGTGTTGCCGAGCTTGGTCTTCGTCTGCCCCTCGAACTGCGGCTCGCCGAGCTTGACGGAGATGACGGCGGTCAGCCCTTCGCGGATGTCGTCACCCGTGAGGTTGTCGTCCTTCTCCTTGATGATCTTCGCCTCGCGCGCGTAGCGGTTGACGAGGGTCGTGAGCGCGGCGCGGAAGCCCTCTTCGTGGGTTCCGCCCTCGTGCGTGTTGATCGTGTTCGCGAAGGTGTGGACGCTCTCCTGGTAGGAGGTGTTCCACTGCATCGCGACCTCGAGCGCGATCTTGCGCTCCGGGTCCTCGGCCTCGAAACCGATGACGTCGGGGTGGACCAGGTCGGCCTTCTTCTGCGCGTTGATGTACTCGACGTAGTCGGCGAGACCTCGCTCGTACATGAACGTGTCGTTGCGCGCCTCTTCCCCTTCTTCCGGGGTGCGCTCGTCGCGCAGGTTGATCCGCAGGCCCTTGTTCAGGAAGGCCATCTGCTGGAACCGCGTCCGCAGGGTCTCGTAGTCGAAGACGACGGACTCGAAGATCTCGGCGTTCGGCCAGAACGTGATCGTCGTGCCGGTCTCGTCCGTCTCTTCGTCCTTGGAGACGGGCGCGACGGGGACACCGTCGGTGTAGCTCTGACGCCAGACGTGGCCCTGCCGACGGACCTCGACGTCGAGCTCGGAGCTCAGCGCGTTCACCACGGACGAACCGACGCCGTGCAGACCACCGGAGACGGCGTAGCCGCCACCGCCGAACTTGCCACCGGCGTGCAGGACGGTGAGGACCACCTGCAGGGTCGAGACCCCTTCGGCCGCGTGGACGTCGACCGGGATGCCACGGCCGTTGTCGACGACGCGGACGCCACCGTCTTCACGGATGCTCACGTCGATGGTGTCGCAGTACCCGGCGAGGGCTTCGTCGACGGAGTTGTCGACGATCTCCTGGACCAGGTGGTGCAGACCGCGCGGGCCGGTCGAACCGATGTACATACCGGGGCGCTTGCGGACGGCCTCGAGCCCCTCGAGCACCTGAATCTGGTCTGCGCCGTAGGACGGTTCGCTCTGCGGGGTCTCCGCGCCGAGCGGGTTCTGCCGGTCGTCTTCAGATTCTGCTGCCATGTCGAGCGTGCTCCTGCCTGCGCGCGGAACGCCCGCGCACTGCACCTCCCAGTCTACCGCAGAGCCCCCTCTTTCGAGGGCTCATCTGCCCCTCAGACGGGCTTTTCTGGCACTCCAGGATGATTTCGTCGCCTCAACCGTAGGTGTCGCGAGGACCGCGCCCCTGGACCGTCCTGGGGCCGCGTTTCCACGTGGGGGCGTCCGGGCCGGAAACCCTGATCGACTCGACCCCGGCTTCGGGGTGCCGTTCCGCGATGGTCGTCGTGACCGTCGCACGCATCAGTCTGAGCTGGGTCGCCCAGGCCGTCGAGTCGCACCGGATGACCAGTGCGCCGTCCTCGATGGTGACCGGCCGGGAGTGCTTCGCCAGCTCCTCGCCGACGACGCTCGGCCAGTCCACGAACAGCTCGGAGCGGGCGAGGGGTTCCGTCCAGCCGAGCTCCTGGGCGAGCGAACCGACGATGTCGGCGAGGCCCTTCGGCTCGCGGCCACGTCCGTACGGCACGGTGTCGGCGTCGAACTCGCGGGCACGTCGGCGGCGGGCATCGGTGCCGCGCTTGGACGGGTCGCCGAACACCGCGCGCAGGTGGCGGTACACCTGCGAGGGTTCGGTGGGCTTGCGGGGCTTCGGCATCAGGCGTCGGCTCCGGCGGGGGTCGGGTTGGCGCTGTCTCTTATACACATCT
>NZ_QKLC01000011.1:0-132130 GCF_003224385.1 Curtobacterium sp. MCPF17_003 | reverse complement strand
CGAACGCTAGCCCGACCCACCGACGTGCCCCGGGCCTCCCGGCCGCTGCGCGCGCTGGGCGTACAGGGTCGAATCGGGCGTACCTGGTCGAATCGGGCGTACCTGGTCGAATCGGGCGTACCTGGTCGGAATTCCCGGCCAGGTACGCCCGATCCCGCTTGGCATCGCGCGCGTTCTGGGAAGGAACGTCTCCCCTCCACAACCGCCCAGGCCTGGAGGCCCGTCCACAGTTCCCGAGATCGGCCCCAGGAGCGGGTGGCTGAGCGGGCATCGTCACGTGCATGAACGAGTCGCTGCCCATCCTCCGAGCCTCCGCCATGCACGAGGCCGGCCTCGACGCCACCACCCTGCGCCGCCGAACCCGGACGCAGGGGGTCGGCCGCCTGGTCCGGGTCGGACCGAACGCCTTCGTCGACGGCGCCGCGTGGGACGCCGCCGGGCCTCGTCAGCGGTACGTCACCCGAGTCTTCGCGCGGCTCGGTCGGCTCGGCACTCGGGCGACGGCGTCGCACCTGTCCGCTGCGGCCCTGCACGGGCTCCCGGCGCTCGGCGGGTGGGACGTCCCGGTGCACGCGACGGTTCCGGAGTCGATGTACCGGGGCAGGAGCGCCGAGCTGATCCTGCACACGAGACCCGTCGGCCGGGGCGAACGGGTCGCAGTCGGTGCGATCGCCGTCACCTCCGTCCCCCGGACCGTCGTCGACATCGCGATGTCCGGCGACCTGCGGGCGGGCGTCGTCATCGCGGACGCCGCGCTGCGACGTGGGTTCGACGACACCGACCTCCGACGAGCGGTTCCTCCGAAGGCCCGCGCCCGAGCCCTGGCGCAGCAGGTGCTCGACCTGGCCGACGGTCGCTCCGGGTCGCCGGCCGAGTCGCTCGCTCGGGTCGTGTTCCGGGAGCTCGGGCTGCCCGAGCCGGTGCTGCAGCAGGAGTTCGTCGTGGACGGCCGTCGGTCCGCGGTCGACTTCTGGTTCCCGGACCACGGGGTCATCGTCGAGATCGACGGACGGGCCAAGTACTCCCAGGAGCGCTACCTGGGCGGCCGGAGCCCGACCGAGGTGTTCCTCGACGAGAAGCGGCGGCACGGTCGATTGCTCACCGTGCCGGGTGTCCGGACGATCATCCGGCTCGAGTGGCGAGACCTCTTCGACCTCGATGCGCTGGCGCTGCGACTCCGGGCGGCGGGGCTCCCGTGCGCGGTCCGCCCGGTCCGGAGCGCTCGACGCCGCACGGGGTGACCGTTCGGCACCGGTGAACCGGCACAGCACGCTCTGGCTAGCGTGGCGGCATGGCAGTGCAGGAGATCTGGCTCGTCCGTCACGGCGAATCGGTCGCGAACGTCGCAGCGGCCCGGGCCGAAGCAGCGGGAGACGACGCCATCGACGTCGAGTTCCGGGACGCCGACGTCCCGCTCAGCCCGCTCGGCACCGATCAGTCTCGCGCCCTCGGGCAGGAGCTCGCCGACCGCGGGATCGACGACGTCCCCGTCGCGCTGTGGGTGTCGCCGTACCTCCGTGCACAGCAGACCATCGCGATCGCGTTCGAGGCAGCCGGCCTCGCCGAACCCGAGAAGCGGGTGGACGAGCGGCTGCGCGACCGCGAACTGGGCGTCCTCGATCTGCTGACCATGCAGGGCGTCCGCAACCGGTACCCGGACGAGGAACGCCGCCGGCAGTGGCTCGGCAAGTACTACCACCGGCCTGCGGGCGGGGAGTCGTGGGCGGACGTGATGCTCCGGCTCCGGTCGCTCCTCGGCGACGTCGAGCGGGTCGAAGGTGCCGAGCGCCTGGTGATCGCCGCGCACGACGCCGTCGTGATGCTCGTCGTCGCGGTGTGCCTCGACCTCGACGAGCCGGCGCTCATGGAGTTCGCCCGGACCCACGCCGTCGCGAACGCCTCCCTCACCCGACTCCGTCGCGACGCCGGATCGCCGTGGGTGCTCGAGGAGTTCTCCTCCGTCGGACACCTGGACGACGACGAGGTCACCCAGCACACCGGCCGGAAGGACGACGAACATGTCCACTGAACCCGTCACCCCGAACTTCCTGCGGGACTGGCCACTGCCCGAACCCGGTGCCGGCAAGTACGGCCGCGGGCAGGTGCTCATCGTCGGCGGCGCCGCTCGGACCCCCGGCGCAGCGATGCTCTCCGCGCTCGCCGCACTCCGGGTCGGCGCCGGTCGTCTCACCCTGGCGGTCGGCCGGAGCGTCGCGAACGAGGTCGCGGTCGCCGTGCCCGAGTCCGGGGTCGAACCCCTCGACGAGGACCAGGACGGACACATCGCCGTCGGTGCGATCGAGGGCATCGCCGACAGCGCATCGAGTGCCGACGCCGTGCTGGTCGGGCCGGGGCTCGACGAGCCGGACGGTTCCCGTGACCTCGTGGCCGGACTCGCCGACGTCGTTGGTCCGCACACCACCGTCGTGCTCGACGCCTTCGCCCTCGGGGTGGCCGCCGACGTGCGGGACCGCCTGGAACCGCTGCGGGGACGGCTCGTGATGACGCCGAACTCCGGCGAGGCCGAACGCCTGCTCGGGCGGGAGTGCAGCGACGACGACGTGGCCGACGCCGTGGCGATCGCGAACCGGTTCGGCGCGGTCGTGGCCCTCGGTGACGCCATCGCCACACCGCAGGGTCGGGCGTGGCTCAAGGGCACCGGCTCCGGCGGTCTCGGCACGAGTGGCAGTGGGGACGTGCTGTCCGGAGCGGTCACCGGCCTGCTCGCCCGCGGCGCCGATCCGGCACAGGCCGTGGCGTGGGCGTCCTACGTGCACGCTGCCGCAGGCGACCGACTCGCGGTGCAGGTCGGGCCGCTCGGGTACCTGGCGAGCGAACTCGTGACCGAGATCCCGCGGGTCCTGGTCGAGCTGGGGGCCTGAGCCCGCCCGTTCTTTCCCAGAACGCCCGCGATACCTGGTGCTTCCGGGCGTACCTGCCGAGAACTTCCGACCGGGTACGCCCGAAACGACCTGGTACGCCCGAAACGACCAGGCCGCCCGCCGCCCGCCACTCGCCCACGGCACTACCCCCGCAGGGACTCCACGGCCTTCTCGATCCGCCGTGCCCGGGTCTCCGGGGCCTTCGCCTGCGTGACGGGGTCGGCGAGTGCCCGCTGCCGCGAGTTCGACAGGGTGTCGAACGCCGCACGCACGCCGGCCTCCTGCAGCGCGGCGGCCAGGTCCTCCGGCAGGTCGACGGTCCGGGGCAGGGTGTCGACCTCGAGTGCGACCTCGACGGTGTCCCCGGCGGCGATCCCGGCGGCCTCACGGTGCGAGGCTGACAGCGGCACCAGGAACTGCTCGTTCATGACCCCGACGGTGGAGCGGTAGGTGTAGCCCCGGATGATCGTGACGACGACCGCGGGGCGCTTGCCCGATCCGAGCGCCTCGATGACGGACTCCGGGACGGGGAGTCCGGTCGCCGTCTTCCGTGCTTGCAGGACCGTCGTCGTGAACCGCATCCGTGCCTCCAGGCCTGATGTGGACGCGACCATGCGCCCAGAACGAGCAAATCGTACAGCCGCACCCGCTGTTCCGCCGCCGTTCACCACGGGAGCACGGGCCGGAAACCGGCCGCGTCCACGATCGACCAGAACCCGGACCCCCGGTCACCTCAGCACCTTCCCCCACCCGAAAGGCCCACCCGTGCAGCACAAGCGCACCCTGGCCGGCATCGCCCTGGCCGCCGCAGCGATCGTCACCCTCGCCGGATGCTCGGCGACGAGCTCCGCGACCGCCGGCTCCGACGGCGACGCCGACTGGAAGACCGCCACCAGCGCCGAGACCGCCGGCGGCATGGACGCCCTCGTCAAGGCAGCCAAGGCCGAGGGCCAGCTGAACGTCATCGCGCTGCCGCCGTCGTGGGCCAACTACGGCAAGATCATCGACGGCTTCACGAAGAAGTACGGCATCAAGATCAACTCCGCGAACCCGAACGGCTCGAGTGCCGACGAGGTCGCCGCCGTGAAGTCGCAGAAGGGCCAGTCCACCGCGCCCGACGTGCTCGACCTCGGCAACGCGGTGCTGCAGGAGAACCTCGACCTGCTCGCCGACTACAAGGTCGCGAACTGGGACGACATCCCCACCGACCTGAAGGAGAAGGACGGCGCGTGGACGCGTGACTACACCGGCCTGATGTCGATCGGGTACGACTCGTCGAAGATCTCCGACGCCCCGAAGGACCTGCAGGACCTGCTCGGCAGCGAGTACAAGGGCAAGGTCTCGATCGCGGGTGATCCGACGCAGGCCAACCAGGCCGCCTCGGCCGTGTACCTGGCGGCGCTCGAGAACGGCGGCTCGGCCGACGACATCACGAAGGGCGTCGACTACTTCGGCGACCTGAAGAAGGCCGGCAACTTCCAGAACGTGCTGCCGACGCAGGCCACGGTCGCCTCGGGTGAGACCCCGGTCGTCATCCAGTGGTCCTACAACAACCTGGCCTGGGGCCCCGCCGCCGGTGGATCGGGCAACAAGGACTGGAAGACCGTCGTCCCCGAGGGGCAGGCGCTCGGCTCGTACTACTCGCAGGCCATCACCAAGGACGCTCCGCACCCCGCGGCCGCGCGCCTGTGGCAGGAGTACATCGCCAGCCCGGAGGCCCAGAACCTGTACCTGCAGGCCGGCGCCTTCCCCGCCACCCTGTCGGCGATGGAGAAGTCCGGCAAGGTCGACCAGGACGCCCTCGACGCCGCCGGTGGCGCGCCGAAGGACTACGTCGAGCTGACCGACGCGCAGGTCGCCGACGCCGCGAAGGTGCTCAAGGCCAAGTGGTCCTCGACGATGGGGTCCTGAGCAGCATGACCACCGCATCGGCAGACGCGCCCGCGGCGAGCGCTCCGAGCACCGTGCGCCCGGCGTCCGCGCCCACGCCCGCGCCCGCGCCCGCCGATGCCGTCCGTCGCGACGCCGGACCCCGTGTCCGGCGTCGCGTCGGCCTCGCCTGGCTGGGGCTGACGCCCTTCGCCGCCTACGTCCTGCTGTTCCTCGCCGTCCCCGCCGTGATCGCGATCGGCAGCGGCTTCTTCGACGGCTCCGGAGCGTTCACGTTCGCGAACCTCGCGGCCTTCGCCGACCCGTCCGTGCTGCGGGCGTTCGGCGGGTCGTTCGGCCTGTCCGCCGCCTCCGCGGTCATTGGTGCCGTGCTCGGCGCGGTCGTCTGCTGGGCGCTCTCGGCACTGCGGCCGGACGGGCTGGTCCGGTCGATGATCGACTCGGCGGCGAGCGTCCTCGCCCAGTTCGGCGGCGTCATGCTCGCGTTCGCGTTCATCGCCACGATCGGCGTGCAGGGACTCGTCACGACGTGGTTGGTCACGGTCTTCCACGTCGACCTCAACGCGGACGGCGCCTTCCTGTACACCGTGCCCGGGCTCGTGATCCCCTACGTCTACTTCCAGGTGCCGCTCATGGTCCTCACGTTCATGCCCGCACTCGAGGGCGTCAAGGTCCAGTGGGGCGAGGCCGCCGCGACCCTCGGCGCCTCGCGCCTGACGTACTGGCACCGGATCGCGTTGCCGGTCCTGGCGCCGGCGTTCTGGGGGTCGCTCCTGCTGCTCTTCGCGAACGGCTTCTCGTCGTTCGCCACCGCTGCGGCCCTCATCTCGCAGGGCGGCATCGTGCCGCTCACGATCCGCACGCAGCTCTCCAGCGAGACGCTCGTCGGCCTGCAGAACGTCGCCGGGGTGCTCGCGTTCGGCATGGTCCTCGTGATGGCGGTCGTGATGGGCGCCTACTCGCTGCTGCAGCGCCGAGCCGCCAGGTGGCAGCGTTGAGCGCGGCGGCCCCGGTCCGCCCGGCACAGCCCGTTCGGCTCGGAGGCCCGTCCCGCGACCGCCGCTTCGGCACGGCGCCGTCCCGTGGTGCGGCGGTGACCGTGCTCACCGTGATCGGGCTGCTGTTCGCCGTCCCGCTGGTCGCCCTGCTGCAGTTCACGTTCCGGCAGGGCACCGACGGCGGCCTGACCTTCGCGCACTGGGCGGCGATCGGCGACCCGGTCAACGCGTTCACCTACCAGCCCGTGTTCGACGGGCTCGGGGCGTCGCTGCTCATCGCCGTGATCACCGTCGGGATCGTGCTGCTCGTGCTGCTGCCCGCCCAGATCATCACCGCGCTCCGCTACCCGAGGCTCCGACGCATCCTGGAGTTCGTCTGCATCGTGCCGATCACCGTGCCGGTCGTGGTGCTCGTCGTCGGGTTCATCCCCGTGTACCAGGTCGTCTCGCAGGTCTTCGGCTCCGGCGCCTGGACGCTGGCGTTCGCGATCGGCATCGTCACGCTGCCGTTCGCGTTCCGCCCGATCGCCGCCGCCATCACCGCGATGGACCTGATCGTCCTGTCCGAGGCGGCCCGCTCGCTCGGTGCCTCGTGGTGGACCGTCACCTGGCGCGTGCTCCTGCCGAACCTGCGCCGGGGCATCACCGCCGCGTGCTTCCTCACGATCACGGTGGTCCTCGGCGAGTACACCCTCGCCGCGTTCCTCTCCCGCAGCACGTTCCAGACCGGGCTCGTGCTCGTGCAGGGGACCGACCCGTACGTCGCCGCGATCTTCTCGGTCGCCGCGCTCGTGTTCGGCTTCGTGCTGCTCGTCCTCATCGGCCGCATCGGGACCCGTCGCACGGGCCGAGTCCGCCGCACCCGCACCACCCGTCGTCCCCGCAACCAGGAGTCCGCATGACCGTCACCGCTCCGGCAGCCCCGGCGTCCCTCGCCACCACCGGTGCCGTCGTCGAACTCCACGCCGTCGAGAAGCACTACGGCGCACACCGGGCGCTCGCGGGACTGTCCCTCCGTGTCGAGCCGGGGGAGTTCGTCTCGCTGCTCGGCCCGTCCGGCTGCGGCAAGACGACGGCGCTCCGCGCGCTCGCGGGTCTTGAGGCGATCGACGCCGGCTCCATCCGCATCGACGGCCAGGACGTCGCCGACACCCCGGTCAACAAGCGCGACATCGGCATGGTGTTCCAGCAGTACTCGCTGTTCCCGCACATGACGGTCCGGCAGAACGTCGCCTTCGGCCTCGAGATGCGCAGGGTCCCCGCCGTCGAGCGCAGGAGCCGCGTGGTCGAGGCCCTCGACATGGTCCACCTCGGCGAGTTCGCCGAGCGCTACCCGCACCAGCTCTCCGGTGGGCAGCAGCAGCGCGTCGCCCTGGCCCGTGCCCTGGTCACCCGCCCCCGGGTGCTCCTGCTCGACGAGCCGCTGTCGGCCCTGGACGCGAAGGTCCGGGTCTCGCTGCGCGACGAGATCCGCCGCATCCAGAGCGACCTCGGCATCACCACGGTGTTCGTCACCCACGACCAAGAGGAAGCGCTCGCCGTCTCCGATCGGATCGCCGTCATGCAGGCGGGCGACATCGAGCAGATCGGCACGCCCGAGGAGCTCTACCGCACCCCGTCGTCGGCCTTCACCGCGGACTTCGTCGGTCAGTCGAACCGGCTGCAGGGCGACCTGCGCGGGGGCGACGTCTTCGTGTACGGGTTCCGGGTGCCTGCCCTCGACTCCTCGGCTCCGGACGGCCCGGTGCTCGCCTACGTCCGGCCGGAGGACATCGCCTTCGCCCCCGAGGGCATCACCGGCACCGTCGTCACCTCGAGCTTCCTCGGGTCGATCCGCCGCACCACCGTCCGCCTGGACGACGACACCGTCGTGACCGTCCAGCACGAGGTCGGCGACCGCCGGGCCACCGGCGACCCCGTCGCCGTGCGCCTGCTCGGCGCACCTGTGGCGGTCGCGCCGCTCGTGTAGTCGCGACGAATCCTCGCGCTGAGCGACAGTCCACGCGCGACCAGACGCGTGGACTGTCGCTGCGCCCGAAACGTCGGGGGACGCGGACGGGAGGCCCGTGGCGGCCTGGCACCGCGCCTCCAGGCCGGTGGGGTCAGCGCTGGAAGCGCGCCTCGCGCTCGTCCGCCAGCCCGGCCTCGACGCGTGCCCGCATGTTCTCCGACATGTCGGGCAGGGCGTCGAGCCGAGCCCAGAACGCCTCGGTGTTCTCGCCGTCGGCGGGGTTCGGCGTCCCGGAGACGTACCGGCAGGCGAAGACCAGGTCGAGGTACTGCGACCGGTCGCCGTTCGGGTAGGTCATCTCGGGCAGCACCTGCACCCAGGCCAGGCGTTCGGCGACGGCGACGACGTCGGCTTCCTCGAGGACCTCGCGTTCGGCGGCGACGGCGGGTTCCTCGCCCGGGTCGACGATCCCGGTGACCGGCGTGTAGGCGCCCGTGTCGGCCCGTCGCACCACGAGCAGTTCGCGCTCGGCGCCGGAGCCGCGCGTCACGATCGCGCTCACGCCTGACAGCCAGAGCGGCGCCGTGCCGATCTTCTCGCGCAGGGACAGGACGAAGTCGGGGGTCGGCATGCCTCCACGCTACCCACACGACCCCTGTCGCAGACTGGTCATGACCAGTACGCTGGGTGGGTGGAGATCATCATCCTGCCCACGCCGGACGAGGTCGGTCGCGTCGCCGCGGCCAAGATCGCGTCCGTCGTCGCCAAGAAGCCGTCCGCCGTCATCGGTCTCGCCACCGGATCCAGCCCGCAGGGCATCTACGCCGACCTGCAGCGCCGGGTGCGGGCGGGCGAGATCTCGTTCGCCGAGGCCCGTGGGTTCGCCCTCGACGAGTACGTCGGCATCCCGCTCGAGCACCCCGAGTCGTACGCTGCCGTGATCGCCCGCGACGTCGTGGCGCCCCTCGGCTTCGACGCGTCGCGCGTGCGGGTGCCGGACGGCCGTGCCGCCGACCTGGAGTTCGCGGCCAAGGAGTACGACGCCGCGATCCGTGCCGCGGGCGGGATCGACGTGCAGATCCTCGGCATCGGGGCCAACGGTCACATCGGGTTCAACGAGCCGACGTCGTCGTTCGCCTCGCGCACCCGCATCAAGACCCTCGCGCCGTCGACCCGAGACGCCAACGCGCGCTTCTTCGACTCGCCCGAGCAGGTCCCGACGCACTGCATGACGCAGGGGCTCGGCACCATCCTCGAGGCCCGCGAGCTCGTCCTCGTCGCCCAGGGCCCGTCGAAGGCGGCGGCCGTCGCCGCTGCGGTCGAGGGGCCGCTCAGCTCCTTCGTGCCCGGTTCGGCCCTGCAGCTGCACGAGCACGCGACCGTCGTCGTCGACGAGGAAGCCGCCGCCGGGCTGCAGCTCGCCGACTACTACCGCTACACGTACGCGAACAAGCCGGCCTGGCAGCGGTTCGAGTAGGCCGCCGCCGGCGTCTTGCTCAGACGCCGCCGTCTTGGTCAGACGCCGGCGTCTTGCTCAGACGCCGCCCGAGCACTGACACGCCGCCGAATTCGGGGGCGTGTCAGTGGTTGCAGGGCGTCGCACGCGCACGCCGGCGTCTTCCGGCAAGGTCCGGTGTTCAGGCGTGCACGGCTGCGGCGAGGCGGCTGAGCCCCTCGTCGAGGGTCTCCGCCGAGCACCCGAAGTTCAGCCGCGCGAAGCCCCGGCCCTGCCGTCCGAACGCCGGGCCGGAGCCGAGCGCCACCTTCGCCCGGTCGACGAGCTCAGCCGCGGGGTCGTCGCCCCACGGCAGCGCCCGCAGGTCGAGCCACGCCAGGTACGACGCCTGCGGCTGCCGGTACTCGGCGCCGGGCAGCACGCCGCCGATGCGCTCGGCCAGGGTGCGTCGGTTCGCCGCGAGCTCGGTGAGCAGTGACGCCAGCCACGGCCCGCCCTCGCTGAAGGCCGCGACGCTCGCGGTGTAGCCGAGGATGCCGGTGCGCTCGACGACCTCGGTCGGCAGGCCGTCGAACCAGCCGCGGGCCCGCTCCGAGGCGCCGATCATCATCGCGCACTTCGTGCCGGCGAGGTTCCAGGCCTTGCTCGCACTCGTCAGGGCGACGCCGAGCGATGCGGCCTCGGGGCAAGACTCCAGGAACGGGGTGAACACCGCGTCGGCGTGCACGAGCGGCGCGTGGATCTCGTCCGACACCACGACGGCGTCCCACTCGGCGGCGAGCTGGGCGAGTGCGACGATCGATGCGCGGTCGTGCACCAGGCCCAGGGGGTTGTGCGGGTTGCAGAGCAGCACCGTGCGGGCTCCGTCGGCGAACGCCTGCGCGAGGCCGTCCAGGTCCATCCGCCAGCCGGCCGTGGTGTCGAAGGGGTCGACGGGACCGGCTGGTGCGAGCAGCGGGACCTCGGTGACGGTACCGCCGGCCTCGGACACGTACTCCCAGAACGGCGGGTACACGGGCGGCATGACGACCACCTGGTCACCCGGCTCGATGACCCGGCGCAGCACCTCGACCGCCGCGACCGACACGTCCGTGGTGGTGCGGACCAGATCGGGGTCGACCCGCCATGCCCACCGGCTCTCGGCGAAGTCGGCGAACGCCTCGGGCAGTGCCCGCCCGTGCCCGACGTACCCGGTGTCGCCGTTCGTCACCGCGGTGACCAGGGCGTCGCGGATCGGCTCGGCGAGCATGCTGTCCATCTCGGCGACGAACATGGGGAGCACGTCCGGCGGGAAGGCCGTGTACTTCTCGCTCGTGCGGGACCGGTACGCATCGAAAACGGACACCATGACGCTCATGCGCCCATCCTGACAGCGAGCCCCGCCGGGCGCGAGGGCGGTGGTCAGGCCGGGCGGAGCCCCGCCAGCAGCACCTCGACGTAGCGCTCGGGGTCGTGCACCCGGGAGCCACCGGCAACGGCGGCCGCCCGCATCCCGCACAGCAGCCGTCGCAGGTCGTCGGCGTCGACGTCGGCACGCACGAGCCCTTCGGCCCGTGCCCGAGCGAGCAGCGCGTCGACGGACACGACCAGGTCTCCGGCGAGCGCCGCGGTGTCGGCGCACGAGAACCCGCCGTTTGTCAGCAGGTCGCCGAGGGCGGCATCGTCGACCATGCTCCGGAACGCAGCCGTCACGACCCCCCGGAGCGCGTCCACTGTGCCGGGTAGTGCGACGGCGACACGGACGAGGTCGAGCATGTCCTCGAGCGCGTCGATCGCGAGCGCCTCGAGCAGGTGCTGCTGCGACGGGAAGTGCCGGTAGGCGGTCCCGACCCCCACACCGGCCTCGTGCGCGACGGCGTTGAGGAGCGGCTGCTCGCCGTGCTCGAGGAACGACCGGGCGACGTCGAGCAGCGCGGTCCGGTTGCGCTGCGCATCGGAACGCAGCGCTTCGGGACGGGCCATCACGATCGTCATACGGACACTCTATCCGCTTGTGCTAGCGTTCCGGATGGATCATCCGATTCGACACGGAGCGCGGACAGGAGACGACGATGGAACCCTTCACGTGGGAGCCCGGACAGATGGCCGACCAGCACGGGCGGACGGTCGTGGTCACCGGTGCGACCGGCGGACTCGGTCTGGTGGTCGCGACCCGAATGGCCGCCGCCGGAGCGCGCGTCATCGCGGCGGTCCGCAACCCGGACAAGGCGGCTCGCGTCCTGCCCGCCGGTCTGGAGGCGCGGCTCGTCGACACGGCGTCGGTCGCCTCGGTCACGGCGTTCGCCCGGCAGCTCGCCGCGGACGGCATCGTCGTGGACACGCTCGTCAACAACGCCGGCGCCACGCTGGGCGCGTTCGCGCTGACCGACGAGGGCATCGAACGCACCTGGGCCACCAACGTCGTCGGGCCGGCCGTGCTCGCCGACGCGGTGCTCCCGGTGCTCGGCGGACCGTCACCCCGGGTCGTGCTCGTCGGGTCGAACCTGTCGCAGCGCACCCGCCGCGTGCCTGCACCGGGCGGGGTCGACGATCCGAGCGACTACTCCCAGTTCGCCGTGTACACCGACTCGAAGACGGCGGCGGCGGCGCTCGCGGTCGACCTCGGTGAGCGGCTCCGCGCGGCCGGCTCCGAGGTCCGCTCGGTCATCGCACACCCCGGCATCGCGGCGACGGGGATGAACGACCAGGCCGAGACCCTCACGCAGCGCCTCGGCGGCCTGGTCGCCCGCAGCATGGCCCGGACCGCGGAGGACGGCGCTCGCTCGACGCTCTGGTCGGCCACCGCGCCGACTGTCGCCGAGGGGGTGTTCGTCGGGCCGGCGCTACGTCGGGGTGATCGGCGGATGCACGTCGTCCCCGTCCGCGGGGCAGCCGCCGACCCGGGGTTCCGGCAGCGGGTCCGCACCTTCGTCGACGAGGTCGCAGCGCGCACCGTCGTCTGACCGGGCGGGGCCGCGCCCGTCGCCGAACCCGACGTGAACAGCGGGAGAGCGCTCGGTGACGAAAGCGGCGTCCCCCGTCCGAGGGGGCTAGCGTCACGAACGTGAACCGATCTCGCGTGCACCGTCGCCCGCTCGTCCGTCCGCTCCCGCTCGCCGCGGTGGCCACGATCGCCGCACTGCTGGGCACGGGGATCGTCGCCGCGCCGGCGGTGGCCTCGCCGTCGACGCAGGCCGGACCGACCGTGACCGATCCGGCTCGGTACGTCGACCCCTTCATCGGCACGAGCAACAACGGCAACACCTGGCCAGGGGCCACCGCGCCGTTCGGCATGGTGCAGTGGAGTCCCACCGGTACCGCGGGCGATCAGACCTCGACCCCGGTAGCGAACGGCTACTCGTACGACGTGAACCGGCTGCGCGGCTTCAGCCTGACGCACCTCAACGGGGCCGGGTGTGCTCCGGGTGCTGCCGGGGACGTGCCGATCATGCCGGTCACGACCCCGGTCACGACCTCGCCGTCGGCCGACGCGAAGGACGCCGTCTACGCCGCCGGGTACTCCCACGACCAGGAGTCCGCGAGCCCCGGCCGCTACGGCGTCACGCTCGACAACGGCGTCCGCACCGACCTCGCCGTCACCACGCGTGCCGGCGTCGGCGCGTTCACGTTCCCGGCCGGCAAGGACGCGAACCTGCTGTTCCGGACCTCGAACTCGATCAACGGCAGCGAGGCCGCGATCACCAGCGTCGACCCCCGCACCCGCACGGTCAGCGGCAGCGTCCTGACGGGTGGCTTCTGCAGCCGCCGTGCGAACGGCGGCGGCGCCACCAACCCGGACCGCCGCAGCTACTACCGCCTCTACTTCACCGCGACCTTCGACACGGCGTTCGCGAGCACCGGTACCTGGAAGGACGGCACGGTCCAGCCTGGAGGCACGTCCTCCTCCGGTGGGGAGGGTTACCTGACCGGCGCCGACCGCGCCGGTCGCGGCTCCGGCGCGTGGGTCGGGTTCGACGCGCGTCGCGGAGCGACGGTGCAGGCGAAGATCGGCATCTCGTACGTGAGCGCGGCCGGAGCGGTCGCCAACCGTGACGGCGAGGTGACCAAGCGATCGACCGTCGCCAGCGTGGCGGCCGGCACACGGGCCTCCTGGAACCGTGAACTGTCCCGCCTGCGCGTCGGCGGTGGCACGGCGGACCGGACCACCCAGCTGTACACGTCGGTCTACCACGCACTCATGCAGCCGAACACGCTGAACGACCGCGACGGGCGCTACCTCGGCCCGGACCTGCGGGTGCACCGGATGGACCGCGGACACCGGGCCGTCTACGGCACGTACTCCGGGTGGGACCAGTACCGGGCGCAGATCCAGCTGCTCGCACTGCTTCGGCCGGACGTCGCCGGGGACATGGCGCAGTCGATGCTCCGGTTCGCCGAGCAGAACGGCGGCGTGTGGGACCGGTGGCTGCACCTCGGTGCACCGACGCACGTGATGACCGGCGACCCCTCGGCCGCGACGCTCGCCACCTGGTACGCCATGGGGGTCCGGAACTTCGACGTCCGGGCCGCCTACGCCTCGCTCAAACGCCAGGCGACGGTCGAGAACGCGGACGCCGAGAGCGACATCGGGTGCCCGGGGCAGTGCCTGGCGCAGCGCCCCGCACTCGACGAGTACCTGGAGCGGCAGTACGCGGCGAACGACGACTGCTCCTGCTGGGGTGGTGCGGCCGAGACCCTCGAGGACTCGATCTCGGACAGTGCGCTCGGGTACTGGGCGGGGGCGATGGGGCTCCGCTCCGACGCCCGGATGTTCGCCGAGCGGGGGACCTACTGGAAGAACACCTTCAACGCCGCCGTCGGGTACCAGGCCGCGCGGCAGGCCGACGGCTCGTGGACGCCGGGCTGGTCGCCGTCGACGGGGACCGGCTTCGCGCAGGGTACGAGCGCGCAGTACACCTGGCTCGTGCCGCAGGACGTGCAGGGACTGTCGAGCGCGCTCGGCGGTGACGACGCCGCGGTCGCACGGCTCGACGACTTCTTCCACGACGCCTCGGGCAACTGGGCCGTCACGGGCGGCGACGCGACGAAGTTCGACCCGACGAACGAGCCCGACATCCACACGCCGTGGATGTACAACGCGCTCGGCAAGCCCTGGAAGACGCAGGAGACCGTGCGGCAGGTCGTGGACGACGCCTACTCGACCGGCCCGGGCGGCCTGCCGGGCAACGACGACCTCGGCACGATGAGCGCCTGGTACGTCTTCGCCTCGATCGGCTTGTTCCCGCAGACGCCCGGGCGAGCGGAGATGCTCATCGGCAGCCCGACGTTCAGCACGGTCGACATCCGGCGCGCAAGCGGGGAGCGGATCGTCATCCGGTCAACCGGGACCGAGCCGTACGTGCAGGGAGCCCGGTTGAACGGGCGGACCCTCGAGCAGTCATGGGTACCGGCGTCGTTCGTGACGCGGGGCGGCACGCTGTCGCTCCGGGTCGGGGACACGGCGGACACGGGTTGGGCGAGCGGCGAGCGGGGGCGGCCGATCGACCGGTGAACACACGCTGCGCGCCTCAGCGCAGCTCGCGCCCGCCGCCCCACACACGCTGCACCTCGAGCGACGGCGACAGCGCCACGAGGTCCGCGGCGAACCCCGGCGCCAGCCGACCCAGGCGGTCGCCGAGCCCGAGCGCCGCGGCCGGCACGCTCGTCAGCGCCGCCACCGCCTCGGGCAGGGTCCGCCCGGCGAGCGAGACCGCGTTGCGGAGCGCCACGTCCTGCGTCAGCGTCGACCCCGCGATGGTCTCGGTCCCCGCGACGTGCGCGACCCCGTCGGTCACCGTGACGTCGAGCGACCCGAGCCGGTACGAGCCGTCCGCAGCGCCGGCGGCTCCCATCGCATCCGTGATCAGCGCCACACGACCCGGTGCCGCCCGGAAGAGCGTGTCCGCCACGACCGGGTGCACGTGCACGCCGTCCAGGATGAGCTCGAGCGTCACGCGGTCGTCCGCCACGGCAGCGCCGATCGGCCCCGGTGCGCGGTGGTGCAGCCCGGGCATCGCGTTGCACGCGTGGGTCAGGATCGTCGCCCCGGCGTCGAAGGCTGCCCGGGCCTGGTCGTAGGACCCGACCGTGTGGCCGACGGCGACCGTGACGCCGGCCGCGACGAACCGACGGACGGCGTCGAGGGCTCCGGGCAGCTCGGGCGCGATCGTGACCTGGCGGAGGACGCCCTCGCCCGCTCCGAGCAGCGCGTCGACCGCGGCGGGCGTCGGATCGATCAGGAACGACTCGTTGTGCGCACCCTTGTTGTGCGGGGACAGGAACGGTCCCTCCAGGTGCACACCGAGCACGAGCGGGTCGGTCGCCATCACGGCGCGGACGCGCGCCAGCGACGCCGCGAGGGCGGGCACCGGGTTCGCGACGAGCGACAGGACGGAGCGGGTCGTGCCGTGCGAACGGTGCATCGCGAGCGAACGGTCGAACGAGTCGTCCTCGTACGCCTCGGTCGCCCCACCGTGCCCGTGCAGGTCCACGAAGCCGGGCGTCAGGACCCCGTCGCCCAGGTCGACGACCCGGTCGGCCGCGGGGGCCTCGGGGCCGGAGCCGGTCGCGTGGATCGTGTCGCCGACGACCAGGACCCAGCCGTCGGCCGTGGTGCCGGCCGCGTCGACGACGCGGGCTGCGCGGACCAGCGTGCGCCGGGCCTCCTGGCCGGTCTGGAGGCCCGTGGCGCTCATGCGGTCTCCTTGCGGAACGCGATCACGCCACTCAGAGCGGCGATCACGATGAAGACGATCCCGACGACCGGGTGACCGATGGAGATCCAGGTCGCGCCTGCGGCGACGACCAGGGCGACCTCGACGATGGTCTTGCCGACGATGTCGGTCTCGATCGGGGACCGCGGCGACCGGAAGAAGTACCAGACGACCGCGGCGAACAGCGGGGCGCCGACCATGAACAGGTAGCCGGGGAGCGGGAGCTGCCACGACCAGTAGCCCCAGAAGGCCAGGGACAGCAGGCCGAACACCATCACGGCGATCCGCAGGACCATCCAGGCCTCGAACCGCCGTCGCGGCTGCCGGACGGCTGCCGGGTCGGGAACCGATTCCCAGTCGACGGGGGACTGCGGGGCGTTGGTCATGGTGCTGCCTACTTGAAGATGATGGTGCGGGCGCCGTCGAGCAGGACGCGGTCCTCCGCGATCCAGCGCACCGCCTGGGTGAGCGTGCGGGACTCCTCGTCCTGCCCGATGGACACCAGCTCGGCTGGTTCCTTGGTGTGGTCGACGCGGACGACGTTCTGCTCGATGATCGGGCCCTCGTCGAGGTCACTCGTCACGAAGTGCGCGGTCGCACCGATGAGCTTGACCCCGCGTGCGTGCGCTTGCCGGTACGGGTTCGCGCCCTTGAAGCCGGGCAGGAACGAGTGGTGGATGTTCACGGCACGGCCCTCGAGCGCGGCGCAGAGCTCGGGTGACAGGATCTGCATGTAGCGGGCGAGGACGACGAGCTCGATGTCGTGCTCCTCCACCGCCTGCAGCACGCGTCGCTCCATCTGCTCCTTCGACTCGGCGTCGGTGACCGGGCGGTGCTCGAACGGCACGGAGTAGAACGCGGCGAGCTCGGACAGGTCCGCGTGGTTCGACAGGACGAGGGGGACCTCGATCGGCAGCTGTCCGCCGCGCTGCCGGTAGAGCAGGTCGTTCAGGCAGTGGCCCGCCTTCGACACGAGCACGAGGGTGCGTAGCGGACGACCGACGACGTCGAGCTGGACGCGGGCGTCGTAGCGGGCGGCGACGGGGGCGAGCGCTGCCTCGAAGGCGGCGCGGTCCACCGGCGCCATCACCTGCAGGCGCATGAAGAACGTGTTCGTGTCGGCGCTGGAGAACTGCTGCGACTCGGTGATGTTGCCCTGGGCGGCGACGATCGCTCCGGAGACGGCGTGCACGATCCCGGGCTGGTCGTCGCAGACGAGCGTCAGGGTCCAGTGTGTGGGGGTCGGGTCGGTCACCGGATCAGGGTACCGGCCGCCGGGGACGTGCTTCGTGAGCAGGAACGGTCGAGTGGGAAGCGGCGACTCGACCGTTCCTGCTCACGAAGCGTCAGTCGTCGGCGTCGGGCGTCGGCGTCGGGAGCGACGACGTCGTGACGGGAAGGCGCGCGTCGCCCAGGAGCGAGGCCGCTGCGTCAGCGCCGGTGCGCGAGCAGGCGGCGGACGAAGTAGACCTCCATGCACAGGGCCAGGACCGTCGCGGCGATGCCGATGCCGACGTACGCGGAACCCCGGTCGGCGTTGGCGATCGCCGCGATCGGGATGCCGACGCAGAGGATTCCGCAGATCACCACGTTCCAGACCGCGCCTGCCTTGGTGCCGCTGCTGAACCCGCCGCCGTTCGTCATGCCTGCGACGCTACCGGTCCGCGGTTGGCGAGGGGCCCCAGGACGTCGGGAGATCCTCGAGTGAGCAGAGGACGTCGGGTGCGGGGTACGACCCGTCGTCTTCTGCTCATTCGGCGTCGGCGTCGGGCGCAGCGGCGGTGGCGTTGGGCGCAGCAGTGGTGGCCTGCCCGGCGTCGGCGTCACGCAGGCGACGGTCGGCCAGGGTCAGCACCGTCAGGAGCACCGCGGCGCCGAGGATCACCCACGCCAGCACGTGCAGGTCCGGCGTCGTCGGAGCCTGGCCGAACACACCGCCGATGAGCGAGGACGCCGCGATCGCCCCGATGTACACCGCGGTGCGGGACAGCCCGGCCGCGGTGCCGATGTACTCCGCGGGGACGAGGCGGTACAGCGCTGCCTGGTTCGACACCGATGCCAGGGCCTGCGGCACCCCGAACAGTGCCGGGGTCAGGGCGAGCAGGACGACGGGCGACCCGGTGTGCAGGAAGAGCAGGAGCACACCGCCGAGGATCGGCACCAGCGCGGCGACGACGAGCGGCCCGCGGATCGCGGTCTTCCGTGCGACCACGAACGAGGCCACCCCGGCGACGATCGCGGCCGGCAGCTGGATGTACCCGGCGACGTCGCTCGGGTAGCCCGCCACGTCCTGCACCCACTGCGAGAACCCGTAGGTCATCGTGTAGGCGAGCAGGTACGTCAGGAACAGACGGCCGTACGTGCGCGACAGGGCACCGTTCCGGGCGAGCAGCCGCACGTCGACGAACGGTCGCACGGCCCGCAGCTCCCACGCCACCAGGGCGACGAGCAGCAGGACGGCCACCGCGAGCAGCCACCACAGCCCGGCGGACAGGTCGAGCAGGAAGACGAGCAGCGCCGAGACGGTCCCGGTCATCAGCACCATGCCGAGCGGGTCGAGCGCCTGCAGCACCGGCAGGTCGGCGTCGTCGCGCGGACGCAGCCGGTCGGACGGCAGCCAGAGCGTCGCCACGACGATGCCGAACACCGCGAGCGGCACGTTCACCAGGAAGATCGCGTGCCAGCCGAAGGCGGCGATGAGCGCCCCGCCGAGCGGTGGGCCGGCGGCGGCGGACACGAGCGATGTGATCGACAGCGCCCCGAGCACGAGCGGTGGAGTCGGCTTCCCGATCCGAGCGGAGTGCTGCCGGAGCGTGGTGAGCGCGGCCGGGTAGGCCGACGACGTCCCGATGCCGATGAGCACCCGGGCGAACACGGCGCCGCCGAACCCGGTCAGCACCTCGGGCACCACCCCGGCGATCCCGACGATGACGAGCCCGGTCAGGAACACCTTCTTCGGGCCGAACCGGTCGGCGAGCTTGCCCATCGTGGGCTGCGCGATCGCACTCGCCAGGTACAGGGCCGCGACGAGCCAGATCGCCTGCGCCGCACCGATGCCCAGGTCGCGGGAGATCGGGGTGAGGGCGACCGACACCATCGTGGTGTTGATCGGGTTGAGCAAGGGTCCGACGAGCACCGGGATGAGGAGCTTCGGACCGAAGCCGCTGGCCGTGCTCGTGTCGGGGGTCGTGGTGGTGGTGGACGTGAGAGCGCTTCTTCCGGTTGCAGGACTGGGCGACGGGTGCGGGTCAGGGATCGACGATCGGCCCGAGCAGGTCCATCGCCCGCGCGACGACGCGGCGGTCCGCCTCGGGCAGGGTCGCGAGCCGCTCGGCGAGCTCGTGGTTCCGCGCGGCCCAGGCGGCCTGGCGTGCGTCCCGGCCAGCCGCCGTCGCGCTGACGATCGACCGCCGGCCGTCCGTCGGGTCGGCCTGCCGCTCGGCCAGGCCGAGGTCGACCAGGGCCTGGACGGTCGCGCCCATCGACTGCGGTCGGACACCCTCGGCTCGCGCCAGGTCGGCGATGGTGGCCGGCCCGTGCCGCAGCAGGCGTCCGAGGGCGGCGGTCTGCGACGCCGTGACGTCGTCCGACTTCGAGGCCAGCAACGACCGCCGCAGCCGTCCGTGCATCGTCAGCACGGCGTCGGCCAGGTCGGTCGGGTCGGTCTCCGGTGCGTCGGTCACGCCCCGGAGGCTAGTCCGTCACCAGCCCCCCTTGCAAGTTTGCCTTCCGATACCGGTCAGGGAACGGCGGAACCGTCGTCGCGCGGGTCCGGCTCGAGCAGCGGGAGGAGGGTCGCCGAGATCGGTTCCGCACCGTCGCCGAACCATGCGTTGCTCGCCCGGACGATCGGGTGGGCGCGTGCCAGCAGCGCCTCGCCCTGGTCGGTCAGCCGCATCCGGGAGGCCCGTCCCCGGCCGGGTGCAGCCCCCCGCTCCACGAGTCCCCGCGTCGAGAGCCCCCCGACGAGCGTCGTCATGCTCTGCGGCCGGACGCCGACCGCCCGCGCCAGGTCGGCCTGGCTGAGCTCGCCGGCTGCCGCGAGCTGGATGAGCGCCCCGAACTCGACGGGTGTCAACCCGAGCGGCGCCAGCTCGGCCGCGAGTCGGCGGGAGAGCGTCCGTGCGGCCCGGATCACCGTCCACGCCACGATGCCGTCGACGTCGTCGCGCGGGGCTGGGAGTTCCTGGGGCACGGGGTGATCGTACCGGCGTACGTTGCGGTATCAGGAAACTGATACCACGACGGGTCAGTGGGACGAGGAGCAGACATGGGCGAGATCGTGGCGGTCACCGGCGTGACCGGGGACGTCGGGGGCAAGACGGCGGAGCTGCTGCGGACGGCAGGGGTGACGGTGCGAGCCGTGGTCCGACGGCCCGAGCAGGTCGACGCGCTCCGGGCGCGAGGCATCGACGGCCGCCTGGCCGACCTGGACGACGAGGACGCGCTCACCGCGGCGCTCGACGGGGTCGATCGGTTCTTCCTCTTGACACCGGTCAGCCAGCGGCAGCGCGAGCAGGGCACCACCGGGGTCCGTGCGGCGCAGCGGGCCGGGGTCGGCCGGATCGTGCAGCTGTCGGGCGGGGACGCCGCCGAGCACTCCCCGATGTCGTGGGCGAGCGCCGCCTGGCACATCGACCGGCTGGTGCGCGAGAGCGGGCTGGCGTGGACGATCCTGCACCCCTCGTCGTTCATGACGAACGTGCAGCCCTCGGCGCCGGCGATCCGACGGGGGTGGTTCCCGCACACCACGGGCCGCGGGGTGATCGGCTGGATCGACACCGAGGACATCGCCCGGACCGCCGCCCGGGTGCTGACGGAGGACGGCCACGACGGCACCGAACCGGTGCTCACCGGGCCGGACCTGCTCGACGCGCGGGGTGTCGCCGCCGCGCTCGCGACGGGGCTCGGCCGACCCGTGCGCGCCCTGCACCTGCCGAGCCGTGTCTACGCCGGTGTGCTGCGCCTGAGCGGGGTGCCCGCCTGGCAGGCCGAGGGGCTCCGGCAGCAGTTCGGCCGGGTCGTCCGCCGCGGCCTCGACGGCGTCGACGTGATGAGCGACGACGTCCTGCGCATCACCGGCACCGCACCCCGGAGCCTGGCCGACTGGGCGCGAGCCCACCGCGACGACCTGCGGGGGTGATCCGTCGCGCGGAAGGTGATCCGGGCCTCCAGGCCGTGGGCCGTCAGTGCGACGTGAGCGTGACGACCAGGTGCTCCTGCACGTAGCCGAGCCAGTCGTAGACGTCGCGCAGGCCGACGCCCGCGTCGGCCTCGACCGAGCGCTCCTCGTCGTCGGCGTCCTCGATGCCCAGCCGGTCGGCGATCGTCAGCCGTAGGTCGGTGAGGGTGCGGAGCCACGCCTGCTCGTCCTCGGCGTCGAGCGAACCGTCGCGGGTGCCCGTCAGCCAGTCGTGCACGATCGAGGCGTTCGTCGTCTTCTGCGTGAGCAGATCGGACTGCGTGTACTTCCGGAACTCCGCGCTCGCCTCGTCGTCACCCGGGTAGGCGTCCGGGAACATCCGCTCGCTGATCGGGTCGGTGGACAGGTCTCCACGGAGCACCTGCCGCAGCTGCTCGGTGAGCGAGGCGAGCAGGTCGCGCTCGCCGGAGGACAGGCCGAGGTGGACGCCGTCGGCGCGGCGGACGAACGGGATCACGCTTCGGGGGCCTTGTCGACGGTCGCCTGCAGCCCGTAGCCGTGCATGGACTGCACGTGGGCTTCCATCGACTCACGCGGGCCCGTTGCCACGATCGCCCGACCGTCGTCGTTCACCTGGTGCATGAGCCGCTCGGCCTGCTCGCGCGAGAACCCGAAGTGCCGCTGGAAGACGTAGGTGACGTACGACATCAGGTTCACCGGGTCGTCCCACACCACCGCGACCCAGGGGGTGTCCGCCCGCGCACTGGTCCGTTCGTCCGTGGTGGTCCGTTCGTCCACGTCGGGCGAGAGCAGCGTCATGCCTCCAGGGTGACACAGGGCGGGGTCGCTCGGTACGATCGTCAGGTCGCGACTGGCGTTGGATGGGTCACCATCGGGGAGCGACAAAGACACGGTGCGCGGCCGTACGCCTGGGCTGCACCGACCGACCGTCCGAGTGCGACCAGCTGGTCGTCCGCACACCGTAGGAGTCCCGTGTCCATTGCCGATCTGCCCCCGTTCGTCTCCGACTCGGCCGAGGTGGCCGAGCAGGCCGCCGCCCGCGCCGCGTTCAACGCCCCGCTCACCGAGGTCGACCCCGAGATCGCCGCCGTCCTGCAGCAGGAGCTCGGCCGCCAGCGGGACACCCTCGAGATGATCGCGTCCGAGAACTTCGTGCCGCGCGCCGTGCTCGAGTCGCAGGGCTCCGTGCTCACCAACAAGTACGCCGAGGGCTACCCGGGCAAGCGCTACTACGGCGGCTGCGAGTACGTCGACGTCGCCGAGCAGCTCGCCATCGACCGTGCCAAGGCGCTCTTCGGTGCCGAGTACGCGAACGTGCAGCCGCATTCCGGCGCGACGGCGAACGCGGCCGTCCTGCACGCCATCGCCTCGGCCGGCGACACCATCCTCGGCCTCGAGCTCGCACACGGCGGGCACCTGACCCACGGCATGAAGCTCAACTTCTCCGGCCGCATCTACAACGCCGTGGCGTACGGCGTCGACCCCGAGACGTTCGAGGTCGACTACGACGACATCCGCGCCAAGGCCATCGAGCACCAGCCGAAGGTCCTGATCGCCGGTTGGTCCGCCTACCCGCGCCAGCTCGACTTCGCGAAGTTCCGCGAGATCGCGGACGAGGTCGGCGCGAAGCTCTGGGTCGACATGGCGCACTTCGCCGGCCTCGTCGCCGCCGGTCTGCACCCGTCCCCGGTCCCGCACGCCCACGTCGTCTCGTCGACGGTGCACAAGACCCTGGGCGGCCCCCGCTCGGGCATCATCCTGTCGAACGACGAGACCCTGTTCAAGAAGCTGAACTCCGCGGTCTTCCCGGGCCAGCAGGGCGGCCCGCTCATGCACGTGATCGCCGCGAAGGCCACCGCGTTCCTGCTCGCCGGCACCCCGGAGTTCAAGGACCGTCAGGAGCGCACGATCCGTGGCGCCCAGGCCCTCGCCGCCCGCCTGACCGCTGACGACGCCAAGGCCGTGGGCATCGACGTGCTCACCGGCGGCACCGACGTGCACCTGGTGCTCGTCGACCTGCGCGCGTCCGAGGTCGACGGCAAGCAGGCCGAAGACCTGCTGCACGAGGTCGGCATCACCGTGAACCGCAACTCCGTGCCGTTCGACCCGCGCCCGCCGATGGTCACCTCGGGTGTCCGCATCGGCACCTCGGCGCTGGCGACCCGCGGCTTCGGCGACGCCGAGTTCACCGAGGTGGCCGACATCATCGCGCTGACCCTCATGCCGAACCCGGACGTCGCAGCGCTCTCGGCCCGGGTGAAGGTCCTGACCGACGCGTTCCCGCTCTACGCGTGAGCGGTTCGGTCAGCGCGGCGCTCCCGCGCGAGCCCTGGGCCGGTGAGGGCAGTGCCGTCCGCATCGACGGCACCGCCCTCGCCGCCCGGACGCTCGACGAACTCCGGGGCCGGATCGACCGCCTGCACGAGCACGGCATCCGTCCTGGGCTCGGCACGATCATGGTCGGCTCGAACCCCGGCTCGATGTCCTACGTCGCGGGCAAGCACCGCGACTCGGCGTCGATCGGGCTCGACTCGCACCGCATCGACCTGCCGGAGACGGCGTCCGCTGCCGACATCCGGGCCGCGATCCTGCAGATGAACGACGACCCCCGGGTCACCGCGTTCATCGTGCAGCTCCCGCTGCCGCAGGGCATCGACCCGACGCCGATGCTCGAGCTGATGGACCCGGCGAAGGACGCCGACGGCCTGCACCCGACGAACCTCGGCGAGCTGGTGCTCGCCGTGCCCGGTGGCGCCGGCACGATCGACGCACCGCTGCCGTGCACCCCCCGGGGCATCGTCGCGATGCTCGACGCGTACGAGATCCCGATCCGTGGTGCGCACGTCACGATCATCGGCCAGGGGCTGACCGTCGGGCGGCCGCTCGGTCTGCTGCTCACGCGGCTCGAGGCGACCGCGACCCTGACGCACTCGCTGACCGCCGACGTCGCCGCGGAGTGCCGTCGTGCCGACATCATCGTCGCCGCTGCGGGGGTCGCCGGGCTCGTCAAGCCCGACTGGGTGCAGCCCGGTGCCGCCGTCATCGACGTGGGGATCACCCGCGTGGTCAACGAGGAGACCGGCAAGGCGAAGCTGCACGGCGACGTCGACCCCGCGGTCGCGTCGGTCGCGGGCTTCCTGTCGCCGACCCCCGGTGGCGTCGGCCCGATGACCCGCGCGATGCTCATGAAGAACGTCGTCGAGGCCGCCGAGCGCCAGCTGTCGTAGCGCGCGGGGTCGCGCGCTGCCTGCGCTCGCGTGCTGGTCGCGTGCTGATGGTGTGCAGCAATGGTCGGGTGCCGTCGTCGCACCCGACCATTGCTGCACACGAAGCGCACTCCGCCGGTGCTACGGTCGCGGCATGGGGGATGAACGACTGCAGACAACGCCGGTGATGCGAGCCCGGTCCGAGCCGTCGCAACTGACCAAGGACGCCCGGTGGCTGATCGTCATCGTGGCGATCTGCGTGCTGTTCCAGGCACCGGGTTCGAGCTGGGCGACGACCTTCGTGCACGCCGGCCAGGAGTACACGTTCACGTCGGGCCCCTGGTTCGGATGGACGCTCGCGACGGTGGGGTTCGCGGTCGTCGGGTTCGTCGTCGCGATCGCCCGGCGAGGTGCAGCCCGGTTCGACGAGCACACCGTGATGGGCTTGACCCTGGCCGCCGTGCTCGGGACGACCGCCCTGGTGTGGCTGCTCATGCCGGCACAGACCGCGTGGGTGGAGTGGGCCGTGGAACACGGTCGGACGCACCCGTTCGTACTCGGAAACGTCGTCGAGCGCGTCGGGTACGCGGACTACTCCGGCTGAGTAGGCGGGCGCGCGGCGGGCGCTGCCGTTCTTTCGCGCCGAGCGACAGTCCACGGGCTGATCGCCGCGTGAACTGTCGCTGAGCGCGAAACGTCGAGCGGCCGAGGGCCGTCAGTCGCGCCGGGCGCCCTGCGCGGCGTGCACCGTGAACACGTTCGGCTCGCGGTACCCGGCCTCGGCGAAGGCATCGATGACGGCCGCGGTGATCGCACCGCGGGACTCCTGGTCGACGAGCGCGATCGCCGCACCGCCGAATCCGCCCCCGGTCATGCGGGCACCGACGGCACCGTGCCCGACAGCCGTCGCGACGGCCAGGTCGAGCTCCGGCACGGAGATCTCGAAGTCGTCGCGCATCGACTCGTGCGACGCGACGAGCAGCGAACCGATCGCCCGTGGGCCCTGTTCGCGCAAGGTGCGGACGGTGTCGAGGACACGCTGGTCCTCGGTCACGATGTGCCGAACGCGGCGGAAGGTCTCGTCGTCCAGGAGCTCCTGCGCGCGGGGTAGGTCGTCGACGCCGACGTCACGAAGGGCCTCGACACCGAGCACCTGCGCACCCTTCTCGCACGAGGCCCGACGAGCCGCGTATCCACCGGTCGCATGGGCGTGCTCGACACGGGTGTCGATCACCAGGACCTCGAGCCCGTTCGCCTCGAGCGCGAGGTCGACGACAGCGGTGTCGAGCGTGCGGCAGTCGAGGAACACGACGGCGTCCTGCTCGCCGAGCAGCGAGGCGGACTGGTCCATGATCCCGGTGGGGGCACCGACAGCGTGGTTCTCGGAGTACTGCCCGACGCGCGCCAGGGTCTTCCGGTCGAGGCCGAGTTCCCACAGGTCGTTGAACGCCAGCGCGACACCGCACTCGATCGCGGCACTCGACGACAGGCCCGCACCGACCGGTACGTCGGACTCGATGAAGACGTCGAACCCGGTCTTGTCGCTCAGATCGGCACCGGCCTGCTCGTGCAGGGCCCAGGCGATGCCGAAGACGTAGGCCGACCAGCCGTCCATGGCCTCGGGCGACAGGTCGTCGAGGGACAGCGCCACCGGCTCGCTCATGGCGTCGAAGGCGGAGGCGACGCGGATCGTCCGGTCGTCGCGCTGCGCGATGGAGGCGGTGGTGCGACGGTCGATCGCGAAGGGCAGCACGTAGCCGTCGTTGTAGTCGGTGTGCTCACCGATCAGGTTGACGCGACCCGGGGCGGAGTACCGCACCGTCGGCTCGTACCCGTAGACCTGCTGGAACGTCATGCGCGCTCGACTCCCTGTCGGATGAACTCGGCCGCCTTCTCGGGCACGAGGTCCCCGATCCAGGCGCCCATGGCGGCTTCGCTGCCGGCCAGGAACTTCAACTTGTCCGCCGCACGTCGCGGCGAGGTGATCTGCAGCATCAGCCGCACGGTGTCGCGGGCGGTGTGCACCGGTGCCTGGTGCCACGCGGCGATGTACGGCGTCGGGTCGCCGTAGAGCGCGTCGAGCCCGCGGGTGAGCCGGAGGTGCATGTGCGCGAGCTCGTCCTTCTCGGCGTCGGTCAGGCCGGCGAAGTCGGGGACGTGGCGGTGCGGCAGCATGTGGATCTCGATCGGCCAGCGCGCGGCGAACGGGACGAAGGCGGTGAAGTGCTCGCCAGCGAGGACGACCCGCTCGGAACCCCGCTCGTTCGCGAGGTGCTGCTCGAACAGGTCCGGGCCGAACCGTTCGATGCTCGCGAGCAGTCGCTGCGTGCGCGGGGTGATGTACGGGTACGAGTAGATCTGCCCGTGCGGGTGGTGCAGCGTGACGCCGATCGCCTCGCCCCGGTTCTCGAAGGGGAACACCTGCTGGATGCCCGGCATCGCGGAGAGTGCAGCGGTGCGGTCGGCCCAGGCCTCGACGACGGTGCGGGCGCGCGACTCGGAGATGGAGGCGAAGGACCCTGAGGTCTCGGGTGAGAAGCACACGACCTCGCACCGGCCGACCGAGCGGAGCTGGCGGTTCAGGCCGACGTCGCTCAGGGACTCGAGCGACTCGGGAGCGTCGTCGGCTTCGAGCAGCGGGCCGAACGACGGCGAACGGTTCTCGAACACCGCGACGTCGTAGCGGCTCGGGATCTCGGACGGGTTGGCCGGGCTCTGGGGTGCGAGCGGGTCCTGGTCGGCCGGCGGCAGGAACACCCGGTTCTGCCGGGACGCCGCGATCGACACCCACTCGCCCGTCAGGACGTCCTGCCGCATCCGCGCCGTCTCGGGCCGCGGGTCGAGCACGCGCCCGTCGATGCTGCGTTCTGCTGGCAGCGTCGAGTCGGCGTCGTCGAAGTAGAAGAGGTCGCGGCCGTCCGCGAGCTTCGTCACGCGCTTGGTGATCACCGGGACAGCCTAGCGCTCGACTGAAGCGTTGCGAAAGACATCGGAAGCAAGCGAAACTGTCCACATGACGGACGCCGACCTCTCGTTCCTCGCCGGCGCGCTGCCCGCGCCCCTGCGGCAGGACCGCATCGTCGCGATCGTCGACGGCGCCCCGGGCATGGTCCGGACGGCCGCGTTGGCCGCGTCCCTCGGCACCAGCGAGGTGACCGTCCGCCAGGACCTCGCCGTCCTCGACCAGGAGGCCCGGATCCGCCGGGTGCACGGGGGCGCCGTCCGCCTCGGGGCCGGGTCCACCGAGCGCCCCTTCGAGGAGACCGCCGTCGAGCACCAGGTGGCCAAGGCGGCCATCGGCCGTGCGGCCGCCGCGCTGGTGCGCCCGGGGGAGTGCGTCGTCCTCGACGTCGGCACCACGCCGGCCGCCGTCGCCGAGGCCCTCGTGGCGCGCACCGAACTCACCGGCGTCACCGTCGTCACGAACTCCCTCACCACGGCGCTCGCGCTCGAGCGAGCTGTCCCGCGCTTCACCGTGATCGTCACCGGCGGCACCCTCCGGCCCCTGCAGCACTCACTCGTCGCCCCCTTCAACGGCGCGGTCCTGCCGATGATCGCCGCCGACCTCGTCTTCCTCGGCGGCACCGGACTCGACGTCGACCACGGGCTGACGAACGTGAACCTGCCCGAGACCGAAGCAAAGCGGATGCTCGCGGCGACGGCCCGGCGTACGGTCGTGGTCGCGGACGGGTCGAAGTTCGGCCGGGCCCACATCGGGGTCGTCCGCGCGCTCGAGGACATTGACGTCGTCGTCACCGCCGAGGCCGATGCCGCCGCGGTCGCCGCGATCCGGGCGGCCGGGGCCCAGGTGATCGTCGCCGACGGCGAGCGTCGCACCGAACCAGCCGGAAGGAAGAACGCCCCATGACCGCAGCACCCACGGGTGGCCAGTACCGCCTCCACCACGCCGGACCCGACGGGGTCGTCGAAGCCGTGGTCACCGAGGTCGCCGCGGGCATCCGCGAACTCCGCGTCGCCGGCTTCGACATCACCGAGCCGTTCCCCGTGACCGAGCAGCCGCCGGGCGCGAACGGTATCGTCCTCGCACCCTGGCCGAACCGCGTCGCCGGCGCTGCGTGGGAGCTCGACGGCAAGCGGCAGCAGCTCGACGTCTCGGAGCCGAAGTACGGCAACGCGTCGCACGGACTGCTCCGGTTCGCTCCGTACCGGGTGGTCTCGCAGACCGAGACGTCGATCCAGCAAGCGGCGACGATCCACCCGCAGCACGGGTGGCCCTTCACCCTCGAGACGCGCGTGCTGCACGAACTCGTCGACGACGGCATCCGCGTCACGCACGAGGTCACGAACCGTTCGGGTGTCCGCGCACCCTTCGCGGTCGGCGCGCACCCCTACCTGCGTGCCGGTGACACCCCCGCCGACGACCTGGTCGTCACGCTCGACGCCGCGACCGCGTTCACGGTCGACGAGCAGAAGGTGCCGAACGGTTCGGTGCCGGTCGAGGGCACGCCGTACGACCTGCGCCAGGGGCGGCGTGCCGGGGACTCGGACCTCGACACCGCGTACAAGGACGTCACCCCAGACGCCGAGGGGATCCGCCGCACGACGATGCACGGGCCCGAGGGTGACGGGGTCGAGCTCTGGCAGGACGCCTCGTTCCCCTACGTGCAGGTCTTCACGTCGCGCGAGTACCCGCGGGGCGACGGGAAGGGCCTGGCCGTCGCGGTCGAACCGATGACGGCGCCCGCGAACGCCCTGAACTCGGGCGAGGGTCTGCGCTGGCTCGAGCCGGACGAGACCTGGACCGGTTCGTGGGGGATCCGCCGCGTCTGGTCCTGAGGACTCCGGTCGGCTCGCACCGCTGACACGACGAAGGCCCCGCCGGGTGTCCGGCGGGGCCTTCTGCGTGTGTGTCGGAAGCCGGGCGTCAGCCGCGGCGCATCCGGAGCGCCTCGACCGCGAGGGACTCGGTCGCGTAGCGGCCGACCTCGTGCGCCCACGCCGGATCATCGCCACGGAGCGCGATGAAGTCCTTGCGCTGCCGGCAGACGTAGCCGAGCACAGCGGTGGCCGTCGCGACCTCGATGAAGTCCTTGCGGATGTGGCGAGTAGTGACCTGGGCGTTGCGGCGGAGCGTGTCGAGCAGGAGCTCGTTGCTCATCGTCGTGTTGGTCGCTGCTGCGAGCTCGACGATGCGGCGCGCGTCACCGGTGGTGCTGGTCTGCGTGGCGTCGATGGGCTCGATCACGGTGTACCCCGTTCGTTCGTGGTGGTGCGGTGTTGCAGGATCCGTCGATCGGATCCGGGAACGACACTATCGGCGGTATGCCAACAATCCGCTGAGGGCGGGCTGGGCTGTGCAGGGGATCCGCCATGAGCCGGCTGGGGACGACTTGTACCCCGGTGCCGCCGCCCACGGTGCCCGGTCACGTCGTCAGGAGCAGCGTTCGCTCGGCGCGGCCCTGGTGAGTTCTTCGAGCGCCCCGTCGATCCTGTCGGCCAGGTAGCGGTACCCGTCGTCGTTGAGGTGCTGCCCGTCGCCCGCCGCGTAGCTCGCACTGTTGCTCGACGTGAACCACTGCCGGTCGATCGCGTCGATGAACGGCACCCGGGCGTCTCGTGCGCCGGCGGCGACCGCCGCCGAGATGGCGACGGTGGTCTTCGCGCGGGGCTGCGGTGCCGAGGGGCCGATCGCGACCACGACCGCGTCCGGCCACTGTCGCTCCGCGGTCCGCAGGGTCTGCTCGACGCGGGTCTCGAGGGTCGTGGCATCGACGAGCCAGTCGTTCTGGCTGCCCTGCACGATGACCAGCTCGGGGTCGAGGGACGCATGCCGCTCGATCCGCGCGATGTAGGTCCGTGCGGAGGAGTGCGACCTCCCGGTGTTCACGTAGCCGCTCCCGGGCACGCCGTCGATGGTGGCGTCCCAGCCGCGTTCCGCGACGAGGTCCTGCGCCCAACCGTGCATGCCGTCGTACGAGCCACGCCCGGCCGTGTACGAGTCGCCGACGATGAGCACGTCCGAGCCGGTGGCGATCGCCGACGCCGCCTCGCTCGCCGACACGGTCGGTGCTCCCGGCTCCGGCTGGCACGCGTCGGACACCGCCGGGAGCATGACGAGGAACCCGGCGACGCCGAGGCTCATCGCGCCGAGGGCGACAGCCGGTAACAGGCGTCGCCTCCGGCGTCGTCGTCTGAGCAGCAGCGAACGGGGACCGTCCGGCCATCCGCCGTCGGTTCGTCGGGCCACGGCCGGGATTCTACGCGGCCCGATCCGCACCGCGGCTGACCGGTGAGGAGTGTCCGCGAACACCACTGGCGGCACGCGGAGCGCTGTACTGGGCGTGGTTGGCTGGACACCCGCGACCGAAACCGACCCTGGGAGCTCCCGTGACGACCGTCACCTATGCCGGCGACAGCATCACGAACCCCGAGAACTCGTTCTCCTGGACCAGGTTCCTGACCGGGACCGATCTGCGGCTCGTCAGCGGTGTCGGCATCAGCGGCGCGACGTCGGCGGCGGTGCGGAACGCCGTGGCCACCGTTGACGCTGACGTCCTCGTCGTCATGGTGGGGACCAACGACATCCGCCTCGGCGTGGGTCGGTCGACCATCCGCGACAACATCGCCGCGATCGTCGAGGTCGTCGGCGCCGACCACGTCGTCATCGGGCAGGTCGCACCGTCCAACCTCACCGACCACGGCGCCGACCACATCGACCGTGCCGCCGGCGGGTTCGCCCACAACCGCGACCTCGCCCGGTTCACCACCGATCGGGGGTGGCTGCTCGTCGACCCCTGGTTCCCGGTCCGGCGCCTCGACGGCACCTACGCGTCCGGTGCGGCTGACGCCGACGGCGTCCACCCGACGGTCGCGACCGGCACCACCGCCGGGGCCATCCTGTCCACCGCCATCCGCATCGCCGCCGGTGGGGCGTCTGCCTGACACGCCGGGGTTCAGGAGGGTGTGGGCCCCGTGGGGCTCGAACCCACGACCCTCGGATTAAAAGTCCGGTGCTCTACCAACTGAGCTAGAGGCCCTCACCCGCAAGGCTAGCGGGTGAGGGCCTGAAGGAGCGGAACCGTCGGTCCGGGTCAGCCCCGACGTCCGGTGAGCGAGCGCAGCAGCCACGCGATGACCGCGATGACCAGCAGCACGATGCCCACCCAGAGCAGGAACTTCAGGCTCGCGGCGAACCCGCCGACGAACAGCAGGATGACTGCGATCACAGCCAGGATGATGAGCAGGGCGTTCATGGATGATCCTCTCCTTCACGTGCAGGGAGGAGCGCCTCCCTGCCGCAACACGGTACGCGTGGCGCAGCCGTTGCGTTCTGGGCGAACGGGACGCGGGCGTGTCACCGGCCGCGCCTACACTGCTGCGGTGCCTCGCGATCACCACCGTCCCGTCCACTTCACCGACGCCGAGTTCGCCGCCATCCAGGGCGGTGAGGACCCGGCGCTGGTGAACCGTGTCGCGCACGAGACCGCGAACGCCCTGCTGCACCGGGTGCGCGAGGACCCGGACCCCGCCGTGGTCGAGCGGCTCGTCACCTACACCGACGTGCACGGCATCGACGCCATCGCGGAGCTGTGGGCACGGGTCGGGGCGCACACCCTGCCGGGGGCGCTCTGGCGGGTGTACCTGGTGCGCATCGTCATCCGGCAGAACCCGGAGGAGATCGCGTACCTGTTCGAGCGGGGCACCGCGCAGATCGGCACGATCGACCAGGCGGTCGCGGGCGCCGAGGAACCGACGGGCCCGGCCGAGATCCTGACGCTCGCCGACCGCATCCTGCACGGCCTGTACACCGGCGACCTCGCGGTGGCGCTCGACCGCGGGGCGTCGTTCTGCCGTCTGACCGCTGCCGGCGCGACCGCCGTGGCGGACGAGTCGGACCTGGTCGCGTCCGAGCGCGCGAGCGAACTCACGACGCGGGCGCTCCGCCTGACGGAGCTGGCGGCCGATCTGACCGAGGCGGCGGCGCTCTGGCGCCGCGACAGCCTGGACTGAGCGCGCTGCGGGACGGACCCGCACCGGGCCTCCAGGCCAGGGCCGCACAGCAGCGCGATGACGCACCAGGCCAGGGCCGCACAGCAGAAGACCGGAACGCACCCGGGCATGGAAAGACCGGGCCGCAGAAGCGCCTCTCGGCGCGAGGCCGCTCGAAGCGGCGAATTTTGGAGCCCGGGGCTTGCTGCGGCCCGGCGAGGTCAAGTCTACGAGACGCTGGCTGATCACTCGACCCTGTTCACTCATGGTGGACAGAACCGGCCCCGGGCGTGCCAGCGCGCACCCCTGCGAAGGCACGCCGCGCCCGTCCCGCCGAGAAATCCCGACCCCCATCCAATCCACAGCGGGGACCGCGCCGAATCATCTGCGTGACGGACGGAATGCCCGTCACGAAGCGAGAGGCCCGGTGTGACCCGGACCGGCACCGCCGGTCAATTCCCTGTGGGTCACGCCGGCCCCTCGTCTCGACCGCCCATGCGGAGGCTTCGCGCTACCCGCCTGGTCAACGAAAGCAACCGAGAGGAGGGAAACCTGCAATGCTTGCCCTCGTGGATAGCGACCCCGAACGCTGGAGCTCGTCAGAGCCAGCTCAGGCATCGCCGGACGACCTCCTCGCCCGGGTCGCCGCCGGTGACCAAGCCGCCTTCGCGGACCTCTACGACGCACTCTCCGGTCGGGTCCTCGGTCTGATCACGCGCCTCCTCCGGGACCGCGCGCAGTCGGAAGAGGTCACGCAGGAGGTCTTCCTGGAGGTCTGGCAGCAGGCCACCCGCTTCGACCGGAAGCGCGGCACCGCCGCCAGCTGGGTCCTCACCATGGCTCATCGCCGGGCGGTCGACCGGGTCCGTGCCTCGCAGTCGTCGCACGACCGCGACACCAAGATCGGCATCCGCGACCTCGAGGCCGGTTTCGACCAGGTCTCCGAGTCCGTCGAGATCCGCATCGAGCACGAGCGCGTCGGCCGAGCGCTGGCGAAGCTCACCGAGTTCCAGCGGCAGGCCGTGCAACTCGCGTACTACGGCGGCTACTCGCACAGCGAGATGGCCGAACACCTCGGTGTCCCCATCGGCACCGTCAAGACCCGTCTCCGTGACGGGATGATCCGACTCCGAGACGAGATGGGGGTGACCTCATGACCGAACGCCACGACGACCCCGCACTGATGACGGGTTCCCACGCCCTCGACGCGCTGTCCGACGACGAGCGCGCGCTCCTCGAGGACGCCCTCCGGACGTCTCCCGAGCTGCAGGCCGAGAACGACTCGCTGCGCGAGACCGCGCTGCAGCTCGCCTACGCCGTCGCACCGATCGAGCCCCCCGCGTCGCTCAAGGCGTCGCTGCTGGCCCAGATCGCCACGACCCCCCAGGCCGCACCCCTCGCCGACACGACGGTCGACCAGACCCCGGTCGCCGAGACCACCTCCGTCCAGGAGGCCCGTCCCGAGCCCGCCAGGCACGTCGCCTCGATCGCCGACGGCCCCACCGCCGGTGGCCGGGCGTCGTCCGAAGCTCGCCGCCGCTGGTTCCAGCGTCCTGCAGTCATGCTGACGGCCGCCGCTGCTGTCGCCGCGGTCTTCTTCGGCGGACTCGGCGTCGGATCGATCTTCGACCCGAACGGCTCCGGCACCGGCACCACGCAGGCCTCGAGCGGCCTCGACCGCATCTACGCCGCCTCGGACTTCCAGCGCACCACGACCAAGGTCGCGGGCGGGGGTTCGGCGACGGTGGTGTGGTCGAACGACCTCGGCAAGTCCGCGGTGATCCTCGACGGCGTCGAGCAGGCGCCGAAGGGCAAGACGTACGAGCTCTGGTACATCGGCTCCGAGGAGCAGGGCGGCACGATCAAGTCGGCCGGCCTGGTCGACGGTGTGGCCGACGGTGTGCACTCCGCCGTGCTGCAGGGCTCGATGTCCGAGGGCGCGACGATCGGCATGACGGTCGAGCCCGAGGGCGGTTCCGAGCAGCCGACCACCTCGCCGATCATGGCGGTGCCCACCACCACCGCCTGACCCACTTCCGGAAGGTGCCTGTGCAGTCGATGCGCAGGCACCTTTCGTCGTTCCACGAGTCGATCGACGGGTGTCCGGTCGCGACACGCGTGCACGGGGCCGGGCGCAACCACGAAGGCCCGGTGCGCGTCCGTGGCGGACGTGCACCGGGCCTCCAGGCAGTCCGTCAGCGCGACGGACGGATGCCGATCAACCGAAGCGGCCCGAGACGTAGTCCTCGGTGGCCTGCACGGACGGGTTCGAGAACATCGTCGCGGTGTCGTCGAACTCGATGAGCTTGCCGGGAGCGCCGGTACCGGCGATGTTGAAGAACGCCGTCTTGTCGCTGACACGCGACGCCTGCTGCATGTTGTGGGTCACGATCACGATCGTGAACTCCTTCTTGAGCTCCTCGATCAGGTCCTCGATGGCGAGGGTCGAGATCGGGTCGAGGGCCGAGCAGGGCTCGTCCATCAGGAGCACGTCCGGCTCCACCGCGATCGCGCGGGCGATGCAGAGACGCTGCTGCTGCCCACCGGACAGGCCCATGCCGGGCTTGTCGAGGCGGTCCTTGACCTCGTTCCACAGGTTCGCGCCCTGCAGCGAGCGCTCGACGATGTCGTCGGCCTCGGAGCGGGAGACGCGCTTGTTGTTGAGCTTCACGCCCGCGAGCACGTTGTCGCGGATCGACATCGTGGGGAACGGGTTCGGACGCTGGAAGACCATGCCGACCTGACGACGGACGAGCACGGGGTCGACGCCGGCGCCGTACAGGTCGTCGCCGTCGATCTTGACCGAGCCCTCGACCCATGCGCCGGGGATGACCTCGTGCATGCGATTCAGGGTGCGGAGGAAGGTGGACTTGCCGCAGCCCGACGGGCCGATGAAGGCCGTGACGGTGCGGGGCTCGATGGTGATGTCGACGCCCTCGACCGCCTTGAACTTCGAGTAGTAGACGTTGAGGCCGTCGACCTCGATGCGCTTGGACACGTTGATCCTTCTGGGTGGGTGGTGTCGCTGGTTCCGCGGGGGGCGGAGGGTCAGCGGCTGAGCTTGGGGGCGAAGAGGCGGGTGATGAACCGGGCGAGCAGGTTGAGCAGCATCACGATCAGGATGAGCACGAGGGCCGCGGTCCAGGCCCGGTCGACGAACGGCACCGGGTTGGCGCCCTGCTGCGAGTACTGCGTGTACGCGTACACCGGCAGGGTCATCATCGGGTCACGGAACAGGTTGTAGTTCATGCTCGCGGTGAAGCCGGCCGTGACGAGCAGCGGGGCGGTCTCACCGATGACGCGGGCGATCGAGAGCATGACGCCGGTGGTGATGCCGGCGAGGCTGGTGGGGAGCACCACCTTGAGGATCGTGAGGTACTTCGGCACACCGAGGGCGTACGAGGCCTCGCGGAGTTCCATCGGGACGATCTTCAGCACCTCTTCGGTGGAGCGCACGACGATCGGGATCATCAGCACCGACAGGGCGACGGAGCCGACCAGGCCGAAGCGGGCACCCGGGCCGAGGAACAGCGCGAAGAGCGCGTAGGCGAACAGGCCCGCGACGATCGACGGGATGCCCGTCATGACGTCGACGAAGAACGTGATGCCCTTCGCCAGTGCGCCGCGACCGTACTCGACCAGGTAGATCGAGGTGAGCAGGCCGATCGGCACCGAGATGAGCGCCGCGAACAGCGTGATCTCGAGCGTGCCGATGAGGGCGTGGACAGCGCCGCCACCCTCGGAGATGACCCCGCGCATCGAGTACGAGAAGAAGTTCGCGTCGAAGCGGGCGATGCCCTTGGCGATGACCGTCCAGAGCAACGACACCAGCGGCAGGACCGCGATGACGAACGCCGTGATGACGAGCGAGGTGACCAGGCGGTCGACCGCCTTGCGGCCGCCCTCGACGATGCGCGAGATGACGACGATGAGGACGTCGAACAGGACCGTGCCGAGGAAGATCGCGGCGACGACGTTGAAGTCCTCGACGGCGCCACCCGCGTTGAGCAGGGCGAAGACCAGGACGAGGGCGACCCAGCTGCCGACCAGCAGCAGCCACGGGACGGAGGCGTGCAGCTTGCCGTTGGCGTAGACGTTGCCGGCGGTGCCGGTCTGACGGAGCGCGAGGGACATCGGGTGCGACCTCTCAGCTGACTCGGCTGCGGACGATGTACCGCGCGAGCATGTTGATGACCAGGGTGATGACGAAGAGGATCAGACCCGACGCGATGAGCGCGTTGAGTGCCGTGCCCGAGGCCTCGGCGAACTGCAGGGCGATGTTCGCGGCGATCGTCGAGGGGTTCTGCGACGTCAGCATCTGGAACGTGACGTTCGTCGAGACCGACAGCACCAGCGCGATCGCCATCGTCTCGCCGAGTGCGCGACCGAGGCCGAGCATGATCGCGGAGACGATGCCGGACTTCGCGAACGGCAGGACCGACAGGCGGATCATCTCCCAGCGGGTCGCGCCGAGGGCCAGGGCCGCTTCCTCGTTGAGGGTCGGGGCCTGCAGGAAGATCTCACGCATGACCGCGGTCATGATCGGGATAGCCATGACGGCGAGGACGATCGACGCCGTCAGGATCGTGCGGCCGGTGCCGGACACCTGGCCGGAGAACAGCGGGAACCAGCCGAGGTACTCGTTGAGGAACACGTAGAACGGCTTCACCAGGGGCGCCAGCACGGCGATGCCCCAGAGGCCGTAGACGACCGACGGCACCGCGGCCAGCAGGTCGATCACGTAGCCGAGGACCGGCGCGAGTCGACGCGGCGCGAAGTGCGAGATGAAGAGGGCGATCCCGAGGGACAGCGGCACGGCGATCACGAGCGCGATGAGCGCGGACCAGACGGTGCCGAAGACCAGGGGGCCGACGAAGTCCCAGAAGTTCGTGGCCTTGCCCGGCAGCTCTCCGACCTTGGCGGAGAAGGCCGGGATGCTCTGCCAGACGAGGAACGCGGCGACGAGCACGAGCACGAAGAGGATGAGGCCGCCGGCGATGACCGAGGCGGCGGAGAAGACGCGGTCGCCGACACGGACGACGGCCTTCGGCTTGATCGGGGTGACGGTGGCCCCTGGCTGGGCCGGTGCGGTCGTCATGGGGTACTCCTGTCGGAGGAACGCCGGGGGAGGCGACGGGTTCTGGGGGTGGTGGTGGTGCGGTGTCCGGGCCGTGGGCCTGGACGGGGGCCCGTCCGTGTGGGGTCCTGGACGGGGGCGCGTCCGGGTGGGTTCCTGGACGGGGGCCGTCCGTGTGGGGTCCTGGACGGCTGAGTGCCCGGACGCCGGTCAGGTGGGTGGGACCGGCGTCCGGGCGCTCAGGGGGCCTTACTTGATGGACGCGACCGCGTCCTTGGCCTTCGACGCGAGGTCGGAGGAGAGGGCGGCCGACTTGGCCTCCTTCGCAGCGGCGTCCTGAGCGGCGCTCGAGACGACGTAGTCGAGGTAGCCCTTCACGAGCTCGGCCTTGTCGGCCTCCTTGTACTCCTGGCACGCGATGGCGTAGGAGACGAGGACCAGCGGCCAGGCGCCGTCAGCGGTGTCCTTGCGGTCGATGTCGATCGCGAGGTCGTTGTCCTCGCGGCCGGTCGCGATCTCGGAGTCGGCGACGACCTGCGCGGCACCCTCGGCCGAGAGCTCGGTCGCCTTGTCGCCGACCATCAGCTTCGCGCGGTCGAGGTCGCCCGCACCGGAGTCGTCGATGTAGGTGATGGCGTTGGTGGCGCTGCCCATCGCGGAGGCGACACCGGAGGTGCCCTTCGCGCTGTCACCGACCGAGTACGGGAAGGTCTGGCTGGGCTCTTCGGTCCAGACGTCAGCGGCGTTCGCGGAGACGTACTCCGAGAAGTTCTGCGTGGTGCCCGAGTCGTCCGAGCGGTGCACGACCGTGATGTCGGCGTCCGGCAGCTTCGCGTCCTTGTTCAGGTCGGCGATCTGCGAGTCGTCCCACTTGGTGATCTTGCCCGAGAAGATGCCCGCGATGGTCTTCGCGTCGAGGGTCAGGTCACTGACGCCGTCGACCTTGTACGCGATCGCGATCGGGGAGATGTAGACGGGGATGTCGATGCCCTTGGTGTCCGCCTTGCAGGACTCGAAGGTGCCCGAGAGCTCCTCGTCCTTGAGCGCGGCGTCGGAGCCGGCGAAGTCCGCGGCACCTGACATGAAGTTCTCGCGGCCGGCGCCCGAGCCGTCCGGGGTGTAGTTGACCGTGACGCCCGAGGCCTCGTTCTGGAAACCGGCGGCCCAGGTGGCCTGCGCGGTCTGCTGTGCCGAGGAGCCGGAGCCGGTCAGGGTGCCGGAGAGGCTCGAGTAGTCGTTACCGCTGGTGGAGGAGGACTCGGTGCTGCCCGCGTCCTCGTTCGCCGCGCACGAGGAGAGCACGACTGCGCCGGCGATCGCGATTGCTGCGATCGAACCGATTCGCTTGATGTTCACAGGGGTCCCTTCGGGAATGGAATGCAGTGGGACCACTGCGGTCCCTGGGCCGGTGCCGACCCGGGAGCGACTGTAGGGACGCGAGGTGACCGCAATCACCCCCGTTGGTGAACGGGAGGTGAACGAGGGGTTGTCCACGTCGGGGCGGCGTGCGCCGCAACCGCGCAGGGAGCAGGATCGGGGGCACTGTGCGCTCGTTCGGAAGATGCGCACGCATGATCGCGGACGAGCGGTCGGGAGGCCCGGATCGCGTTCCCGGGCGCGGCGCGGCCCCGGCGTGTGGCCGGGTACCGGGCGCGTTGGCTGCGGTCCGGCGGCGCTGTGGCCCGGCGGCGCTGCGGTCCGCCGGCGCTGTGGCCCGGCGGCGCTGCGGTCCGCCGGCACTGTGGTCGGGCGGTGGCGGGCTACGCCGGGATCGTGTTGCGGTGCGTCTCAACCGCGACGAGCGTGTCTCCGGCGATGTGCATGACGGAGAAGTCCCCGACCGACAGCATCGCGGCGCGGCGCAGGTCGAACCGGCCGGACTCGTCGGCGGTCGCGGTGGCGATCCGGGCGATGATGTCGGGCAGCACCGGGCCGTGCGAGCACAACACGGCGGTCTTGCCCTTGTCGAGCCGGCGCCGGACGACGCCCTTGACGTCGGCAGCTCCGCGGTCGTGGGCGTCCTGGCTGAGGTCAGGGGTGCTCGAGACGCCGAGCTTCGTCGTGGCGGACAGTGGTTCGACGGTCGCGAGGCACCGCGCCGCCGTGCTGCTCACGATCTTCTTCGGGCCGAACGCCGCGACCGGCGCCGCGGCGGCCTTGGCCTGCGAGCGGCCGACGGGCAGCAGCGGACGGGTGGCGTCGGGACCGTCCCAGTCCGAGCCGGGCACCGTCTTCGCATGGCGCAGGGTGATCAGGGCGAACGTGCGGTGCTGTCCGGCGGCGGCACGCTCGGCGAACCGGTCGAGGATCGCGACGTCCCGCTCGTACGTCAAGCGTTTGCGGGCGTCGTCGATGGTGACCCACTCGAGCGCCGCGACCTCGTGGTTCGGCACGAAGGCGCCGGCGCGGGCGTACTCCTTGGCCGAGACCCGGGCCGCCCAGTAGTGCACGACCTTGTCGCGACCGTTCGGCAGCACGTACTCGGCGGTGCCGAGCGGTGCGCCGAGGTGGACGCGGTACCCGGTCTCCTCGTCGATCTCGCGCACGGCGGTCGTCGGGACGGCCTCGCCCGGGTCCACCTTGCCCTTGGGCAGGGAGACGTCCTTGTGGTGGTCACGGTGGATGAGCAGCACGAGGGGTGTGCCGTCCTGTTCGCGCCAGACGACCGCACCCGCAGCGACGACGGGGCCCGAGGGACCGCCGCTCACCGAGTCGAGCGCTTCCGGGCCGAGATCTTCCGCATGGTCACATTCTGCACGTCCTCGAGCGGACGGCCCGCATCGTCGGTGGAGTGCCGCGTCCACTCGCCGTCGGACTCCAGGTGCCACGAACTCGCGGTGTCCGCCATCGCGAGGTCGAACATCTCCTGCACCTCGGCGATGTGGTCGGGGGCGGTGAGCCGGACCAGTGCCTCGACACGACGGTCGAGGTTCCGGTGCATCATGTCGGCACTGCCGATGAACACCGCCGGGTCGCCGTCGTTGTGGAACGCGAATGCCCGCGAGTGCTCCAGGTAGCGGCCGACGATGCTGCGCACGCGGATGGTGTCGCTGACGCCTTCCATGCCGGGCTTGAGCGAGCAGATGCCACGCACCCACACGTCGATCGGCACCCCGGCCTGGCTCGCCAGGTAGAGCGCGTCGATGATCTGCTCGTCGACCATCGAGTTGACCTTGATCCGGATGCCCGAGGGCTTGCCCGCGCGGGCGTTCGCCGCCTCGGTCTGGATGCGCTTGAGCAGCCCCTTGCGCAGGTGGAGCGGTGCGACGAGCAGCCGCTTGAACTTCTTCTCGATGGCGTACCCGGACAGCTCGTTGAACAGGCGCGTGAGGTCCTTGCCCACGGTGTCGTCCGACGTGAACAGGCCCATGTCCTCGTAGATGCGCGAGGTCTTCGGGTTGTAGTTGCCCGTGCCGATGTGGCTGTAGTGCTTGAGCGTCCCGCCCTCTTGCCGGATGACGAGCACCAGCTTGGAGTGCGTCTTCAGCCCGACCAGGCCGTAGACGACGTGCACGCCGGCCTTCTCGAGCTTCCGGGCCCAGGTGATGTTGTTCTGCTCGTCGAAGCGGGCCTTGATCTCGACCAGGGCGAGGACCTGCTTGCCCGCGGCCGCGGCGTCGATGAGCGCCTCGACGATGGGACTGTCGCCGGAGGTGCGGTACAGGGTCTGCTTGATCGCCAGGACGTTCGGGTCGGCCGCGGCCTGCTCGAGGAACGCCTGCACGCTCGTGGCGAAGGACTCGTAGGGGTGGTGGACCAGGACGTCGTTCGCCTTGATCGCGCGGAACAGGTCGGGCTTCGTGTTCGGCTCACCCGGCTGGAACTGCACCGGGGTGGTCGGCACGTGCTTGGGGTAGTGCAGGTCCGGACGGTTGATCTTGGAGATCTCGAACAGCCCGCCGAGGTCGAGCGGCGAAGGCAGCCGGAAGACCTCTTCCTCGGTGATGTCGAGTTCACGCACGAGCAGGTCGAGGGTCACCGGGTCCATGTCCTCGGTGATCTCGAGGCGGATCGGCGGACCGAACCGGCGGCGCAGGAGCTCGCGCTCGAGGGCCTGGATGAGGTTCTCGGCCTCGTCCTCCTCGATCTCGACGTCCTCGTTGCGGGTGACCCGGAACACGTGGTGCTCGAGGACCTCCATCCCCGGGAACAGGTCGTCGAGGTGGTTCGCGATGAGGTCTTCGAGCGGGATGAAGCGCATCCGGCCGGAGTTGTCGTCGGGGAGCTTGATGAAGCGGGAGAAGTTCTGCGGCACCTTGAGGCGCGCGAACTCCTGGCGCTGCGACTTCGGGTTGCGGACCCGTACCGCCAGGTTGAGCGAGAGCCCGGAGATGTAGGGGAACGGGTGCGCCGGGTCGACGGCCAGGGGCATGAGCACCGGGAAGATCTGCTCGTTGAAGTACTCCCGCATCCGCTGCCGGTCGGCCTCGTCGAGGTCGGACCAGTGCTCGATGTGGATGCCCGCGGCGTCGAGGTCGGGCTTGAGCGACCCGATGAAGGCCTGGGCGTGCCGGTCCTGCAGCTCGTGGGCCTTCTTCGCGATGTCACGCAGGACGTCGCTGGGGGCACGGCCGACGTTGGTCGGGACGGCGATGCCGGTGTCGATGCGGCGCTTCAGGCCGGCGACGCGGACCATGAAGAACTCGTCGAGGTTGGACGCGAAGATCGCCAGGAAGTTCGCCCGCTCGAGCAGGGGCTGCGTGCGGTCTTCACCGAGCTCGAGCACGCGCTGGTTGAACCGCAGCCAGCTGAGCTCGCGGTCGAAGTAGCGGTCCGTCGGCAGTGACTCGTGCTCGATCTCGATGACTTCGTCGAAGTCGTCGAGGTCGGGTGCGACGGATTCGCCGTCGAGCTGCGGTTCGGTGTCCATCCCCACATCCTGCCACCAGGCCCCTCCCGCCGGAGGGGCCTCGGTGGACGCTGTGGAAACCGGCGGTGAACCGTTCGGATGTGGAGGAAGGGTCACGATATACCGACGGTGACATCTGCCCGGGTTTGTGGGTATGGTGGGCCGTGTCAGAGCCTCCGGGGGGATTCCACTGCGCGGGGGTGCAGCTACGAATGAAAGAGGTTCATCATGTCGCGTGTCCTTTCGACCGAGCAGGCCAAGACCGCCATCCGTCAGGTCCAGTCGATCATCAACGGTGGTTTCACCGACCAGATCTCCCAGCTCGACGCCCAGGGCCGGATCCTGTCCGACTCGAACGTCTGGGACGGCCCGCTCGCGGCGACGTTCCGCGGGTCCACCTGGCCGGAGACCAAGGCTGCTCTGGACAAGGCGAAGACCGAGCTCGAGCAGCTCCGCACGCAGCTCGACAAGATCTCGCAGGACATCTTCACCGCAGGTGGCGGCGCGTAAGCACCGGCCTGTTCCCGCCCGGACCGTCGCACTCGCGGCGGTCCGGGCGTTCGCGGTCGGTGGGGCCGCTTCACCAGCACGATCAGCAGGACCAGCACCGACCCTGGGGGGACGACCATGGCGAAGATCCACGCCAACACGGATCCGATCGAGTTCGACGATGCCACCGCGGATGCGCTGAAGAGCTCGCTGACCACGTCGGCTGACGCGATCAGCGGACAGAAGGCATCGAGGCAGTCGTACGTGACGACCGCCTCCCAGGAGTTCCGCGGGCACTTCTCGCAGCTCTTCACGCAGAACGCGGGGACGGCATCGAGCGATGCCACCAACATCGTCGACGCCCTCGAGACCATCGCCGGGTGGATCGACACCATGAAGGCCGCCGCCGCGGACGAGCGCGCGCGCCGCAAGACCGCCCGCGAGTGGCAGGAGCGCGAGGACGGCCGCAACGGCTTCCAGGACTTCCTCAACGACACGGTCCACTACGACCCGATGCCGACCGTCGAGAACGAACCGGCGCCGAAGTTCGACCCGCCGGCCGTGACGACGAAGCCGCGTGAGACCCCGAACCCCGGAGCCGGCGGTGGTGGTGGCGGCGGCACGTCGTCCGCCCGGCCCGCTGACCTCCGCTCGTTCGCGACCGGTTCCTCGACGCTGAACCGCGCCCTCGACGGCAAGCCCGGGGCGCTCCGCGGCAAGCTCGCCGACTTCGCCACGAAGTGCTCGTGGGCGCACATCGACGCCGGCAGCGTCGTGACGGCGTTCGAGCAGTGGATCGCGGCGAACGACCAGGACGTCACGTGGGCCAACACCGTCGCCGACGCCTTCGCGGCCGCCGGCGGCGAGGGCGAGGTCTCGACCGTCGCGGACTCCGGGCTCGCAGCCGCGCTCGCCGCGGCCGGCGTCTCGCAGACCCGCACCGATCTGCAGTTCGATCCACCATCGGCCTACGGCGCCCAGCCCACCACCGGCTTCTCGATGGACCCGGTGAACACCACGACGGGCAACTTCCTCGAGCCGGAGCTCGACCTGGCGTTCACCGGTGCATCTGCGGCGCTGCAGGTGACCCGCATGTACAACTCCCTCGACCAGCACGTCGGCCTCTTCGGTCCGGGGTGGGCGTCGATCCTCGAGACCCGCCTGCTCCTCGACGACGAGGGCGCGTCGTTCGTCGGCGCCGACGGTCGTCAGGTGCGCTTCCCACGTGACGGCGAGGGGTGGGCCCGTGGCGTCGGCGAGAACCGCTGGCTCGCGGCCGAGGGCGACCGGCTCGTCGTCCGCGACAACCAGGGTGAGCGCATCGACTTCTCGCCGTCCGGGTTGTGGCTCGGACAGCGCGGCGGGGCCGGCACCACGGTCCGCGTCGAGCGGGACGCCGACGACGTCGTCGTGCGCCTGCTGCACGAGCGCGGGCGCTCGATCGACATCGACCACATCGACGGCCGGGTGGCGGTGCTCCGCGCCTCCGACGGTCGCCGGGTCGAGTACGGGTACGACGAGCGCGGCCGACTCGTCTCGGTGACCGACGCCGTCGGCACCCGGACCTACGGCTGGAACGACGACGACCTCATCACGACGGTCACGAGTGCGGCCGGTGTCGTCGAGGTCGACAACACCTACGACGACCAGCGCCGCGTGGTCGAACAGATCAGCCCGCACGGCCGCTCCGTGCGCTTCGCGTACCTGCCTGGCCGCGTCACGGTGGTGTCCGACCACGACGGCTCGCGGTCGAACTCCTACATCGCCGACGCCAAGGGGCGTCTCGTCGGGGTCATCGACTCCGACGACCGACGCCAGTCCATGAGCTACGACCGGCACGGCAACCTGGTGTCGGCGACCGAGCGCGACGGGTCGGTGACCGTCCACGCGTACGACGACCGCGGCCGGAAGACCCGGACCGTCACGCCGTCCGGCGGCGACCTGACCTACGGGTACGACGACCAGGACCGCGTGACGACGGTCGTCACCGAGGCCGGTGCCGTCGTGAGCTACGAGTACGTGGGCGACGACCGCGACCCGTCGGTCATCGTCGACCCGGTCGGCGGCCGGACGGAGCTGACCTGGCAGGACGGCTCCCTCACCCATGTCGTCGACCCGACCGGCGTGGTCCTGACGCTTTCCTACGACGCGTTCGGTGAGCTCGTCTCGACCACCAACGCCGTCGGCGACACCGCTCGGATCGAGCGCGACGCGGCCGGTCACCCGGTCGCCGCGATCAGCCCCTCCGGCGCACGGAGCGAGTACCGCTACGACGCCGCCGGGCTCCTCGTCGAACGACGTGACGCCGACGGAGCCGTCTGGCGTTTCGAGTACGCCGCCGGAGCACGGATCGCTGCGATCACGGACCCGCTCGGAGCACGGACGACGCTCGAGTACGCCCCGAACGGCGAACTCGCGACCACGACCGACCCACTGGGTCGACGCGTTTCACGGACGTTCGACGACCAGGGGAACCTGGCGGAGCTCGCGTTGCCGGGCGGCGCGGTCTGGACGTTCGCGCACGACGCCTTGTCGCGCCTCCAGGCCGTCACCGACCCGGCCGGCGCGACCTGGCGTCGCGAGTACGACGTCGTCGGCGAGCTGAGGGCGACCGTCGACCCGACGGGCGTCCGTCAGGAATTCTCGGACGACGTCGCGACCGGCGTCGCGACGCTGCGCGACGCCTTCGACACCGCGACCGTCCGGTTCGACGAGTACGGCCGACCCGTCGAGTCCACGTCTGACGAGACCGGTTCCGAACTCATCACCTACGACGCCGCCGGTCGCCCCGTCGAACTCGTCGACGGCGAAGGCGGACTGACCCGACTCGAGCGCGACCTCGCCGGTCGCGTCGTCGCGTTGGTCGCCCCCTCGGGCGCGCGCTCCACGTACGAGTACGACGCCTGCGGGCGTCCCGCCGCAGCCACCGACGCCGCGGGGGCGCGGACGACGCTCACCTACGACGCGGACTCCCGTGTCGTGGCCCGGACCCTGCCCACCGGCGAGGTCGAGGAGATCACGTACGACGCAGTCGGGCGCGCGGTCACGCAGACGACTCCGGGTTCCGGCACCGCGCGGTTCCGCTACGACCAGGCCGGGAGGCTCGTCTCCAGCCACGACGCACGCTTCGGCCGTCGTCGGTTCCGCTACGACGCCGCCGGGCAGCTGATCCAGGTCGTCAACGGTCTCGACGGGGTCACCTCGTTCGAGTACGACGAGCGCGGGCGCCTGGTGACGATCACCGACCCTGCCGGCGGGACCACTCGACGGGAGTACGACGCCGTCGACCGCGTGGTCGCCGTCACCGATCCGCTCGGGCGGACCACCATGGCGGCCTACGACCCGGCCGGGCGCCAGATCCGGCAGACGGATCCCGACGGCCGCACCACCGAGTGGACGTACGACGCAGCCGGCCGCCAGCAGGCCGTGCTCGTCGACGGTGCGGTGCAGTCGGAGATCACCCGCGACACCGTCCACCGAACTGTCGTCGTGTCGGACCACACCCGTGGTGCAGGCCGGACGATCGAGCACGAGCTGCAGCACGACCGCCGTGGCCTGCTCGTCCGCCGAGCCCGCGGCGACCAGTCCGTCGCGTGGGAGTACGACGCTGACGGCAACCGCACCACTCGGGTCGACCCGAACGGCACCCGAACCACCTACCGTCGCGACGCCGTCGGCCGCGTCGTCGGTGTGGACCGTGACGGCACCGCTGCCGGCGCGTTCTCCTACGACGCCTCGGGTCGTATCGTCCAGGCGGCCACGGGCGACCTGGTGCAGTCGTGGTCGTACGAGGGAGGCACCCTCGTCGCGCACACCTCGACCACGCTCGACGGTGCCACCAGCACGCGGATCGAGCGCGATGCCGACGCGCGGATCACCGCGGTCGACGGACCGTCCGGAGCGGTGTCGTACGAGTACGACGCCGCCGGGCAGCTCGTGCGCGCCGGGGACTCGACGTGGGCCTACGACGACGGTGGGCGACTCGTCGCCGAGACCGTCGGTGGTGTCGAGACGCGCCACGACTACGACGCTGCCGGACAGCTGGTCGCGACGATCACCGAGGCCGGCCGGACCGAGTACGTCCACGACGGTCTCGGCCGACGCATCCGGCGGACCGCAGCCGATGGTTCGACCACCGAGTACGCGTGGTCCGACCTGGGGTACCTCGCTGCCGTCGTCGACCGCGACGCCTCGTACGCCGAGGCCGGTCGGCTGGACGTCTGGGTCGACGCGCTCGGTGAGCTCGCCGAGGTGGGCGGGGTCGCCGCTTGGTGGGACTCCGCCGCGGTCGTGCCGTCGCTCATCAGCATCGCCGACACGTCGCTGCTCGACCTGCCGGGGGGTGTCACCGCGATCGGCGATGCCGTGACGCAGCCCGCCTGGCGCAGTGCTCGCGCGACCGATGCTGCGGACCCGTGGGCTGCGCTCGCTGCCGTCACCGACGTCGGGCTGCCCGCGGGGGTGTCCCTGACCGGCTCGGGTGGGGTGTCCGTCGCAGGGCTGGAGTGGCTCGGCGCCCGTGTGTACGACCCTGCGGCGCGGGGCTTCCTGTCGGTCGATCCGCTCGCGCCGATCCTGGGTGCCGCGTGGTCGGGGAACCCGTACTCGTACGCGGGCAACGATCCGTTGCAGGCCGTCGACCCGCTCGGGCTGCGGCCGGCGACCGATGCCGACATGCAGGCGTACCGGGATGCCAACCAGGGGTTCATCGTAGGAGCCGGCAAATGGATCGGTGAGCACAAACAGGCGCTCCTGGCGACGGCGATGATTGTCGGGGCTGTGGCCCTCATGTTCGTTCCAGGAGTGAACATCGCAGTGATGGCCGCCGCTGCGGCTGGGTCGGGTGCGCTCATGGCCGGGGGGATCTCGATCATTCAGCAGGGGCCGGACACGGGAAACGTCGACTGGGGGAAAGTTGGGATCCAGATGGTGATCGGCGGCGCGGCTGGGTTGGTCGGCGGTGGTGCTGCTGGCACGATCGCCAAGTACGGAACGCAGGCGACCCGTGCTGCCCTCCCTACAATTCAGAACATCGGCAATTCAGGCGTTCAGAACGTGGCGCGGGCCGCCGTGGGTTCGATGGGACAGCGAGCGGTCTCGGGAGGGCTGCAGCAAGCAAGTTCGAACACGCTTGACTACGGCATAAACGGCGAAAACCGCAACCTGGGTGGCTATGTGCACGCATTCGGTAGCGGCTTCGCCACGGGTGCAGGCGGGAGCGTCTTCGCTGGCAAGCTGGCAGGCGAACTTCGGCTGCCCCTGGTGAACGCGCAGGGCGTCGCCTCTCGAGCCGCCGGGCTCGTCAACGAGAGCACGGACCTCGTGGCCAACCACGTTGTCGGAGCGGGACAGTCCGTGGTCAACGAAGTCGTGCGACCCAACGGTGACCGCGGGGCAGACTTGCTCCCGGACGCTATGGGAGGATTCATCTCCGGAGCGAAAGGTCCACGTTGGGTTGGACACTGAGAGGGTGTGCTCGATGAATGACCGTAGAACCGCGCGAGCTACCGTGAACGATTCGGATCATGCGAGCCGTGGGGGTTACTCGAGATCGCGCTGGATTCGTTTTTTCTCGGCCCTTGGCGTATTGATCTTTATTATCCTTGCCGTGTTCGTGGGACCGGCGTGGTTGAACGCTTACGACGCGGCGAACCACACCTGGATAACCTGCGAAGTGAAGTCCGCTCATGCAGAGACTGGTAGTAACGTGAGTCGAACGGGGATTGGTGGTTCGCGTGCAGAGGTTGAAATAAGTACGAAGGGCTGCGGGTCGCTTCTGCTGCGCCAAGGCATCACTCAAGCGAACTCAAAGCGGGTTGCGACCGCGCTGGAAGAGAGCGGCAAGGTTGAGATTGAGGTGGGCTCGGGGTCCTACGCTATTCGCTCGGTTCTTGGCGTGATCAATCGCCTGCCTACCGCCTACGGCTTCCGCTCTGCGTAGTGTCATCGCATTGAGCGAGCCGACCGCCGCATCGAAGCCCCGAAGAAGGGGAATCGAAGGGCCTGGATCATCCTGGCCGTCTGGGCTTTCGGCGTCGTGGTGTCGCTAGTAGTGCTGCTGGTATGGCCATATTGGATGAGCGCGTACGACGAAACGCACCGGAAGACCATGCCGTGCAGCGTCTCCAGCGCAGAGGTCTACGCCGGGTCCACGGTGAGCCGTACTGGTTTGGGGGTGCCGTTCTCCTACCTGAAGGTAGACACACAAGATCGCCGACACGTCGCTGCTCGACCTGCCGGGGGGTGTCACCGGCACCATCGTGAACCAATGGCCGCTTTCCTAGGAGTGCTGTTGAGTAAGTCAATTGAAAGAATTGAGCAGCTCGTCCCTCTGCTTCTCAGCATGCAAGAGGTGGACTACGCCAGGGCGTTCCAGCAGGATGTGATCGCCATCCGCAGCGGAGACAAGGCCCGAAGAGTCAGGGCACTGGCGGACGTCGAAGGAATGCTTCGCGAGGGGTCGGGTACGCTAGCCGATCGTTATATCACTTGTGACGATGGTTCCCCAGATGTCGAGCGATCCCGATTGTTTCGTCATCTAGTGGTCAGGGTCAGATCCGAGGCAGCGATCCGACGGAGGCTGCGACTCTGAAGTGAGTGAAAAAAGACGAGAAGTACAAGGTTGCCTGCCGACGAGTCGTTGAGGCTTGCAACCGCGCAGTTCACCGGCAGGAAGTGACGGCTGGAGTCGGTCACTTCGTGGGCGGCTTGCGGGACGGCGTGAACGAATGAATGCGGCTCGGAGGCAACGGGCCTGTGCGAGGAGCTGCCAACGGGCTGTTGTCTGAAGCAGAAGGTCAGACGCACTCGACGCCGAGGCGCGTAGCAGGGTCGACGGAAAAGGGGCAGTGATTGGAACAAGAAGCTCGGGGTGCTGATGCTCTGCGGAGGAAACGAAAAAGGGGAAATATTCTCGTTTTCTTCGTTCTCGGTCTTGCGGTTTTCGTCACGATCGGCATCGTCGGTGGCGGGCAGCTGTTTGAAGCGTATGACAGATCGCACCAGATCGAGGAGACTTGCGAAGTTCAGAAGGCTGAGGCCTCATCAGGTGGCTCGACTTCCTCGAGGGGTGTCGGGACCCTATTCGATCAGGTTGAAGTCGACACGAAAGATTGTGGCCCCCTGGTGCTGCGACGCGGAGTGACTGAGCAGAACAAGTAGGAGATCGCGGACGAGTTGAGCTCCGCCGGACGTGTGCAATTCCGCATCGGGGCTGGGTCGTTCAAGTGGCGGGAAGTGCTCCACACCGTCCGGACACCGGTGATCGTGCAGTCCTACGTAGCTCACGAATAAGCTTGAACCGTGTCGGGGGGCTTTGGCGGCGATGCCGATGCGCGGACCACCTCGCTTGACGGACCCTCGGGAGTGGTGTCGTCCGAGTTTGACGCTGCTGGGCGATTGGGACGCTGTTCCGCGCGGAAGGGAAGGACGAAGCCCCCGAAGAAGGCGAGTCGAAGGGCCTGGACGGCCCTGGCCGTCTGGGCTTTTGGAGTCGTGGTGTCGCAAGTAGTGCTGCTGGTATGGCCATTTTGGTTGAGCACGTACGACGAAACGCACCGGAAGACCATTGGTCTCCACGCCCGCTGATGAGAACCACGGAACATCGGAGTTGTAGTTGACGAGATCGGCGCCTGATCGCACAGTGCAGAGAAGGCTTGCGCGTAGGAGGAGGGCCTTAGCTTCCATTGTCCTGGTGTTTGTTGTCCTGTTTCCATTGCTCGGCTTCTTCGTTGGGCCGATTACGTTGAAGGCGTACGACGCGGGGCACCGGGTTAGCCCGATCTGTACCGTCAGCTCGGCGCACAGCAGCGTTGATTCGTCTCGTTCGTTGAAGGGCGTTGGATCGTCGACATCTCAAGTTGTGTTTGAGACTTCAGATTGTGGGACGCTCGTGTTGCAGTGGGGTGTCACGCGTGACAACGAGGACAAAATCGCCCGAAGCGTGGACAAGCGAGGGCGTTACAGATTCGATGTGGGCGAAGGGTCCTTCAATATGCGAAATTCCTGAACATGATTCGTCAGGCCGTATATGTGAAGAGCTTTGAATCCGCTTGAATTCCGCTTCCTCCTTTTGGGGTCGGCTTCGCCAATCGGGCGATTCAGCTCTGCCTGCCCGGACCGCGCCTTCGCGATTGAGCGCGTTGCGCAGGGGTTGTGCGGAGGCGGGACGTTCGAGTTCTCGCTTGGCACATCTTCGCGGCGGTTCCGAGGTGCGCTCCAGGTGATGAATTGGTATCCGACGGCCTTTGAGTACAAGCAATGAATTGCAGCAGTTGAGGGCTGCTTCAAGCGGCGGAGACCAATCCCGAAGAATCAGGGCACTGGCGGAAGTGGCGGCGACGGGAGAAGGAGAGCGCAACCGTGCCGAATGCTGAGACTCGGCTTGGGACGGAGGTTGCCCGGCGGCGTGTCTTTCGGAACCGCGCCGTCGCCCTGCTCTTGCTCTTCCTCGTCGTTGTCGTCCCGATCTGGGCATTCTTCGTAGCGCCGATCGCTTTGGGTGCGTACGACGATTCTCATCTGATGTCAGTGACCTGAACGGTTGAATCAGCAAAAGCGGGGAGCGGGCTCGTTCCGGCTGCGTGCCGGTCTCAAGATCCTGAAGGTAGCGCCGGAGATCTACAGCTACACCGGAGTGCCCGCCTCGGAGGCGCCCCGGCGCGGACCGCGTGACAGCACAAACGACGAGTGAGCCGGAGCGGTGATGTTGAGACGAAGGAGAACACGTGTCCAGGTCGTCACGCTGTGCAACGAGGTAGCCGGATTCCTCGGTCGGATGGAGGCTCGTGAAGCGGAGGGCTTCTACCTCCGCCAGGCCGAGGCGCTTCGCGTGGAGGAAGCGCGGCTTGCTCGGCGGCGGATCTACCGAAGGATCTACTCCGCGTCGAACTCGGGGGCAGGGGGCATGGGCGACATGTTCGTGGTCACGCCTGACGGCGCGGGCGATGTCCCTGCGACCGAAGCGTTCCAGCGGTCACTCTCCGCGCTGCTGCGGGCGACGCGCACATTTCCGTGATGGACTCGTTGTTCCGGCGCTGAAGGGGCACGGGAGAACATGACATTGTCGGAATTGCTCAAGCGACTCGACGATCACGCCGTCGAGGACGCCGCGTCGGCTTTGCAGATAGCCGCCGTACGATCTGCTCTCGTCGCCGTGTCCGAGCAGCCGCCCGACCATTCGGGGTACCGCAGGGGGATACAGGGCGCAGCCCGCCTTGTTGCCGACACCTGGCCCTACGAGAGCGAGCTGGGGGCGCTGGTGCTGGCCTTTTCCGAAGCGGTGCGACGCGACATTGGCCCGTACCGCACGACGGACACCGGGGCTGCAGTCGAGTGATCCAGGACTGAACGACTCGCACCGTCAGCTCCGCGCACAGTCTTGCGGGCTCGTCTCACTCCGTGAAGGGCACCGGCTCGTCGACGTCGCAGGTCGTCTTCGAGACGTCCGACTGCGGGGCGCATGTGCTGTGTGGGGTGTGGATCGCGACAGGTCCGTCGGCCCAGTGCAGCAGCAGTACGCCGGTCAGCGCCCGAAGGCCCCGGCGAACTCACCCCACTGCGCGGGCGCCCGCTGCTCGAGCCACGCGCAGAGCTCGGGATAGGCGGCGTCGATCGATAGGACGCTGATCACGCCGCGTTGGCCGTTCACCTTGATGTCGAGGCCACCGAACCGGTTGGTGGTGGGCCGGATGCGCTTGATCGCCGCCGGATCGACGGTCCGCGCGGCACGGAACATCGGCGTCACGACCAGCTGCGAGTCGTACGCCTCGACGCGACGGCGCTTCTGCCCGACGCCGAGGTAGACGAACAGCAGACCGAACAGCACCATGCCGACGCCGGCGATGAGCATCCCGATCGCGTCGGGGTCGTCGAGCACGCTGAGCGTGACCAGGAAGAAGAACCCGCCCACGACGATGACGACGATCCCGATGATCCGGAGCAGCAGGTAGCTGAACCGGCGAGCCCGGACGGTGAAGAGCACGCCGTACGCCTCGTCGCCCACGACGGTGGACGGTGGCCGCTTCCGGTCGTTCTGACGAACGAGCGCGCTGACGGCGGCCGGGATGGTGATCATGGCAATGAGCGCGATGAACACCGGCGAAAGGTTGATGTTCACCGGTCCGCCCCCGTTCCTGCGTTCGTGCGCCGTTCGAAGGGCGTGATGCCCTGGTCCCCCTGGATCATGCGTGCAGAGTATCAGCGCCCTGTGGACAGGCCCGAGCATCGTCGCGGATGCTCTATGTTGGATTTCAGTAGCGAGCTGTGGCCCGAACGGGGGTGGCTCCCGGGGCGGACCAGCCCGGACCTGACGCCGTTCAGCAACTAGCATCGATGTGCTCGACGATTCTCTTGGGGGGAAGACCGTGATGAACCAGCGTGCCGGGAACACCGGAGCACGACGGACCGGACGACGGATCGCGGGGACGGTCGCCGTCATGGGGATCGCAGCGCTGGTGCTCGCCGGCTGCACCTCCGACGACAAGCCTGTTGCCGACCCCTCGCGGGTCCTGCAGACCGTCGACACGCGCCTCGCCGCGGACGGCTCGATCACGTCGATCTCGGACACCGCGATCTCCGTCGCGGGCAAGGACTCCTCGTCGGCGACGACCGAGCACGACCCCGCGAAGGCGGCGAGTGACCTGCCACTGCGCATCACGACGCAGTACTCGACCAAGAAGAAGACCGGCACGGATCTGGCCGACCTCGACGGGTACTCGGGTCGGGTGTCGATCGACCTGACGATCGAGAACCTGACGGTCACGTCGAAGAACCTGACCTACGACGTCGCCGGCACGTCGCGGTCGACCCCGGCACTCGTGGGCGCGCCCTTCAGCATCGCTGCGTCGACCGTGCTGGCGGGGACCGCCGCCGACCGCGTCGTCACGGACTCCGCCGACTCCGGCTCGTCGACCGACGGTGTCGTGAGCACCAACGAGGACGGCGACGCGGTCGTCCAGTGGGGCCGGTTGCTCGCCCCGCCGACCTCCGGCGCGAGCAGCACGCTGCACCTCGTCGCCGACGTCGAGGACTTCACCGCGCCGACCATCGACGTCGCCGCGCAGCCCGGGCTGTCCACGGACCTGTCCTCCACGGGCGTCGTCAACGCCGCCTTCGGGTCCGACAGCGACTCCGAAATCGCGCTCCAGCGCCGCACGATCGACCTCATCTCCCAGGTGAACGAGGTGTTGGCGCGTGCCGGTGGCACCATCACCGAGGTCCGGTCGAACCTCGAGACGACGTCGGAGACCCTCGGCGTCAGCACAGCCGAGCGCCTCAAGGAGAGCAGCTCCTCCCTCGCCAGCACGATGCAGTCCCTCTCCGGACAGCTCGGCTCCCTGAACAGCGACCTCGGCACCACGGTCAAGGCCACGCAGTCGACGGTGTTGCAGCAGCTCCAGCAGACCACCACGAGCCTCGACAGCCTGCTCGGGGACACGTCCGCGACCGCGCCGGCAACGGTGCTCGACGGCAACGGGTGCGCGGCCACGCCGAAGACCCAGTCCACCGGAGGCAGTGTCTACGGCAACCTCCTCCGCGTCTCGGCGCAGCTCACCGGCTACGCCGATGCGAGCGAGGCGTGCAAGCAGCAGGTGAGCGGGCAGCTGGCGGGCGCCGTCGGCCCGGCGTCGCCGGACGAGACGACGTGCGCCCCTCAGGAGGCCCGTGGATCGTTGACCTGCGCGCTCTGGGATTCGTCGCGTGCGGTGAGCACCTCGCTGATCGGTCTGGTCAGCACCGGGCAGCAGCTCGCCGACCAGCTCGACCCCAAGCTCGCGGACATGGCGATTGAGCAGTCGGACGCCCTGCGCGCCAAGCTCGGCGAGATCGACACCGCCGTGCAGGCCCTCGGCGCCGACGGCACCGGTGAGGTCGCGCGCACCCTGCAGGCGTTGCAAGACCTCCGCGACCAGACCGCCGACGACCTCGGCCCCGTGCGCGACGCCGTCACGACGGTGAACCGGCAGGCAGTCGCAGCACGCGGGCTGGTGGGCAACGCCGGCGACGGTCGGTTCAGCACCTCGATGCAGGCGCAGAACCTCGAGGTCGCCGACCAGCTCTGCGCCCTCGCGGCGACGGACCAACTCGACGCCGAGCAGGCCGATGCGCTGCGCGGGTACCTGACCGCCACGCCGTGCCCCGGCGCCGAAGAGGGCACGACGTTGCAGCCCGGTGGACGCTTCAGCACCCCGATGGACGAACGCCTCAGGGACCAGGCGAAGCAGTGGGACGCGGTGGTCGCGGCGACCGATCTCCGCTCCGAGACCGGGATCGGTGCCGCGGTCACGACGCTGTCCGACGACGTCGACGCGCTCGACGACGGCATCGCCGAGGTCCGCCGGGCGGTGCGCAACGACGGTGGTTCGGTCGAGGGAGCGGCGCAGGAGCTCCAGGAACTCGTCGAGCAGGCAACGAAGTCGAGCGCTGTGGTCGGCACCCAGCTGACCGCGATCAGCACGCAGCAGACCCAGCTGCAGGACGCCGTCCGCAAGGCCTTCGCCGACGCATCGACGCAGTCCGAGAAGGACGTGCAGAAGATCATCGACCAGCAGGTGCGGCAGGTCAGCGAGACTGCGAAGGGCAGCCGTGATGCGGTCATCTCGGCCTTCGACAAGTCGATTGCCGGGCTCCGGTCCACCTCGGGCGAGGTCACGAAGGACTCGAAGGGCACGATCGACGAGCAGAAGGGCACGCTCGAGCAGGAAGGCTCCGAGCTGGCATCCGCCGTCGACCGTCAGACGGCCTCGAGTCTCGAGCAGATCGCTGCGAGCACGAGCGCCTCGACGCGCGACGTGCAGGGAGCCTCCACGCTGCTCACCGGCGACCTCAACCGGGTGATGCTCGACCTGGGCGACCGCAAGGTCAACGGATCCGGCATCCTCGGCGCGATGGCCACGAGCGCGGCGAAGTCCGACTCCGCCGACTACCAGCTCGCCCTGGCATCGCAGAACGCCGCGGGCTACGCGAACGTCCGCGCCGAGGACGTCGCCGGGATCCTGCTCCAGCAGGAGCAGTTCCGAGCCTCCCTCGACGCCGCGACGACGCTGCCCGCCTTCCAGCTCAAGGTGCCGGCCAGCGCGACCTCGACCACGCTGTACACCTTCCGGATCGGGGCGGACCGATGAGCGACCAGACGATCGACGAGTCCGACGGCACCGAGGCGGGACGTCCGCGTAATCGCCGTCCGCTGGTCATCGCCGCCATCGCGGTGCTCCTGGTCGCCGCGGTGGTCGCTGCCGTCCTGACCTTCCGGGCGATCGGCAGCAGCACGCCGGCCGAGGCTGTCCCGGCCACCGTGCCGGTGAGGATCACCGTCAAGCACGTCCCCGACACCACGAAGATCGGCGTCGTCGTCACCCTGGGCGACGGTGAAGGGTCCGAGTGGAACGAGGCGGCACAGGGCGCCCTGGTGGCCGAGCGACGACTGGCGCTCGGCGGGACCGACATCACCCTCGTCACGAAGAACGACGGCGGGACGTCCGCGGGGGCGAAGACCGCGGTGGAGTCCCTGGCGAAGAGCGGCGTCGCGGGCATCGTCGTCGCGTCGTCCGGCAATCACGTCTCCGGAGCGCTGACGACGGCGGCCGAGAAGCACATCCCGGTGGTGGTGCCCTACGCCTCGGCCGAGAAGGACTCGTGGTCGACCGCGCCGACCGCCGAGTCGATCGGCGCCGCGATGACGACGGCGCTCGGCGACGCGAAGTCGCCGCTCCTGGTGAACCTCGGCGGTGGCGCGCCCGCAGACCTCCGAGTGGCGCACGTCCTCGACGGGGACGACACCGCAGACACCGCGGAGCTCGCCGCGACCATCGCCTCGCGGACCGGCGCGACCGACGCAGACGACGACACCGCCGAGGCCGCGGACGCCGACCCGAAGGCCACGCCGGACTCGGACGCTGTCGTCGTCAGCGGGTCCGCGCAACGACAGGGTGCCCTGGTGGCGGCACTGCAGGCCGCAGACGTCACCGTGTCGGTCGTCCTCACCCCGGACGCGACGAGTCCGGCCTTCGGCGCCGCACTCATCGATGCCGGCGGCAGCCTGAGCGGCTCCTTCCGCACCGTCGGGGTGGCCACCGACGACGCACGGGCGCTCTCCTCGGACGCCGAAGGTCGGGCGATGTCCGCGTTCCTCGGTGGGGTCCGGGTGCTCGCCGACGATGCCGACGCTCAGAACCTGACGGGCGACCGGCCGTTCTCGGCGGTGGCCGGGGCAGCGGACGCCCGCAGCCACGATGCCGTCGTCGCCCTGGTCCGCGCGGTCGGCAAGTCCGGCAGCACGGAGCCCTCCGACGTGACCGATGCCCTCGCCGCGCTCGACCTCGACTCCGCGGCGGGCATCGCCGGTCCGGCGCTCGACTTCACGCGGCAGCAGGCGCTCGGTGCGTCCGCGACGGTGTTGGCGGCCTCGGCACAGCCACTCGGACTCCGACCCGACAACGCCGCCGCTGCTGGCTCCGAAGACGCATCCGGCGACGACGCGGCTCAGGCCACCTCGCTGGTGTGGTTCGAGGACTCCACCGCACGCTGACCCACCCACGCACAACCCGAGAAGGACACCGCGAGCATGCGCCTGCTGATCGAGCTCGACGACCGACGTGAAGCGGTCGAGGTCGACGGGTGGTCCGGCGCGTCCTCGCTGGGGGAGCTCCTCTCGGCGGCGATCGGCGTCGAGCTCGATGCCGAGACGACCCTCGCGGTCGACGGTCACCGCACCAGTGCGGCGACCCCGCTGCGCGACCTCGTCCTGCTCGAGGGGTCCCGCATCGGCCGCGCACCACAGGAGCGACCGCAGACGATCGACGGGTGGAGCGTCACCCTCGCCGGGGGACTCGAGGCGGGTCTCGTCGTACCGGTCCCGCGCAGCCGGAAGCTCGTCGTGGGCCGGGCGCCCCAAGCCGACGTCGTGCTGCCCACCGAGAGCGCTTCGTGGGAGCACTGCACGATCGAGCGCGAGGACGACGGGGTCCGGGTGCGTGACGCCGGGTCGACGAACGGCACCGTGATCGCGGGCGAGCGCATCGATGCCGAGGGAGTCCTGCTCACCGGGACCACGAGCGTCATCGTGGGCGGCGCCGTGCTGCTGGTCCGGCCAGCGCTGGACGAGGTCCCCGTGCCGGCCGCGGGCTCCCTGGCCAACCTGACGCCCGCGGCGACCGCGCCGTTCAACCGCCCGCCCCGAGCCGGGCGGAACACCGAGACCGAGACCGTCGACCCACCGGCCAAGCGCGAGGTCCCGCAGGCCTCGAAGTTCAGCTGGATCACCGTCGCAGCGCCTCTGGTCCTCGCCGGCGCGATGGTGCTCCTGCTCGGCGACGCCCGGTTCGCCCTCTTCGCGCTGCTGTCGCCGGTCACCGCGATCGGCATGTGGTTCGAGCAGAAGCACCGTCGGGCGAAGAACCTGAAGGATGAGGACACCCGCTTCGCCGAGGCGGTGGAGTCCTTCCGGGGTGAGATCGCCGAGGCCGCGGCGGTCGAGGCGGCCCGTCGGCAGGAACTCGTCCCCGACCCGGCCACCGTCGTCCGCCGGGCCGAGCTCCCCACCACCCTGCTGTGGCAGCGACGCTCCGAGGACGCTGACTTCCTGAGCCTGCACGCCGGCACCGGTGACGCACCGTGGCGCCCCGAACTCGATCAGCGGGCGGCGTCGTCCAAGCTCGAGGACGAGGCGAAGGCCGCCATCGCCGACAGCCGCCTCACCGCTGCGCCGGTCGTGGCCGACCTGTCCGACGCCGGCGTCGTCGGGATCGTCGGCGACCGCGAGGGCGCGCTCGCACTGGCGCGCAGTCTGCTCACGCAGGCCACCGTGCACTGCGGGCCCGCCGACCTGACGGTGGGCATCTTCTGCGACGCCGGCCGCGCGGACGACTGGGGGTGGGCCTCCTGGCTGCCGCACGCGCGCGTGGCGGGGAGCAGCACCGGTGCCCGCTGGATGTCGGCGCAGCGCGACCAGAGCGCCGCGATGCTCCGGGGGCTGCGGGAGTCGCTCGACGAACTCCCGACCCCGAACCTGCTCGTCGTGGTCGACTCCGAAGTGCTCACCGAGGGCCGCGACGCACCCGCCCGGAACCTGCTCGGCGAAGGGCGCACCGTGCCCGGACAGTCGCTCCGTCCCGGCGAGCAGCCCCGACGGGTGAGCGGGATCGTCATCGCGACCAACGAGCAGCAGCTCCCCGCAGCCTGCACGACGATCATCACGGTCGGTGCCGACGCCGCAGCGACGGTCTACCGGCCGGAGGACCGGACCCGCGTCGAGGACGTCGTGCTCGCCGGCCTCAGCGCCGAGACCGCCGAACGGAGCGCCCGCAGTGTGGCGCACTTCGACGATCCCGAACTGCTGGTGCCGGGGGCGTCGTTGCCGTCGCTCGTCCGCCTGCCGGAGCTGCTCGCGGGCGACGACACGGTCTCGCGAACCCCGACGGGCACGAGCCCCGCCGATGCGATCCGCACGGCCTGGGACGCCCGCACCGGCTTCTCGACCCCGATCGGGTCGTCGGAGAGCGGCGTCCTCGAGATCGACCTCGTCCGCGACGGACCACACGGCCTGGTCGGTGGCACGACGGGTTCGGGCAAGAGCGAGTTCCTGCGGTCGCTCGTCGCCGGGCTCGCTGCGCGGAACGACCCGACGCGCCTGAACTTCCTGCTCGTCGACTTCAAGGGCGGGGCCGCGTTCGCCGCCTGCGAGCGGCTGCCGCACACCATCGGCACGATCAGCAACCTCGACGAGCAGCTCGCCGACCGGGCGATCCGTGCGCTCGAGGCCGAGCTCGAGCGGCGTCAGCGGGTGTTCGCCGCAGCCGGGGCGGACATCGACAACCTCGACGCCTACCTGGCGACGAAGCCGGACGAGCCGATGCCGCGCCTGCTCCTCGTCGTGGACGAGTTCGCGATGCTGGCGAAGGACTTCCCCGACGTCCTGACCTCGCTCGTCGCCGTCGCGGCGGTCGGGCGCACACTCGGCGTCCACATGATCCTGGCCACCCAGCGGCCGGCCGGCGTGGTGAGCGAGGACATCCTGGCGAACACCAACATGCGTGTCGCGCTGCGGGTGCAGAGCCGCGAGGACTCCACGAACGTGATCGGCGTCCCCGCGGCCGCCGGCATCGGTCGCCAGCAGACCGGTCGCGCCTACGTGAAGCTGGGGCAGGACGACATCACCCCGGTGCAGACAGCCCTCGTCACCGGCCGAGCCCGTGACGAACGCGCCGAACAGCCGGTGTCGGTCCGACCGACGGACGTCTTCGGCGTTCCCGCGCCGATGCCCGCCCCGGCTCCGACGGCGTCCGACGTGACCGACCTCGACCAGCTCATCGAGTCGATCGGGCAGGCGAACGCCGCCGCCGGATACGCCCCGCCGCGCCCGATCTGGCCCGAGGCACTCGGCGACCGCGTCGAGCTGGGTGCGCTGGCGGCAGCCGACGCCGCTGACACGTCGCGGACGGTGCCCGTCGCCCTGGCGGACGACCCCGACCACCAGCGTCAGGTCACCACCGGATGGGACCTCGACGAGGGCAACCTCATGCTCATGGGCATCCCCGGCAGCGGGACGAGCACCGCGCTCGCCACCCTCGCCCTGCAGCTCGCCGCCGCGACGAGTCCGGAGGACCTCGACCTGCTCGTGCTCGACATGGGTCCCGGGGACCTCGCTCCGCTCGCCCGGCTGCCGCACACCACGGCCTACGTCGGCTCCGGAGCCGGCGCGGGGGAGTTGCAGGCGCGGTTCCTCCGCCACCTGCGCGTCGAGCTCGAGCGCCGTCGTGCCACTCCGGGCGGCCGCCGTGCCGTCGTGCTGATCGACGGTCTCGCGGCCCTGCGCGACGAGTACCAGGACTTCGAGGGCCAGCTGCTGCTCGATGCCCTGTACCGCGTCTACGCCGAGGGGCCCGCGCTGGGCATCTCGTTCGCCGTGTCGACGACGCGGGCCAAGGCCGTGCCGTCCGCGATGGACGAAGTGACCACCCAGAAGTGGATGTTCCGTCTGGCGGACCCGTACGACTACGCCTCGATCGGCGTCCGCCCCAAGGACGTCCCGCCGCCGGTACCCGGTCGCTTCATCGACTCGGTCCTGCGCCTGCAGTCGCACGTGGCGACGCCCGACGTCCCGCTCGCGCAGGCGGTCGAGCGCCTCGCGGAACGCTGGTCCGGCACCGCCGCGAAGGCGAGTGCGGTCGGGCGGCTGCCCGACGCTGTCCTGGTCGACGAGCTCGGCGCGGACGCGGTGTTCACCAGCGAGCCGTGGCGGCTGCCGGTCGGGATCGCCGAGGACGACCTCGCTCCGGCCACGCTCGAGGTCTACGACGGCGAACACGTGCTCGTCGCGGGGCCGGCCCGCTCGGGCAAGTCGACCGTCCTGCTGGCGCTGGCGGCACTGGCGCGCGCTGCAGAGGGCGTCCGCCCGGCCGTCTGGGCGATCTGTGACCGTCGGTCACCGCTCGCCTCGGGAGCGTTCGACCGCATCGCCGTCGGACCCGACGAGGTCCCCGCACTGCTGGCCGGGCTGCGGCTCGAGCGCGGTCCGGTCCTGCTGCTCGTCGACGACGCCGAACGCTTCGACGACGGCGACCAGGCGATCGCCACCCTGCTCGCGACGGAGCGTCCCGGTCTGTGCGTGGTCGCCGCCGGGCGGTCCGCCGACCTCCGGTCGCTCTACAGCCACTGGACCCGCGCCGTCCGCAAGTCGCGGTGCGGCGTGCTCCTGCAACCGGACGTCGACTACGACGGTGAGCTCCTGGGGGTCACGCTCCCGCGCCGTGCGCCGGTCGCGTTGACCGTTGGTCGCGGCTACGCGTCGTCCGGCGGGGCCGTCCGCCTGGTCCAGACCGCGTCCGCAGGCAGCTGACCCGACCGACTGACGGACTGGAGGCCCGTGGCGACGCCGCCACGGGCCTCCAGGCTGTCAGCTGGTCGCGCGACGGACGCGCTCAGTCCCGACGGACGCGCTCAGTCGCGCGTCGTGATCCCGAAGGGCGAGCTCTCGAGGTTCGTGAAGTTCCCCACCGTCGCCCGGACGGTGCACGACGGGGCGACGGAGAGTGCGGTGACCACGAGCCCGTCGGACGACACGGCCAACGCGCCCGAGCAGCCGTCGGCGAACCGTACGCCGGACTCCCCGCCGGCCACGTCGACGAGCATCTGCGACGGGCGCCCGCTGCTCGGACTGCGGTACAGCGGGTTGAGCTCGTCGGCGCCGTTCGGCCAGACCGGCACCAGGGTCACCGGCAGCGCCGTCTGGCTGACCGTCCGGTCGGGCGTCCGGACCTCGACACCCTGTAGCCGCTGGACGGGGTAGGCCGTCCCGCGCACGGCGTCGTCGGTCACGGCTGCGGTGGTCGCCTCGCCGACGCCGTCGAGCCAGGTCTGCAGCGCTGCACCGTCCTCGACGGCGAGTGGCACCGAGGCCTCTACGGTGACGTCTCCGCCGGCGGGGACCTCGACGCCGGACAGGCTCCACGCGCACGCGGTGTCCACGCCGGTCAGTGACGGCTGGTTGCGCTTCGCGGTGATGCCCTCGCCGGACCAGGTGACCGCGGGGCAGGAGGCTCCCGACCGGGCACCCGGCAGCACCTCGAGGAACGGTCCGCCGAGGGTGGCCGCCTGCGCCGCGTACGTGACGCGCAGGTCCACGGTGCCCTTCGCTGGGTCGACGGTGGCGCGCCGTGTGGTCGCCAGCCCGGTGGGCAGTGGCCGGTCCTGCTGGTAGGCGTTGGCGGCCTGTGCGGTCGCGGTACCCGTGCCCGGCGTCTTCCGGAGGGCTCCGGGCAGCCACACGACGCCACCGACGACCAGTACTGCGACGAGCACGACGCCGATGCCGCCGAACAGGAGCGCACGGTCGGTCAGCCACTCGGGGCGGGCGAACCGACGCGTCGGTTCGGGCTCGGCGGCCGGCGCGGCGGGCAGCGGCTGCCGCGCCATCGGCCGGATGACGGTCTGCGACCCGGCGGGGCCGAGCTCCGGGGTCGGTCCGACGACCGCGGCGTCGTCCCCGGTGGCGGTGGTCCGAGATTCCGTCGCGTCGTCGGGACGGACCCCACGGACGACGGTCGCCGGACGCTCGACCTCGTCGAACGTGTCCGGGTCGCTGGACGCGACCAGTGCGGGTGCCGACGCGAGGGACCGTGCGAGCCGACGGAGGGTCCCCGCCGCGTCGGCCGCCGACGGACGGGCGTTCGGGTCCTTCGCGAGCAAGGCGGACACCGCGGCCCACAGGGCGTCGGGCACGTCGAGCGGGGGCGGGTTCGAGGTGACGTGGCGGTAGGCCACGGCGAAGTCCGTGCCCGGTCCGGCGAACGGTGTGCGACCGGAGAGCAGCTCGTAGAGCATGACCCCGGCGCCGTAGACGTCGGCGGCCGGACCCGAGCGTCCGTGGCTGATCGACTCGGGCGCCATGTACTGCGGCGTGCCGAGGAGCCCGGTGGTCGTGCGTTCGCGTTCGGCGACGACCGAAGCGATCCCGAAGTCGGTGACCCGGACGGCACCGGTGGCACCGGGGACCCACGCGGTCTGGAGCAGGACGTTGTCGGGCTTCACGTCACGGTGGGTGACGTCCTGCTCGTGCGCCGCGGTGAGTGCGTCGAGGGTCTCGGCGGTGATCGTCAGGGCGTCCCGCGGCAGGAGCGGGCCGTTCGACGCGAGCAGGTCGCGGGCAGACCCACCCGGCACCAGGTCCATGACGATCGCCAGCCGGTCGCCCTCGACGACCAGGTCGCGGACGCGCACGATGGACGGGTGCTGCAGGGCGAGGAGCACCGAGCGTTCGCGGACGAAGCGCTCGACGATCTGCGGGTCGGCGGCGAGTTCGGCACGCAGGAGCTTGGCCGCGAAGGCCTCGCCGGTCGCGGAGTGCTCGACCCGCCAGACCTCTCCGGTGGCGCCGGTCCCGAGGAGCTCGACCAGTCGGTAGGACGCGCCGAGCGGTTCGCCCTGGCCGTACTGCCCTTGACGGTCCTGCGCCACGCGTTCCCCGATCCCCCCGATGGCCGACCCCTCGCCGGCCACGCAATGTTACCGGCCGGCGGCCTGCTCCGGCGCCGCGTACTGCACGTCGATCGCGTGCTGTGTGAACCCCGAGCGCCGGTACAGCGCCAGCGCCGGCTCGTTGTCCCCCTCGACGTACAGTGCGGCGGCGGTCAGGCCGCGGCCGCGCAGCCGAGCGGTGCCCGCACGCATGAGCACACCACCGAGTCGCTGCCCCTGCAGGTCGGGCCGCACGGCGACGGCGTAGAACTCGCCGATGCGGTCCTCGACCTTGAGCCAGCACGAGCCGGCGAGCTGCCCGGAGGCGTCGCGGAGCAGCAGCAGGTCCTCGCCTGCGAACCAGTCGTCGGCCTCGCGGGCGTGCAGGTCGTCCAGCGTCATCCGCCCCTGCTCGGGGTGGTGGGCGAAGGCGGCGGCGTTCAGCGCGAGCCAGTCGGTCTCGTCGTCGGTGCCGGGGCGGAACGCCGACAGCGAGTAGCCGTCGGGCAGCTCGACCTCGGCGGCGACGTCGACATCGGAGTCGGCGACGGGCGCCCGGAGCTGCAGCAGCGTGCGGACCGCACGCCAGCCGAACCGGTCGGCCAGCGCACGCGCTGCCGGGTGGTCCCCGTGCGCCCACGCGAGCCGGGGAGCGGCCCCGCCGCCCGGCGCGAGTGCCTGCGACACCAGGGCCGTGCCGATGCCCCGGCCACGGGCCTCCTGGGCGACGACGAGTTCCAGCTCGCCGTCACGGACCACCGCGACCCCGTGGTCGACGGTCAGGACGGTCGCGCGTCCCGCGCGGACGTCCACCAGGGTCTGGTCGGAGAACGGGGGAGCCTCACCGGGGGCGACGAAACTGCCGAGGTCGGGCAGCACTACTGCCCCATCAGGCGCTCGGCCTCGTCGTCGTAGACGTTGAAGCGGTACCCGACGTTGCGGACGGTGCCGATGAGCGACTCGAGGTCGCCGAGCTTGGCGCGCAGTCGTCGGACGTGCACGTCGACCGTGCGGGTGCCACCGAAGTAGTCGTAGCCCCAGACCTCGCTGAGCAGCTGCTCGCGGGTGAAGACGCGTGACGGGTGGGTGGCGAAGAAGCGCAGGAGCTCGAACTCCTTGAACGTCAGGTCGAGCGGCCGGCCACGCACCTTGGCGGAGTAGCTGGCCTCGTCGATGACGACACCGGACGCCTGGATCTTCGAGCTCGTCTGGCCCTTCGCCGCACGACCGGCCGACAGCCGGATCCGGGCGTCGATCTCGGCCGGGCCCGCGCTCTCGAGCACGACGTCGTCGACGTTCCAGTCGCTGTTCACCGCGGTCAGCCCGCCCTCGGTGACGACGAGCACGATCGGCGTGGTCGACCCCGACGAGGCGAGGATCTTGCACAGGGCCTTCGCGCTGACCAGGTCGGTGCGGGCGTCCACGAACATCAGGTCGCTCTGCGGGGCGTTGACCAGCTGTGCGGCCTCGGCCGGCACGTGGCGGATCCGGTGGCTCAGGAGACCCAGGCTCGGCAGGACGTCTCCGGGCGCGGTCGAGGTGAGTACCAGGAGCTGTGCCACAGGACCTCCGGAGGTGGATGACGTCGTGGAGACATCCTAGTGATGCTCGCGAACCACCTATCCGGCCGGACGGATTGCGCGTCGTCCCGCACCGCACGGTGCGTGCGCTCCGCACGTCCCTGCCATGATGGAGCGCGTGACCGAGCCCGTGCACCCCACCGACCAGCGTCGCCTGCGGCTGACGTCCGTCCTGCCGGTCTGGGTGCTGGCGGTCGTCGGGGCCGTGCTCGTGCTGACCCTGGCCGAGCGCGACGCCTTCGCCTGGCTGCTGCTCGTCTTCGTCGCCTGCGTGATGGTCAGTTTCGTGCTGCAGCTCATCACCGCCACGAAGGACGGTCTGGTCGAACGGATCAGCATCGCGTCGTCCGGGGCGTTCGTCGTGGTCCTCGTCACCGCGGTGGTGCTCCTGGCGCGTTGAGCCGAGCCGCGTAGACTCCGAGCATGGATTCGCTGCTTGCGCTCGAGCTCTTCTACGTCGGCCTGCTCGGCCTGGCGTCGCTCGCGATCGCGTTCATCTCGGTGGTCGTCGTCGTGAAGCTGTTCAAGGGCCAGCGTTGATCGAGCTGCCCGAGGGCCTCGCCCCCGAACTGGTCCCGCTGTCGTGGCTGGTCGGCGTGTGGGAGGGCACCGGCGTGGTCGAGTACCCGGTCGGTGACGACGACGAGGTCCGGAACTACGAGTTCGGCCAGCGTGTCAGCTTCAGCCACGACGGCCTGCCGTACCTGAACTACTCGTCGACCACCTGGCTGCTCGACGACGACCACACCCCGCTCGCCGCCGAGATGGGCTACTGGCGGATCGACCGGCCCACCGAGCCCGGCGACCGCGGCCCCGCGATGCTCCTGGGCGACGGGCCCACGCCCTTCAGCACGGTCGAGAGCGTCGAGGCGCTCCGCAACACCACGGACGGCTTCGACGTCGAGGCAGCGATCATCCACCCGACGGGCGTCAACGAGCTCTACGTCGGCCGCGTGCGGAAGGGTCGGATCGACCTGTCGACCGACGCCGTGCTGCGCTCGCCGAACGCGAAGGACTACTCCGCCGCGACCCGCCTGTACGGGCTGGTCGAGGGCAAGCTCTTCTGGGCGTGGGACATCGCCGCGCTCGGTCGCGAACTCACCTCGCACGCCTCGGGGCAGCTCGCGAAGGTCGACTGATGTCGGTGTTCGCCGCGCGTGACGGCTTCGTCGCCGCCGACGCCGTCGCCGCGCACTTCGGCAACCCGATCGGGGAGCAGCGCCTGCTGACCCGGGGGCGTGCCGTCGTCGAGCTCGGACTCGGTGTCGTCACCGTCTCCGGACCGGACCGGCTGTCGTGGCTCAACTCGATCACCTCGCAGCAGCTCACCGGGTTGCCGACCGGCGTCAGCACCGAGACGCTCGTGCTCGACCAGGCCGGACGCGTCGAGCACGCGGCCCGCGTCGTCGACGACGGTGCGACGGTCTGGCTGCTCACCGAGCGCGCTGACGCTGCGCCGCTCGCCGGTTGGCTCGACTCGATGCGCTTCATGCTGCGCGTCGAGGTCGCCGACCGATCCGCCGACTTCGTGACCCTCGGCTGGTTCGGGGCGGACGCCCCGTTCGCGTCCGTCGAACTGCCGGAACCGCCCGTCGCCGAGTGGGTCGACCCGTGGGGCGCCGTCACGCCGGGCGGATGGGGCTACGCCGAACAGGAGGCCCACCCCGGCTCCGACTGGACCCTGCGCACCGCCGTGGTCACCACCGGCACCGCGGCCGCGATCGCCGCGTCGGACGTCCCCGTCGCGGGGCTGCTCGCGTACGAGGCGCTGCGGATCGCCGCCTGGCGCCCGACCCTGTCCGACGTCGACGAGCGGACGATCCCGCACGAGCTCGACTGGCTTCGCTCCGCCGTGCACCTGTCGAAGGGCTGCTACCGCGGGCAGGAGACCGTCGCCAAGGTCCACAACCTCGGGCACCCGCCGCGTCGGGCCGTGCTGCTGCACCTCGACGGGTCGGACGGTGTACTGCCGGCGCCCGGGACCCCGGTGCTGCTCGACGACAAGCCCGTCGGACGGCTGTCGGCGTCGGCGATCCACCACGAGCTCGGTCCCATAGGGCTCGCCGTGGTGAAGCGCTCGCTCGACCCCACCGCGACCCTGCGGCTCGAGGCCGACGACGTCGTGGTGACCGCGGCGCAGGAGACCATCGTCCCGCCCGAGGCCGGTGCTACGGCGAACGTCCCGCGCCTGCCCCGCCTCGGAGCCGTCAAGCGCTCCTAGCCTGCGCGCTGAGGGTCGCAAGACACCGGTGTTCGCCGGTCGCACCGCGGTTCGCGGGTGTTCGGAGCGCGAACACCGGTGTCCTGCGCGCTGGCGTCAGGCGGGCTCGACGGCCGACCACGGGACGCTGAGCTCACCGAGCCGCCAGCGCGTCACACCGTGCAGCACCGGCCAGCCGCGGTCACGCATCCCGCGCACCGTGGCGATCCACCGCTGCCGGGGCCCGTACGTGCCGAGCGGTGCGGCGACCGCCCACGACAGGTCGAGGTCCCGCAGGAACGCGTGCACCCGTTCGCCGGGCACGTTGCGGTGGATCAGCGCCTTCGGCAGACGCTCGGCGACGATCGAAGGCACGTCGAGCCCGGCGAGCCGGAGGGACACCGTGAACGTCTGCGGCGCGACGTCGTCGAGCGTCACCCACGAGGCCACCCGACCGACCTCGTTGCAGGTCCCCTCGACGAGCGCACCGCCGGGCTGCAGCCGGTCCTGCATGATCCGCCACGACCCGACCACCGCGGACTCGTCGTACTGCCGCAGCACGTTGAAGGCCCGGATGACGGCGGGCCGGCGCTGCCCGGGCGTCGGCGTCTCGAAGCCCCCCAGGCGGAACGTGACGCCGTCGCGGGCCCCGGCGTTCGCGAGTGCGACCCGCGACGGCTCGATCTCGATGCCGGTCACCTCGACGTCGGGCCGGACGGCGGCCAGCCGGTCGCGCAGTTCGAGGGTGGTGGTCGGCGATGCCCCGTAGCCGACGTCGGCGACGAGCGGGTCGTCCGTCCGGCGCAGCACCGGCAGGGTCGCGATCCACCGGTCGACGCGGCGGAGCCGGTTGTACCCGGTCGTCCCGCGCGTCACGTTCCCGATGGGCATGCGTCAAGGGTACGGGGCCGGTACCGCTCGGTAGACTCGGAGGCATGACCTCCACGCTCGTCCTGCTCCGTCACGGCAACAGTGACTGGAACCAGAAGAACCTGTTCACCGGTTGGGTCGACGTCCGGCTCAGCGAGCTGGGCGAGAAGGAGGCGAAGCGCGCCGGCGACCTCATCGCCGAGTCCGGCATCGTCCCCGACGTCCTGTACACCTCGCTCCTGACCCGTGCGATCCAGACGGCGGACATCGCGCTGCTGCAGGCCGACCTGGCCTGGCTGCCGGTGAAGCGCGACTGGCGCCTCAACGAGCGCCACTACGGCGACCTGCAGGGCAAGGACAAGGCCCAGACCCTGGCCGAGTACGGCGAGCAGCAGTTCATGGAGTGGCGCCGTTCGTTCGACGTCCCGCCGCCCCCCATCGCCGACGACGCCGAGTGGTCGCAGTTCGGTGACCGTCGCTACGCCGAGCTCGGCGACCAGCTGCCCCGCACCGAGTCGCTCAAGCTCGTGATCGACCGCCTGCTGCCGTACTGGGAGTCCGACATCACGAAGGACCTCGCCGCCGGCAAGACCGTGCTGGTGACGGCCCACGGCAACTCGCTGCGTGCGCTCGTGAAGCACCTCGACGGCATCTCCGACGACGACATCGCCGGCCTGAACATCCCGACGGGCATCCCGCTGGTGTACGAGCTCGACGACGACTTCACGCCGACGAAGCCCGCGTACTACCTGGACCCCGAGGCCGCCGCAGCCGGCGCCGCCGCCGTGGCCGCCCAGGGCGCCAAGAAGTAGCACCCACGCGAACGACGAAGGCCGCAGTCCCGACGGGGGCTGCGGCCTTCGCTGTGTCGACGTCGAAGCCGAGCCCCGCGCATCGAGACGCTCAGACGAAGTGCGACGCGATCTCCTGCACCAGTGCCCCGACGTCGTAGGGCTTCGTCGTGTCGACCCGGATCACCGGGACGCCGGGCAGCCCGACGGGCCGGGCGTCGTCGCCGTGCTCGTCCCAGAAGGCCAGCACGTCGGCCAGGTCCCCGTGCACCTCGTGCCGCACCGGCACGGTGCCCGGTTCGTACCGGTCGCGCAGCCGCTGCTCGGCGGTGGCGCGGTCCGTGTCGCACCACACCTCGACGGCGCGAGGCGACCCGGCGCACGCGAGTCCGGCCTCCAGGAGGTCCCGGTCACGCGACGGCAGCCAGACGGCGTCGAGGACGACCCCGTTCTCGACGGCCCGCGCCATGGACCACATCGTGTCCATCGCGATGCCACCGAGCGGCCGCGAGGCGATCATCGGGCCGACGACGTCGGCGAGGGGCTCCTTGATGCGGTCCTTCGACAGGAACGGGCAGCCGAGCACCTCGGCGAGTGCCGTGCCGATGCTGCTCTTGCCGGAACCGGGCATGCCGTTGACGATGATCGCGACCTGGGCCATGCCACGATCCTCGCAGACCGATCGGGCCGGGTCAGACCGATCGGGCCGGGTCAGACCGATCGGGCCGGGTCAGACCGATCGGGCCGGGTCAGACCGATCGGGTCGGGTCAGACCGCCGCGGTCGAGGTGGACGCGCCGGTCCAGTCGCCGGTCGCCAGGTACTCGACCTTCTTCGCGATCGAGACCGCGTGGTCGGCGAAGCGCTCGTGGTAGCGGGAGGCCAGGGTGGCGTCGACGGTGTCGATCGGACCGCCCTTCCAGGCCTCGCCGAGCACGAAGTCGAAGACGCTGGCGTGCAGCTCGTCGACGGCGTCGTCCTCGTCGCGGATCTCGGCCGACAGCGCGATGTCCTCGGTGGCGAGCAGCCGCGTGAGCTTCTGCGCCATCGCGACGTCGTGCCGGCCCATCTCCTTGAACGTGCTGCGCAGGCCCTTCGGCACGACCTTCTCGGGGAAGCGCTGGCGGGCGAGCTGCGCGATGTGCTCGGCCATGTCGCCCATGCGCTCGAGCGAGGAGCTGACGCGCAGGGCGGTCACGACGACGCGCAGATCGCGGGCCACCGGTGCCTGGCGGGCGAGGATGTCGATCGCGATCTCGTCGAGGCTGTTCGCGGCGAGGTCGATCTTCTCGTCGTCGGCGATCACCTCTTCGGCGAGGGCGACGTCGGAGTCGCTGAAGGCCTGGGTGGCTCGGGTGATGGCGGACTCGACGAGCCCGGCGATCTCGGTCAGTCGCTCCTGGACGTCCTGGAGTTCCTGCTGGAAGACTTCGCGCATGGGGGAGTACCTCTCTCTGCGTACCGGACGAGTGTCGTCAGCCCAGGTGAACGAACGGTGACGCGGGGCTGAACGCTTCGCGTTCTGGCCTTCCGCAGACGGTGAACGGTACCGGAACCCCGCATGACCATCCCTACACTGGCGGCATGGACAACGCGTGGCTCGTGCCACTGTCGATGCTCCTCGGCGGGGTCTTCGGCGCGGGCGTCGTGGTGCTGATCATCACCGCCGAGCGGACGGCACGTGCTGCCGACGTGGCGGAGCGGACCCTGCCGGACGGCGTCGCAGCGGTCATCGCGACGATGCACAACCCGGCGGTCGTCATCGACCCGTCGAACACCGTCGTCGCGGCATCCCCCCAAGCGCTCACGGCGGGGCTCGTCGTGCGCCGACGCCTGGTGCACCGCGAACTGCTCGAGCTCATCGACCGGGTGCGCAAGAGCGGGGAGATGGGGTCGGAGGACCTCGAGCTGCCGCGCGGCCGCCACGGGGAGCTCATCGGCTACCTCAGCTTCCGCGCCGCCCAGCTCGGCAACCGGTACGTCCTGCTCACCGCCGACGACCTGACCGAGAGCCGGCGCATCGACGAGGTCCGCCGCGACTTCGTCGCCAACATCTCGCACGAGCTCAAGACGCCGATCGGCGCCATCGGCCTGCTGTCCGAGACCCTCGTCCTCGCCGCCGACGACCCCGCGCACGTCAAGAAGTTCGCCGCGCAGCTGATCACCGAGTCCGAGCGGCTCGGGGCGCTGACGAAGGACATCATCGAGCTGTCCAGGCTGCAGTCCGTCGACGCGCTCGAGAACAGCGAGGAGACCGGCATCGACAAGATCGTGCAGGCCGCGATCGACGCGAACGAGGTCGTCGCCCGCGCCCGCTCGATCGAGATCATCCGCGCCAAGAAGTCGAAGCTGCGGGTGATGGGCGACCGGGGGCTGCTGCAGGTCGCGGTGTCGAACCTCATCGCCAACGCGGTGAAGTACTCGCCGGACAACACCCGCGTCGGTGTGGGCGTCCGGTCGTCCAAGGGCTTCGTCGAGATCGCGATCACCGACCAGGGCGTCGGCATCCCCGAGGCCGACCTCGACCGCGTCTTCGAACGGTTCTACCGTGTCGATCCCGCACGGTCGCGCGCCACCGGGGGCACCGGCCTCGGGCTCGCGATCGTCAAGCACGTCGTCAGCAACCACGGTGGTGACGTGCGCGTCTGGTCGCAGCCCGGCAAGGGCTCGACCTTCACCATCCGTCTGCCCGAGGCGGATCCCGAACTGACCACAGCACTCGAAGAGCAACTGGAAGAGCAGCCATCGTGACCAAGATCCTCATCGTCGACGACGAGCCGGCCCTGAGCGAGCCCCTGGAGTTCCTGCTGCAGCGTGAGGGGTACGAGACCTCCGTCGCTGCCGACGGCGTGACCGCGCTGTCGAAGTTCGACGCCGAGAACCCCGACCTGGTGCTCCTCGACCTCATGCTGCCGGGCCTGAGCGGCACCGAGGTGTGCCGGCAGATCCGGACCCGGTCGAACGCGCCGATCATCATGCTGACCGCGAAGGACTCGGAGGTGGACATCGTCGTCGGGCTCGAGCTCGGCGCCGACGACTACGTGACGAAGCCGTACTCGACCCGGGAGCTCCTGGCCCGGATCCGTGCCGTGCTCCGTCGCCGGACCGAGGACGACCCGGCGGACAGTGGCATCCTGCAGGTCGGCGGCATCCGGATGGACGTGGAGCGACACACGGTGTCGGTCGACGGGTCCGAGACGCCGATGCCGCTCAAGGAGTTCGAGCTCCTCGAGCTGCTGCTCCGGAACGCCGGCCGAGTGCTGACCCGCGGGCAGCTCATCGACCGGGTGTGGGGTTCCGACTACTTCGGCGACACCAAGACCCTCGACGTGCACATCAAGCGCATCCGCTCGAAGATCGAGCGGGTCCCGTCGACCCCCGAGATCCTGGTGACGGTCCGCGGTCTCGGGTACCGCATCGAGGCCTGAGGCACGCGGCCCGAGACGTACGGACAGGAGGCCCGGTGCGAGTCCGTGGGACTCGCACCGGGCCTCCTGTGCGAACGGTCCGGGCGCGGTGTCAGCCGCGCCCGTCGGCGTCAGTTGGTGCCGTTGTCACCCTCGGACGAATCCGTCTGCGAGTCGGTCGGCTGCGTGCCGGGGACGGCCTCGCCGGTCGACTGTGCGCCGCTCTCGGACGGGGACGTCGAGGTGGGCGTCGGGGTCGGGCTCGGCGCGAGGGTCTGGTACTCCTCCTGCGAGCTCGTCAGCACCGGCACGTTCGCGGAGACGCCCTCGGCGTCGGGGTAGCTGAAGTAGACCTTGACGAGTGAACCGGGCTTCGCGTCCGCGTTGTCGAACACGATCGGCTCGGCGTCACCGGCGGTGGTGCCCTGCGTGGTGTCGCCCTCTTGCACGCTCGACTCGTCGTCGCTGCCCGCACCCGAGGCCATGGCGAGGTCGACGTGGGTGTTCGCCGGCACGTCGACGGTCTGGGTGTCGCCGCCGACCTCGATCGAGACGGTGTAGTCGTCCTGGTCGTCGTTGTTCACGAGCGTGCCGATGAAGCGGGCGCTCTCACCGTCGTCCGAGATCAGGAGGGCGTTCCGCACGTCGACCTTGCCGGCCGAGACGTCCACGCCGTCGGTGATCTGCTTGATGTCGACGGTGTGGGCCGGCGACATGAACTCGCACCCGGTGGCGCCGAGCGCGATGGTTGCCGCAACGGCGACGGACACGAGTACCCGAGGTCGCAAGAGATTCCTCCGTAAGTCACGATGAGGACCGGGCGGTCCCCGCGCCCATCCTAGCGATCACCGGGAGGGGTGAGCGTTGAGGGTCCCCTTACCGGAACGGCCCTTGTGGTAAACTGGATGTCTGGGAACGGAGCCTGATACATGCAATTCGAGGTCGGCGAGACCGTCGTCTACCCCCATCACGGGGCGGCAACCATCTCTGAAGTCAAGACTCGCGTCATCAAGGGCGAGGAAAAGGTCTACCTGAAACTGCGGGTGACGCAGGGTGACCTGACGATCGAGGTCCCGGCGGACAACGTCGACCTGGTCGGCGTCCGCGACGTGATCGGCAAGGAAGGACTCGACAAGGTGTTCGAGGTCCTCCGGGCGCCGTTCACGGAAGAGCCCACCAACTGGTCACGCCGGTACAAGGCGAACCTCGAGAAGCTCGCTTCCGGTGACGTCATCAAGGTGTCCGAGGTCGTCCGCGACCTCTGGCGGCGCGATCAGGACCGCGGGCTCTCCGCGGGTGAGAAGCGGATGCTGGCCAAGGCCCGGCAGATCCTGATCTCCGAGCTCGCGCTGGCCGAGAAGACCGACGAGGACAAGGCATCGACCGTCCTCGACGAGGTCCTGGCTTCCTGAGCCTGACGACAGCGCACTGAACGCGACAGCACGAACGACGACCGCACGGTTCCCCGAAGGGGTGGACCGGGCGGTCGTCGTCGTTGCGGCGGGCTCCGGCACCCGGCTCGGCATCGGGACCGCGAAGGCGTTCGTGCCCGTGGCCGGTTCGCTGATGCTCGCGCGGGCGCTCGAACCCCTGTTCGCGTTGCCGTCGCCGACGCTCGTCGTCGTGGTCGCACCGGCGTCGCACCTGGACGAGTGCCGGCAGGTGGTCGGCTCGGTCGCGGGTGCTGCGGTCGCCTACACAGCCGTCGTGGCCGGAGGCGCCGATCGCCACGGTTCGGTCGAGGCCGGCCTGGCCGTCCTGCCGGACTCCGTCGCCACGGTGCTCGTGCACGACGCGGCGCGGTGCCTCACGCCCGCGGCACAGTTCTCGCGGGTGTTCGACGCCGTCGCCGCCGGTGACGGTGCGGGCGTCGTGCCGGCGCTCCCCGTCACGGACACGGTGAAGCGGGTCGACGGTGACGTCGTCGTCGAGACCGTCGACCGTGCGGCGCTCGTCGGGGTGCAGACGCCGCAGGGCTTCCCGCTCGCGGCACTGCGGCGGGCGTACGCGGTGTCGTCGCAGTCCGAGACGGACGACGCCGGGGTGTTCCAGGCCGTCGGGGGCACCGTCCGGTTCGTGCCGGGTGACGCCGACGCCTTCAAGATCACGACGCCGTGGGACCTCGGCCGGGCCGAGTCGATCGTGCGGGCGCGGACCGAGGCGACTGTTGGTGCCGGAGCCGGTGTGCGGGCGGCGGACGCTGTCGACGCGGTCCGGTTCGGGCTCGGGGTGGACGTGCACGCCTTCGACGACGCCTCGCCCTGCCGCGTCGGGCTGCTCGACTTCCCCGGCGAACCCGGCCTCTCCGGGCACAGCGACGGCGACGCGGTGGCGCACGCCGTGTGCGACGCCCTGCTCTCCGCCGGGGGCCTCGGTGACATCGGCGGACGCTTCGGCACCGCGGACCCGCGGTACGCCGGCGCCACGGGCGACGTGTTCGTCCGCGGCGCGGTCGCGCTGCTCGCCGACGCCGGGCTCGTGCCGGTGTCCGTCACCGTGCAGGTCATCGGCAACCGGCCCCGCATCGGTCGTCGCCGCGACGAGATGCAGGACGCCCTGTCCGCGGTCGTCGGAGCACCCGTCGCCGTGTCCGGCACGACGACCGACGGGCTCGGGTTCACCGGCCGCGGCGAGGGGCTCGCGGCGATCGCCACGGCACTCGTGCGTCCCTCCTGAAACCGCGGCTCCGCGCCGATTAGGGTTGAGGCGTGACCGTTCGCCTCTACGACTCCCGCGCCGCAGCCGTCGTCGACCTCGTGCCCCTGGTCGACGGACACGTGAGCGTCTACGTCTGCGGTCCGACGGTGCAGTCGTCGCCGCACATCGGGCACCTGCGGTCCGCGCTCGTCTACGACATCTGGCGTCGGTGGCTCACCCACCGCGGCTACCGGGTGACCCTGGTGCGCAACGTCACCGACATCGACGACAAGGTCCTCGACCTGGCTGCCGGCACGGACGAGGAGTGGTTCGCCCGCGCCTACCGGGTCGAGCTCGAGTTCACGGCCGCGTACAACGCCCTCGGCATCCTGCCACCGACCTACGAGCCGCGGGCCACGGCGAGCGTGCCGCAGATGCACGAGATCATCCAGCGCCTCATCGACCGCGGGCACGCCTACGCCGCCGACGACGGCTCGGGTGACGTCTACTTCGACACCGGCAGCTGGGCCGACTACGGGGTGCTCACCCGGCAGCGGCGCGAGGACATGGTCGAGGCCGCCGACGCCGATCCGCGTGGCAAGCGCGACGCCCGTGACTTCGCGCTCTGGAAGGGTGCGAAGCCCGGCGAGCCGTCGACGGCCAACTGGGACTCCCCGTGGGGCGCCGGCCGCCCGGGCTGGCACATCGAGTGCTCGGCGATGTCCCGTCGGTACCTCGGCCCCGCGTTCGACATCCACGGAGGCGGGCTCGACCTGCGCTTCCCGCACCACGAGAACGAGCTGGCGCAGTCCACGGCCGCCGGGGACTCGTTCGCGTCCTACTGGCTGCACAACGGACTGGTGACGGTCGAGGGCCAGAAGATGTCGAAGTCGCTCGGCAACTCGATCTTCGCCGCGGACTTCCTCGGATCCGCCCGTCCCGCCGTCGTGCGCTACTTCCTCGGTGCCGCCCACTACCGCTCGTCGATCGACCACCACGAGGGCTCCCTGGCCGAGGCCGAGGCGGCGTACGACCGCATCGCCGGGTTCCTCGAGCGCGCCGAGACCCGGCTCGAGGGCGTCCACCTCGCCGACGCCCCGGCCGTGCCCGAGGCCTTCGCCGCCGCCATGGACGACGACCTGTCCGTGCCCCAGGCCCTGGCCGTGCTGCACGAGACCGTGCGCACCGGCAACGCTGCCCTGGACGCCGACGATGCGGAAACGCTCGGGACCGCGTACCATCAGGTGGCTGCGATGGTGGAGGTGCTCGGCATCGACCCGCGAGCCGCCCACTGGTCGGGCGGCGGCCACGACACCTCGGCAGGCCCGCTCGCCGCCCTCGTCGAACGCCTCGTGCAGGAGCGCGCGGACGCCAGGGCAGCACGGGACTTCACCGCGGCCGACCGCGTGCGCGACGACCTCGCCGCCGCGGGCATCACGATCGAGGACACGCCGTCCGGAACACGCTGGAGCATCGCCTGAACACGGCAGTGCCGAACAGGAGCTACGCATGAAGAACGTCTCGGGAAGCAAGAAGGGTCGGCCCGGCGCCGTCCGCGCCGGTCGCAAGGGCAACAAGCAGGTCGGTTCCGGCGGACAGGGTGCCCAGGCGCTCGAGGGCCGCAAGCCGACCCCGAAGGCCGAGGACCGCCCGTACCACCCCGCCGGCAAGCGCAAGGCCGCGAAGGACCGCTTCGAGGCGGCCAAGGGTCGGCACGGTTCCTCGAGCACCCCGCAGGGTCGCACGGGCCGTCCGCCGGCACGCAAGACCGACGACTCCGAGCTGGTGACCGGGCGCAACTCCGTGCTCGAGGCCCTGCGGACGAAGACCCCGTCGTCGACGCTCTACATCGCGTCGCGCATCGAGGTCGACGACCGCGTGAAGGAGATCCTCGCGCTCGCCAACCACCGTGGCGTGCCGATCATCGAGCTCATGCGTCCCGAGCTCGACCGCATCACCGGACACGACAGCGTGCACCAGGGCGTCGCCCTCAAGGTGCCGGCGTACCAGTACGCCGTGTCCGAGGACATCGTGGAGCAGGCCTTCTCGCGCGATCAGGTCCCGCTGCTCGTCGCGCTCGACGGCATCACGGACCCCCGCAACCTCGGCGCCATCATCCGCTCGACCGCGGCCTTCGGCGGACACGGCGTCATCGTGCCGCAGCGTCGTTCGGTCGGCGTGACGGCGTCGGCGTGGAAGACCTCGGCCGGTGCCGCGGCACGCACGCCCGTCGCGATGGCCCCGAACCTCACGCAGACCCTGAAGTCGCTCAAGTCGATGGGCCTGTTCGTCCTCGGCCTGGACGGCGACGGTGACGTGGAGCTCGACGGCCTCGAGCTCGCCGACCGCCCGATCGTGATCGTCGTCGGTTCCGAGGGCAAGGGCCTGTCGCGCCTGGTCACCGAGACGTGTGACGCCATCGTGTCGATCCCGATCTCGAGCGCCACCGAGTCCCTGAACGCCGGCATCGCCGCGAGCGTCACGCTGTGGGAGGTCGCTCGGCGCCGTCGCACCGCGTAGCCGCAGCTCTTCGTGCGCAGGAATGGTCGCCTCCCCGAGCGGGAGGCGACCATTCCTGCTCACGGTGCTGGCTCGGGCGGGCCCGAAGGGTCAGGACACGTCGGCTGATGCCTGCCGTGCGGTCACGCGTCGTCGCTGCGCGACGCCGCAGGTGACGGTCCGTGACCGGTCGAGGTTCGCCCGGCGGGGTGTCGTGACCGCTCGACGTCCAACGTCACCACAGGCGGGGCTGGGCGTGACGGTCTGGAGGGCCGGCGCCGGTCTCCGGGACGCGGGCCGGGCCTCCAGACGGTCGCGTTCTCGACCCCCGAACGGTCGGGACACGTCTGGTGCTGCCCGCCGTGTGGTCACGAGTCGTCGCTGCGCGACGCCGCAGGCGACGGTCTGCGACCAGTCGGCGCCCACCCGGCGGGGTGTCGTGACCGAGCGGGGCCCGCGTCAGACCGTGGCGCGCCAGTCGTCGACGTCGTCGGACTCGTCGGCGTCGTCGTCGCCCAGCACCGGGATCGGCACGGTGATCGACGAGGTCGGCGGGTTGATGAGCAGGCGCTCGTCGCGACGGTGTCGGAGCACGTCGTTGATGTAGGCGGTCGTGGCCTCGGGCAGGGAGACGGAACGCTCCTCTTGCTGGGACATGAACCAGCGGTGCTCGAGCAGCTCGTGGAACACCTCGGCGGGTTCGAGTCGGCCGCGCAGGTCACGGGGGATCGAGCGGACGACGGGCTCGAAGACCCGAGAGACCCACTCGTGCGCCACCATCTCCTCGTCGAGTTCGTCGCGGCCGTTGCGGGCGCGGTACGAGTCGAGGTCGTTGAGCAGGCGCCGGGCCTGGTTCTCGCCGGCGTCGAGCCCGGTGAGCCGCAGCAGTCGGCGCTGGTGGTGCCCGGCGTCGACGACCTTCGGCTGGATCCGGACCTGCGAGCCGCCCTCGGTCGTGTGGATCGAGAGCTCCTCGATGTCGAAGCCGAGCTCGTTCAGGCGCTCCACGCGGTCGTTGATGCGCCAGCGTTCCTTGATGTCGAACTGCTCGGTGCCGGTGAGCTCGGTCCAGAGCGTGCGGTACTGGGCGACGATGCGGTTCGAGACGTCGACGGGGTCGGCGTTCTCGTCGAGTCGACCGCCGGCCTCGAGGTCGAGCAGCTCGCCGGCGATGTTCACGCGGGCGACCTCGAGGTCGTTCTCGCGCTGGCCGTTCGACAGCCCGCCGGGGTAGAGCTTGCCGGTCTCGGCGTCGACCAGGTACGCGGCGAAGGCTCCGGCGTCGCGACGGAACAGCGTGTTCGACAGGGACACGTCGCCCCAGTAGAAACCGATGACGTGCAGGCGGACGAGGAGCAGCGCGAGGGCGTCGACCAGACGGGTGGCGGTCTCGGGGCGCAGCGTCTGCGAGTAGAGCGCGCGGTAGGGCAGGGAGAACCGCAGGTGGCGGGTCACGAGCACGGGGTGCAGTGGTTCACCGTCGGCGTCGACGCGATTGGTGATGACCGCGACCGGGTCCACGCACGGCACGTCCATGCGCTGCAGGGTCCGGAGCATCTCGTACTCGGACCGGGCGACCTCTTCGCCGGTCTCCTTCACTGCGGCGACGTAGCCGCTCAGGTGCACGAACCGCACGAGGTGCCGCGAGATGCCCTTCGGCAGCGCGACGATCGTGTCGTCGGGCCAGTCGGCGAGCGGCAGGTCCCACGGCAGGTCGAGCAGGCCGGGGTCGACGGTGGCGGCGGTGATGGACATCGAGTCGGGCACGGTGGTTCCTCTGGTGTCGGGGACAGCCGAGAGCCCGCGTCCGCCCTTGTGAGGCGGGCGCGGGCTCTCGGGGGAGTGCGCTGGTTACGCGCTGACGACGGCCTTGTCGTCGAGGCGGTCGCCCGACTCGGTGTCGAAGGCGTGGACGTGGCCCTGCTTCGGCGTGATCACGATCGTGTCACCGATCGACGGGTGCGCACGACCGTCGACACGGGCGACGATGTCGGCGCGCTGGCCGTTCACGTCGGCGTGACCGTAGAGGTAGCCGTCGGCGCCGAGCTCCTCGACGACGTCGACCGTGACGGGCAGGCCCTCGCCGGACTGCGACACGATGACGTCCTCGGGGCGGATGCCGACCGTGATCTGTGCGGCACGGGCGTTCGACAGGGTGTCGCGGTCGATCGCGTGGTTGAGCGTGCCGAACCTGATGCCGCCCTCGATGACGTCGGCGGGCAGCAGGTTCATGGCCGGCGAACCGATGAAGCCGGCGACGAACACGTTGTTCGGCTTCTCGTACAGGTCGCGCGGGGTGCCGACCTGCTGCAGGATGCCGTCCTTGAGCACCGCGATGCGGTCACCCATGGTGAGGGCCTCGGTCTGGTCGTGCGTGACGTAGACCGTGGTGACGCCGAGACGACGCTGCAGCGACGCGATCTGCGTGCGGGTCTGGACGCGGAGCTTGGCGTCGAGGTTCGACAGCGGCTCGTCCATGAGGAACACCTGCGGCTGACGGACGATCGCACGGCCCATCGCGACGCGCTGACGCTGACCACCGGAGAGCGCCTTCGGCTTGCGGCCGAGGTAGTCCTCGAGGTCGAGGAGCTTGGCGGCTTCCTGCACGCGGGTGGCGCGCTCTTCCTTGCCGACGCCGGCGATCTTGAGCGCGAAGCCCATGTTCTCGGCGACGGTCATGTGCGGGTACAGCGCGTAGTTCTGGAACACCATCGCGATGTCGCGGTCCTTCGGCGGGACGTCCGTGACGTCGCGGTCGCCGATGCGGATCTGACCGGAGTTGACCTCTTCGAGGCCGGCCAGCATGCGGAGCGAGGTGGACTTGCCGCAGCCCGAGGGGCCGACGAGGACGAGGAACTCGCCGTCGGCGACGTCCAGGTCGAGGGAGTCGACCGCGGGACGGTTGCCTCCGGGGTAGAGACGGGTTGCCTTGTCATAGGTGACGGACGCCATGAGCGTTCGGTCCTTCCTTCACCGGCAGGTACGTGCCGGACGATCCGAGTGAAGCGGTGTGCCCGTACGGGCCCCGGACAGTCGCCGTCGACTGTCGAGGTTCATACAACACGAGTTCACCCGGGTGCGCCAGTGTTTTCCCCCTTGGTCGGCGGCTTCCCAGAGCGCCCCACTACAATCGCCGGGTCCGTCCGCCGAGCAGGGGAACGCCGAGCGGACACCGATCAGGAGGACGACGCACCGATGAACAACCGCCCCGAGGGTGCCGCCCGCGCCGCGCGGAACGAGCGCCGTGAAGCCGCCCGCCAGCGAGCCCAGCGTGCCCGGACCCAGCAGAAGCGACGCCAGCGTGGTGTCCGGCTCGGCCTGCAGATCGGGCTCGGGGTCGTGCTCCTCGCCGCCGCGACGATCGTCACGCTCGTGCTGGTCGACTCCGTGAAGCCCGCCGGCCCCGGCCCGTCGACGATGTCGCAGGGCGGCATCACCATCGGGCAGGGTCTGAAGCCCGTCACGGCGTCCGCGTCCGGATCGGCCTCCGCGTCGCCGAGCAGCGCCGCGACCGAGGGGGCCGGCACCGTCCGGATCACCCTGTACGTCGACTACCTCTGCCCGGGCTGCGGCCAGTTCGAGCAGGCGAACGGCGACTACATCAAGGACCTCGTCGACTCCGGTGCAGCCACGGTCGACATCCACCCGGTCGCGATCCTGTCGAACCGCTCGCAGGGCACGAAGTACTCCCTCCGCGCCGCGAACGCCGCCGCCTGCGTCGCCGAGCACTCCCCGGACCAGTTCTACGCGGTGAACCAGGCGCTCTTCGCGAAGCAGCCGGACGAGGGCACCCCGGGCCTGACGAACGCCGAGCTCACCGACGTCGTCACGGGCGTGCAGGGGCTGCAGCAACGCAGCGCCGTCCGGAGCTGCATCGCCGACCAGGACTACGCCAAGTGGGTGGACGAGCAGACGACGGCGGTATCCGGGGGCACGATCCCCGGGTCGACGCTCAAGGAGTTCCCTGGCACGCCGCTCGTGCTCGTGAACGGGCAGCGCTACGAGCTGACCTCCCCGGTCACGAACGACGACTTCCGCACCTTCGTGGTGACGGCCGCCGGGGCGACCGACGCGACCCCGACACCCACGCCCAGCGCGACCCCGTCGCCCACGCCGACCAAGCGCTGACGTCTCGACGAGCGCTGACGTCTCGACGAGCGCTGTCGTCTGGAGGAGCGCTGACGCGCTGACCACGGACGGGAGGCCCGGTGCCGGCTGGCACCCCTCCCTCGCAGGCTCGGTCGGCGCGCCCCGCGCGACGCTTCGCGTCGCCGCTGAGCGGGTCGCGCCAGTCCGTGATCGGTGCGGCTACAGGGCCGAACCCGGGATGCTCAGGGTGTCGCAGCTCGTCGCGCCCTGCTGGTAGCCCCGCAGGAACCAGCGCTGTCGCTGCTCGCTCGACCCGTGCGTGAACGAGTCCGGGTCGACGCGGCCGGTCGCACGCTCCTGGATGCTGTCGTCGCCCACGGCGCTCGCCGCCGACAGGGCGTCGGTGATCTGGGAGCGGGTGATCGGTTCGAAGAACGTCTCGCCGTTCGCGTCCTCGGTCGTGGCGGCGTCGCCGACCCAGGCTCCGGCGTAGCAGTCCGCCTGCAGCTCGACGCGGACGCTGCCCGACGACGCACCCGTGCCGGAGCGGTCGGTGTTCGCGAACGACCCCTGCAGCTGCTGCACGTGGTGGCCCCACTCGTGTGCGACGACGTACATCTGCGCGAGCGGACCGCCGGACGAGCCGTACTGCGATTGCAAGTCGTCGTAGAACGCGGTGTCCAGGAAGACCGCACGGTCCGGCGGGCAGTAGAACGGGCCGGTCGCGGCCGATGCCTGCCCGCACGAGGTGTCGGTGGAGTCCTGGAACAGGAAGAACTCCGGGGACGTGTACGAGATGCCGAGCGACCGCGCCTCGGACGTCCAGTAGGCGTCGAGCGACTCGGCCGCGCCCTCCATCCGGCACTCGACGCGCAGGTTGGCGTCGCGCCCGGTCCGGCACTCGGGAGCGGCGTCGGCGGACTCGCCCTCCTGCTGGATCGTCGTCAGGCCGTCGCCGCCGCCGACGATCCCGCTCAGGTCGAAGCCGGTGAACTGCGCGATCAGGAACACCACGATGGCGCCGACGCCCACGGCACCTCCGCCGATCGCTGTGGTGCGACCCCGCCGCTTGACCTTGCCGCCCCGGAGTCGCGAGTCGTCGTTGAACGTCATGATCCCGAACCTACCGATCAGCGGCCCCGCGTACCGTCGGCGGCGTCGGCCACCCCGACACCTGTCGTACACCTGTCGTACAACCGGAAGGAACCGCACGATGGCCACTCCCATCAGCACCGTGATGAGCCCCGCCCGCTACGTCCAGGGCAAGGACGCGATCACCCGCGTCGGCGAGTTCATCGCCCCGATCGGCAAGCGGCCCCTGATCGTCGCCGACGACGTGGTCTGGGGCATCGTCGAGACCGCCGTCACCGAGAGCTTCCGATCCGCCGACCTGGGCGTGGAGCGTGTCGGGTTCGGCCGATTCGCCACCCCCGAGGCCGTCGACGAGCTCGTCGAACAGATTGGCGCGAAGGACGCCGACGTCATCGTGGGGCTCGGTGGCGGCTCCGCGATCGACGCCGCGAAGGCCGCTGGGCACCTCGCCGGCATCCGGTGGGTGAGCGTCCCGACGGCTGCGTCCACCGACGCCCCGACCTCGGCGCTCGCCGTCATCTACACCGCCGAGGGCGAGTTCATCGAGTACCGCTTCTTCCCGCACAATCCGGACCTGGTGCTCATCGACACCAGGCTCGTCGCCAACGCGCCGGTGCAGTTCCTGGTCGCGGGCATCGGCGACGCACTGGCGACCTGGGTCGAGGCCCGTGCCGCGAAGCGCGCCAACGCCGACACCATGGCCGGTGGCCTGCAGACCCAGACCGGCGTCGCGCTCGCCGAGCTGTCGTGGAAGCTCCTGCACGAGAACGCCCTGCAGGCCATCGAGGCCGTCAAGGCCAAGGTCGTGACCCCGGCGCTCGAGAAGGTCGTCGAGGCGAACACGCTGCTGTCCGGCCTGGGCTTCGAGTCCGGTGGGCTCGCCGCCGCCCACGCGATCCACAACGGGTTGACCGCGGCTCCGCAGGCGCACGGCCTGGCGCACGGGCAGAAGGTGAACATCGGGACGATCGCGCAGCTCGTGCTCGAGGGTGCCCCGGCCGAGGAGATCGAGGACTTCGTCGTCTTCACCACGAAGGTCGGCCTGCCGAACACCCTGACCGAGATCGGCCTGACGGTGGACGATCGTGACGTGCTGCACGCCGTGGCCGAGGCCGCGACGGTGGAGGGCGAGACCATCCACAACATGCCGTTCCCGGTGACGCCGGAGCTCGTGGTCGACACCCTGGTCGCGATCGAGGGCATCGCACGCAGCATCCGAGCCGAGCACGGTCTGCCGGAGCCCGTGCTCTACGAGCACCACTGACGTTCGATCAACGCCGACGGGCGAGGGGTCAGGTGCGGATCAGCGGCTCCGTCGTCGCCAGGTCCGCACCGATCCCGACGTCGACGAGTTCGATCCGCCCGGCGAGGGTGGCGGCTGGACCGGTCAGCAGGCCGGCCTTCACACCGCCGAAGGTGACGGTGACGTCGGCGTGCAGGACGTGGTCGTCCGCGACGCCGCCGGTGTCGACGTCGATGCCGCTCGGCACGTCCACCGCGACGACGAACGGCGCACGCTGGTCGCGGGCGAGCTCACGGATGGCGTCCACGACCTCGCGTGCGGGGGACCGCAGCGCGTTCGCGCCCTGTGCCCCGATGCCGAGGATGCCGTCGAGCACCAGGTCGGCCTGGAGCGCCGCCTCGGTCGCGACGTCCGCCAGGCGTTCGCCGTCACTCCGGCCGGCGGCCCGCAGGATGTCGGCCGCTCCGCCCGAGTCCGGTCCCGAGGCGCCGGACGGGCCGTCCAGCAGACGGGCGCCGGCGTCCAGCGCCGCTGCCAGGCCGGCCTCGTGGACACGGGAGCCGACGCGCAGGACCGCCACGTGCCTCCCGGCCGCTGCCAGGCGTGCGCCCGCGAACAGGGCATCACCGCCGTTGTCGCCGCTGCCGGCGAGCACGAGGACGGATCCCGGCCCGTCGACCGGCCGCACGGCCGGGTCGTCCAGCAGGTCGCCGACGATGCGCGCGAGCCCGTCGGCGGCACGCTGCATCAGGGGTTCCCCCGCGTCGAGGTGGGGGCGTTCCGCCGCCCGGATCTGATCGCCGCCGTAGCCGTCCATGGCCACCACACTGCCCCGATACGCTTGAGAGGACATGTCACTCGTCCCCGAAGCGCCCCGCCCCCGGTTCGTGATGTCGCCCGACGGCCTGCGACTCGCGACCTACGACTTCGGCGACCCCGACGCCCCGGCCGTCATCGCGGTGCACGGCTTCGCGTCCGGTGCGGTGCTCAACTGGCACGCCTCGGGCTGGACACGGCACCTGGTCCGTGCCGGGTACCGGGTCCTGGCACTCGACCAGCGCGGGCACGGCGCGAGCGCGAAGCCGCACGACCCGGGTGCCTACTCGATGGACCTGCTCGTCGCCGACGTCACCACGGTCATCGACACGTACCTGCTCGACGACGTCGCGTTCCTCGGCTACTCGCTCGGCGCACGGGTCGGCTGGCACACCGCCGAACGGCTGCCGGGCCGGATCTCGCGCGCGGTGTTCGGCGGGATCCCGGACGCCGACCCGATGCGTCGCGTCCGCGTCGACCAGGCGAAGGCGTACATCGCGGACGGCACCCCCATCGAGGACCGCGTCACCAACGGGTACCTGACGATGGCGGGCAACGTCGAGGGCAACGACCTCGGCGCGCTCGTGGCCATGGTCGAGGGGATGCGGAACAGCATCGAGCCGACCCCGGAGAACGCCCCGGCGCAGCCGCTCCTGATCGCCGCGGGCAGCGAGGACGGCATCCGCGACAGCGCGGTCCGGCTCGCCGAGGCCGCACCGGACGCCACCTTCTTCGAGATCCCGGGGCGGAACCACTCCAACGCCCCGACCTCGCGGCCGTTCCGCGAAGCGGCGCTGCGGTTCCTGTCCGCCCCGCGCTGAGGGGTACTCGTGGGTCCCCTCGGTCGGACGGCACCGGGCGTACCGTCCCCGCCATGGACTACAGACTCCTCGGCAACAGCGGGACATCGGTGTCGACGCTGACCCTCGGCACCATGACGTTCGGCAGTGAAGCCGACGAACCCACCTCACACGCCATCCTCGACGCCTTCGTGGCAGCCGGCGGCACGCTCGTCGACACCGCGGACGTCTACTCCGGCAACGAGTCCGAGCGGATCATCGGCCGCTGGCTCGCAGCACATCCCACCGAGGCCGCGCAGGTCGTCCTCGCCACCAAGGGCCGGTTCCCGCAGGGCGACGGCCCGAACGACCTCGGCCTGTCCCGACGACACCTGCGCGTGGCCCTCGACGCCTCGCTCGAGCGGCTCGGCGTCGACCACATCGACCTGTACCAGATGCACGCGTGGGACGCCCTGACCCCCATCGACGAGACCCTGCGGTTCCTCGACGACGCCGTGTCCGCCGGCAAGATCGGCTCCTACGGGTTCTCGAACTACCTCGGCTACCAGGTCACCAAGGCCGTCTACGAGGCGAAGGCGCACGGCTGGGCGCCGCCCGTCACCCTGCAGCCGCAGTACAACCTGCTCGTCCGCGACATCGAGCACGAGGTCGTGCCCGCCTGCCTCGACGCCGGCATCGGCCTGCTGCCCTGGTCGCCGCTGGCCGGCGGCTGGCTCTCCGGCAAGTACCAGCGTGACGAGGCCCCGACCGGCGCCACCCGCCTGGGCGAGAACCCGCAGCGCGGCATGGAGGCGTGGGAGGCCCGCAACGGCGACGAGCGCACGTGGGAGGTGCTCGACGCCGTCTCCGAGGTGGCCGACGCCCACGACGCGTCGAAGTCGCAGGTCGCACTCGCCTGGCTGCTGGCCCGTCCCGCGGTCACGAGCGTGATCCTCGGCGTCCGCACCCTGTCGCAGCTCGAGGACAACCTCGGTGCCGCGGACCTGGTGCTCACCGACGACGAGCTCGCCCGGCTGACCGACGCCAGCGCTCCCCGCATCGACGACTACCCCTACGGCACGGCCGGCGTGGCGCAGCGGGAGCGGAAGATCACGGGCGGTCGCTGAGCGGACAGGGCCGCTGCGCGTTCGTGCACATCGTGCGGATTTCCGCGGATGTGGGGTCAGGGTGTGGACGTGCGGGTCGGTGAGGTGTCATCCTCGTCGCACGACCGGCTGGTTACCGCGTCCAGCGCCCGGAACGCCCCCTGATCCGCGTTCCGTGTGCCGATGCCCCGGGCGAGACTTCGCCCGGGGCATCGCTTCATCCGGGGCCGGCAGCGGGACTTGAACCCGCAACCCCCGTATTACAAGTACGGTGTAATCTCTCCATATGGAGTTGCATGTGCACCATGGGGTAGTTATGCTGACCATACGGCCCACCGACAACACGATGTGCCGATAGGCATGGCTACACGATTGGCACCACAACTTGCAGCAGCTCAAGAGAAGACGTCTCCACTGACGACGAAGGACTGGCCCGCGGCAACGGACCAGCCCTGAATCCCAACCCGTGACTGAACCACGAGAGGAACACGACCACGCTATGCGTGACCACCGACAGCACGACAGAAGAGCAGTAGGGGACAACGGAGTCCCCGCCAACGGCAAAGACCGCAGCAGCAACTAGGAGCAGACATGGCGCGAGGTAAGGGCGAATCGTCCGTCTACAAGGACGGGCGTGGCTACTGGACCGTCGCCGTTGAGCTCCCGCCACTCGACGGCAAGCGCCGCCGCAGGGTCATCCGCAACAAGGACAAGGGCGTCGTCCTCGCCAAGCTCGACGAGGCCCGCGCCGAGCTGCGCAAGCGCGGCGACATCCCCACCGCGAACATGACCGTCGAGCAGTGGTTCACCTACTGGTACGAGCAGATCGCGGTCCGTGAAGTCCGGCCGAAGACCGCCGAGCGGTACCGGCAGATCACCTACAAGTGGGTCATCCCGACGATCGGAACCACGCGGCTCTCCGGGCTGTCTGCGACGATCATCCGCCGCGTCAGCGATGCCATGCTCCGAGCCGGCCAATCACCGGACACCGCGAACCTCGCGCACCGGATCATGTCTGCCTCCCTCGAGTGGGCGGTACGTGAAGGGCGGATCAGCATCAACCCGGCGAAGATGATGGCCGCGCCCCGCAAGGGTGTCCCCGACCTCGATGTCCTCGACCTCCAAGAGACCCTCGACGTCTACGCACACGTGCGCGACTCTGGCGGGCCCGAGTTCGCGCTCTGGGCAACGACGCTCCTCACCGGCGCTCGCCGCGGGGAGATCATCGGTCTCGAAGCTGACCGGGTGTCCGATGTCCTCGACATCTCGTGGCAGCTGCAGCGCTTCACATGGCAGCACGGGTGCGGTGGGGAGTGCCTCAACCTCCGCGGTGCGGAGTGCCCTGCCCGGCACATCGAAGCGCCCGCGGACTACGAGTACCGGCACGTCAAGGGCGGACTGTTCCTGACGCGGCCGAAGTCGAAGAACGGTTGGCGGATCATTCCGCTCGTCGATCCGCTCGCGTCCATCCTCGAGCACCACATGGCCGCGTACCCACCGGGCGACAACGGGCTCGTCTTCACCGATCGCGGCCGGCCCATCGACCCGAACGACCACTCGCGCGACTGGCGCACCCTGCTGAAGCAGACCGGCATCGACCGGAACGTCCGCCTCCACGATCTCCGCCACGGCGCGATCGATCTCCTCACCCTCGCCGGCGTGGACGACGACCTGATTGTCCAGATCGCCGGCCACGCATCCCGGCTGCAGACGAACGCTTACCGCCGCCGGCACGACATCGCGCGCATGCGGCTCGGGATGACGAAGTTCTCCGAGCTCTTCAACCCGCGAGGCGATGCGTCAGAAGGAACACTCGAGCTAGGCGCGTAGAGACGTCGAGCTCGCGCGCCAACCGCGCGCAGTCAGGCGTCCACTTCATCAACTCCACACACTGGTCCAGGTCGATCAAGTTCTCCGCAGCGAGACGGTCGGCCTGGACTTCGTGCTTCGGTCGATCGTCATGGTGACCGAGCAGTGCGTGAGCGACCTCGTGTGCGAGGGCTGACCGGTCGTGAACTCTCCGAAGTCCATCGCGAATCACGATGAGGTTGTGCTGCGGGTACCACCGGCCGTTCTCGGTCCGGATTGGACGATGGATCACTGTGATCCCGAGCTCCGCAGCGTGCTCGTATGGGTCGTACATGTCCCCCCAGGTCGGTGGTCAGTCAAACTGCTCGTCCGTGTCCGCTTCCTTGTCGCGGTTCGCCGCGTACCGCTCCTTGTCGAGGTCCTCCAGGGTGAAGTCCTCGACGGGTCGAAGTGGAGTCCCATTGTTGCTCTGCACCTCTGACACCAGCACATCCAGCCCTCCCATAGATGCGACGGCGCGGTCCACAAGGGTGGACGGGTCGATCGAGAGTGCGCGCGCGATCAGGCCGATCTGCGTGACGTTGATGTCACGTTGGCCGGCGAGCACGCGGTTCAGGGTTGACTCCACCATGCCGGTCGCTAGCGCCAGCTGCTTGATGGTGACCTTCTTGCGCGCGCGCTCCGCGCGGATCTCTGCCGCGAGCGCCTCGTTGATGACTGACTTCTCCACATGGAGCAGCCTACCGGCCATATGGACGAGAAACGTGGCGTATGGGCACATATGTGCTTGACACTCTCCAAGTGGGGAGTAAGCTAGCCACATGGAGAGAGCAACCGTCACCGACACCGTCGCGAAGCGCATCACAGCCGTGATGCAGGAGCGCGGTGTCGACATCAGCACTCTCGCGCACGCCGCCGACATCGGCGAGCCCGTGCTGCGTGAACGACTCCTCGGTGAGTCGGACTTCACGTGGCCCGAGCTCGCCACCGTCGGCGGCGTTTTCCGTATCAACCCCGCTCAACTCATGGCAGGTGCCGCATGACCAACACGGACATGCCGACGCGCCCCGGGACGCTCCTCTACTCCGTCAAGGAGCTGGCGACCGCTACCGGACTCAGCGCACAGGCCATCCGCAACGAGATCAAGGCGCACCGGCTCGTGGCAATCAGCTACGGGACGAAGTACCTGATCGAACCGACCGAAGCAGATGCGTGGATCGCACGCCTCCGCTCTGAAAGAGCCGCGTAACCACCGGTTCCACATCTTCCGATCCGCGCGCCTCACGGAGGGCGCTGATTGGTGCGCCTCGAAACGGCTCCGCGGAGCACGCCGTCGCCGCGCTCGCAACATCAGAACTACACAGAGGGCTCACCCAGCCACGGAGCGATCGCGTCCCCAGCACAGACGTGTGGAGCGGTACGTGGCCAGGGCAGTCGAAGAAGCGATGCACGTCTCGTCCGGCCTTGGAACACAGGCACCCCGCGCAACAGGGAGACGACGACGTGACCGCCGTCAGGCCGCGAGATCCGCGGTGCGCCGGCAGGTCTGACAGGTCCGGCGACGCGCAGCCGGAGCGACCGGGGTTCGACGTCCTCGGCAGACCACGACAGCGACGGAGCTGACCCGAACCTCCGCCGTCGCTGCACCCTCACCAGCCCTCCACACACGGAAGGAGCTCGGCCATGCCCGCAGCCCGCACACACGACGTCGAGACCAGCCACCTCGCCGCCAGAACCGCGCACAACCCCACCGAGGTGCAGCAGCGCATCCTGCAGCTCCTCCCCGCCCGGACGTCGTTCTTCGACCGTTCGGCCGGCCTGACCGACGAGCAGCTCATCGACGAGTACAAGCGGTACGCCGCCGAGCACGGACTGACGGTCCCCTCCGACCAGTCGATCCGATCCCGCCGCGCCGAGCTCGTCGTCGCCGGCAAGGTCGTCTGGACCAAGGAGTACGGGAAGACCAGCAGCGGCGGCAAGAGCCGCACCTGGAAGGCCGTCCGATGAACGACCTCTGCACCCGCATCGCCTGGGCCGCCTACTTCACCCTCGTCACCGGCGCACTCGTCGTCTGCGCCGTGCTCGTCATCGCAGGCGGTGGTGACCTGTGATCGGCCCGAAGGCCAAGGAGAGCCTGCTGGCCCTCGCGTTCTTCGCCGCGGTCCTCGCCGCTCTGTTCCTCCCGTCCGCGCTGTGAGCGACGACGACAAGGCCGCCGGCGACCTGGCCCCGCGGTCCTGGCGGAACTACCACCGGTCGCGGCGCGCGAGCGAGATGCGCCGCGACCTCGAGGCGGTCGACGAGAGCCTGGTCGTCACCGACTGGTGGAAGACCGACGACCAGGACGACGCGTCGTGAGCCGCAAGCGCGGCCGGGAACGACGCCGGATCCTCGCCCATCTCGAGCAGACCCGCCCGTCGTTCGTCGAGGAGACCACCCCCGCCCGCCTGCTGCAGACCACCGACGTCGACCTCGTCATCGCGTTCCGCACCGCCGGCCACCGGCTCTCCCGGGAGCCGCAGCACCGCACGATCGGGCGGCTCGTCGGCGTCCGCCCACCCGACCCCACCTCGCCGAACCGCATGCAGCTCGTCGTCCGTCAGGGCGTCGACCAGGCGTCGTTCACCGTGAACATCGGCGAGCCCATCACTGTCCGGAGACCCGCATGACGAAGAGACACGGCAGCGCCGCGGTCGGCTTCGGGATCGAGCTCTACAAGCAGATCCGAGCCGAGTTCGAGGAGTACCGCCTGGCGGCCTACGAAGCCGCATCCGAGGCGTGCCGCGGTCGGCTTCTCAACGACCGAGGTCGCCGCGCCGGTATCGACGCCTGGGACCTGTTCATCGGCAACGAGGCGCGCGCCCGGGCGTACGCGTCGGAGGAGCTGATCGAGCACTGGGCCACCCACCCCCGAGTGACCGTCGCCGCGTACGAGCGCCAGGTCCTCGACCGACACCTCTACGAATCTGGAGCAGCCGCATGATCGCCCTCGACCTCTTCGCCGGAACCGGCTGGGGCGTCGCCTGCCAGCGCCTCGGGATCGAGGAGCACGGCGTCGAGCTGATGCCCGAGGCTGTGGCCTCACGCACCGCCGCTGGCATGCACACCGCGTACCGCGACGTCTGGGACGGCCTGGCCGACCCCGCCGTCATCCCCGACCACGATCTCCTCATCGCGTCGCCGCCGTGCCAGACGTTCAGCGTCGCTGGGAAGGGAGCAGGTCGGAAGGCGCTCGACGACGTCCTCGCACTGATCCGCACCGGAGCGTGGGCACAGAAGGGCACCGCCCTCCGAGATGCGGCGAGCGCTGCGGGTCTCGATGATCGGACGGCGCTGGTGTTGTCTCCGCTGGCGTACGTGGCGCACTCGGGGCCGGTGCACGTGGTGCTCGAGCAGGTGCCTGCGGTGTTGCCGGTGTGGGAGGCGGTCGCGAGGGAGATGCGGGCGCTGGGGTACTCGGTGGTGACCGGGGTGTTGGGCACTGAGCAGTACGGGGTGCCGCAGACGCGTCGCCGGGCGATCCTGGTTGCTCGGCGTGACGGGCTGCCGGCGCGGATGCCGGAGCCGACGCACTCCCGGTTCTACTCCCGCGACCCGGAGCGTCGGGACCCGGGTGTTCTGCCCTGGGTGAGCATGGCCGACGCGCTCGGGTGGGGGATGACGGGCAGACCGTCACCGACCATCACCGGCGGCGGCACAGAGACCGGCGGAGCTGAGCCGATCGCGAAGCTCGCCCGCTACACCGACCGCGCCGACTGGGTACAGCGGTCGAACTACAGCAACAACGGCCGCGCCGGAGCGACCGCGGAAGAACGTGGCCGCACCGAGCGGGCCCTGCACGAACCATCCGTGACGATCACGAGCAAGGTCCCCCAGTGGGACTCACCCACCTCCCGCGTACGCCTCACCCCATCCGAGGCCGCCGTCCTGCAGTCCTACCCCGCGGACTTCCCGTTCCAGGGCAACCGCGGCAAGCGGTTCCTGCAGATCGGCAACGCCGTCCCACCCCTCCTCGGACAAGCCGTCATCACCGCGGCGCTCGCCGGAGCTGTCCAGACGGCAGAGGAGGTGGCGGCGTGATCTGCACCACCGCACTCCTCGACGGCGGCCCTTCCGACGGCGAGAGAGTCCCCATCGCCGCGGCCACGGAGCTCCACGCCCCGGAGGTCATCGTCACCCACGAGGGGCAGAAGCACCGCTACGTCGCCGCAGTCGGCCCCATCGCCGACCGCTGGCGACAGACCGGCGTCGCCCTCTACAGCTGGAAGGGCGCGTCGTGATCGGCCCGAAGACGGCGAAGCCCACCGCGGCCGAGGAGAAGCAGGCGTACGTGATCGCCGCCGGCCGTGACGACCTCACCTGCCAGCGCTGCCTCGGCTGGTGCGGCGCACCCCAGCAGGACCACCGGCAGAACCGGCAGCCGGGCAACACCGTTCCGTCGAACCTGCAGACCCTCGGGCTCATCTGTCACCTGTGGAAGACCGAGCATCCCGCGGACGCCCTCGCGGACGGCTGGGCAGTCCCACGGTGGGCCGACCCCACTCAGTGGCCCGCGCGCCGCTGGTACCGCAACCTCGACGGCGTCACCGTCCGGAAGGGCTGGGCGCTGTACGGCGACGACGGATCAATCACGGAGATCAGCGACCACGAGGCGCGAAGACGCATGGATGGAGGAGGCACCTGATGGTGTGGCAGAAGATCGACGACCAGTTCGGGGTCTCTCAGAAGGTGATCCGGATCCCGAGGAAGCGACGCCAGCAGTGCGTCGGCCTCTGGACGCTCGCCGGCAACTACGCAGTGCGCGCCCTCACCGACGGACGGCTCGAGGAGCACGAGCTCGACGAGCTCGACGCGAAGGACACCGACATCGACGAACTGGTTCGGGTAGGCCTCTGGCACCGGCCAGGCGACGACTGCACGAGCGGGCCGGAGCAGTGCCGACCAGCGCCGCCCGGCGGGATCTCGATCCACGACTTCCTCGTCTACAACCCCAGCCGAGAGAAGACGGTCGCTGATCGGGAAGCGGAACGCGTCCGGAAAGCGAACCAGAGACAGTCCAAGCGGAGTCCCAGTGGGACACCGCCCGGACGTGATCCGGTGTCCGAACACCCCGTCCCGTCCCAGTCCCGTCCCGTCCCGTCCCCACTGACTGACACGACTAACGATCCCGAGTCAAGTCACGTAGGTGACCGTGCGAGCCCGAGGACTGACTTGTCCGAAGAGGTCATCAGCGAAGCGAAACGGGCCGGGGTCGACGACCTCCCCGCCGTGCTGGGGCTCCTCGAGCCGATCGTCGGCGACCTGAACCCACGCCACGGCATCGAGCTCGCGCAGGTCATCCTCCGCCGGGCCCGCACGCCCGTGCTGCAACCCACCGCGTACATCGCCCGCGCCTGCGAGAAGCGAGACGAGATCCGACGCATCGCCGTCGACGTCCTCGACCTCCCGGGAGTCGCGTAGGCACCAACCACTGACATCCGAGGAACACCATGACCAGAGAATCGAAGGAGCACGTCTGCCCGCCCGACCACAAGCACGGGCAGACCGGCACCTGCTACTCATCCCACCGCTGCCGCTGCGCCGCCTGCCGGTCGGAACACACACGCAGCGCGCGTGCGCTCCGTCGGGCGAAGCTGTATGGCCGGTACCAGCCGCCGCCGATGGTCGACGCAGCCCCCGCCAGGCGGCACGTCAGAGCGCTCAGTGACTTCGGGATCGGCATCGACCGCGTCGCGATGATCGCGAACGTCACCGAGGCCGGCATCCGGAACCTCATGTACGGGCGAACCGGGAAGTCGACCGACACCCGCCGACACCCTCCGAAGAGGGTCGGCGCGGAGCTGTCCCGCCGCATCCTCGCCGTCCGCCCGGAGGTGCGGCACGTCGCGGACCGCGGGTTCATCAGCTCACAGGGCACGCACCGCCGCATCCAAGCGCTCGTGCGGCAGGGCTGGTCGCAGCGGAAGCTCGCGTCCCGCCTCGGCATGAGTCCCGCGCAGTTCAACATGATCCTCCGAGCGGACCACGTCACGGCGGGCATGCACCGCAAGATCGTCGCCCTGTTCGCCGATCTCTGGGACAAGCTCCCCGACCGCACCCGCTCCGTGGACCTCAACTCGTACAACCGCTCGGTGAACTACGCCAAGGCGCACGGTTGGCACCCGCCACTCGCCTGGGACGACATCGACCTCGACGACCGCCCCGCGGAAGCGCTCCGCAACGACAGCGTCGACGACATGGCCGTCGAGCTCGCCGTCGCAGGTGAGGACGTCCGCCTCACCCCCGCCGAACGCCGCCTGGCCGTCACCGAGCTCCACAGCTACGGCCTCACCGACCCCGACATCGCCGAACGCCTCCACTGCTCCGACCGCACCGTCCTCCGCATCCGAGAAGAACTCGACTTGCCCTACAACGACAACCCGTACAGCCCACCCAGCACCGCGGCCGCAGCCGCAGCCTGAACCCGACCCGCCGAAGGAGATCGATGTCGAACGCCAGCAAGAAGCCCACGCCCGCCGTGGGTGACGTCTACGAGGACCGACACAGCAACGAGCGGAACCGCCGGCTCCGCCTGACCAGCGAAGCACCAGCTGACTGGAATGGCCGCCCTCGATTCGTCGCCGAGACCATCAGCAACGACGAGCGCCCGCACCTCATCGGGAAGACCACTGTCGTCGCGGCCCACAGCCTCCGGAGCGGCTTCACCAAGGTCGAGTCCGCACCCGCTGCCGACTGATGCCCGCCACCACCCGGGTGCCCGGACACGAGCTCCGCTCCGAGGGTGCTGCCTATCGCAAGGGCGACCGCCGAGGCCAGCACCTCCGCGTCACCCCCGGCTGGACCACCTCCGGCACCGGCTACGCACTCTGCAGCTGCGGAGCCACCTCCGCAGTCCTCACCAGCGGCACCAAGCGCAAGGCCTGGCACCGCGACCACAAGAACGAAGTCACCGCCGCACCGCAGCAGTGACCACCCACACCCGACGAGCGCCGACCCCACTACTCCGGGGCCGGCGCTCGCCGCATCACGCGGCGCTCGCCGCAGACAGGAGGCCCATCGTGGCCCAGTACCGCAAGAAGCCCGTCGTCATTGATGCCGAGCAGTGGGACGGAACGGTCAACGACGCCGGCCGGATCATCAGCTGGATCCTCGACAACCACCCCGACTCGCAGGTGCCGTCGTTCGCGGAGACGAACGAGACCGAGCACCGGGAGCACGCCGAGCTGCGCATCTCCACCCTCGAGGGCGTCATCACTGCCTCCCCGGGTGACTTCATCATCGTCGGCGTGCAGGGCGAGACCTACCCCTGCAAGCCCGACATCTTCGCCGCGACGTACGAGGCCGTCTCGTGACCGTCGACACCACCGAGCAGCGCACCCGAGCGCGCAACATGGAAGCGATGGGCCTCCCCGGAACCGCCCAAGCACTCACCGACTCCGCCGACGAGATCGACACCCTCCGCAGAGCGCTCGCCGCGGTCCCGCACGCCGAGCTGTGCCGGCTGCTCATGACCCGCGACGGCGAGCCCTGCAGCTGCGAGAAGAGCGCGATCGCCACCTCGCCGGCGTCGCCGCTGCTGTCCGACGAGACCAGCGTCACGTACCTCGGCGTCACCCGCCTCAACGTCTTCGGGCCCGGCGGTCGCGTCGTCGGGCTCCTCGGCGTCACGGGCGTGCACGTGGAGCTCGTCGAGAACGGACGCGCCCTGCAGGTCGTATTCGAGCAGGAAGGAGCCAACCGTGCCTGAGCAGTCCGTGCAGGTGCCGGTGTCGCAGTGCTCCGCCGTGAACGACGGCATGGAAGGCGTCCGCTGCCAGGGTGACCTCGGCCACGCCGAACTGCACTGGGCCGACGTCAGCGGTGAGGGCGACGTCACCGAGTGGGGCGACAACGACGAACTGTGGGAGGAGATCGACAGGCTCCGCGCTCTCCTCTCGCAGCCGACCCCGACCGCCGAGACGGTCGCCTGCCCGCATTGGGAGCCGGGACAGATCACGATGCGGAACGGGTGTACCGCGTGTCGCGCAGATGCCGCACCGCCGTCCATCGCCGCCATGGTGCCGGGGACGACGTTCACGGCAGCCGCAACGTCTGACATCTGGCGCTGGGCGGTACGCACGGACGGTCAGGTGGTGTCCGGCCTCGGTATCGGACCGAAGTCGTCGATCGACCCGTCCACGATCCGCGACGTGACCCCGCCGGCGGTGACCACGTGATCGCCCTGCAGATCGCCCTCGACGCCGTCGGCTGCATCATCGCGGCCGGCGGCGTCCGCTTCGCCCAGGTCTGGTTCGACGACGCCAGTCAGACCGCATGGAGGAACCGATGGCACTGACCCGCGAGGAGTGGCGTGTCCGGCTGCTCGACCAGGGCATCGATGAGGGCACCGCGGACCTGATGTGCCGCGAGTACGCCGACGACGAAGAGGGAGACGACTGATGGACCGCAAGATCACCGCTGACCATGTGCCGGGTTCCGTCGTGCTCAAGGTGCCGGGATCGCAGCACGGGCTCGAACCGCAGGAGGCCGTCGACCTGGCCGACGAACTCAAGGAGCAGGCACAGAACGCGATCCACGCGGAACGCCTCGGACGGAGGACGACGTGACCCGGCTGTCGCAAGAGCTCAACAACCACTACCCCCGGAAGCTCATCTGGTGGATGGAGTGCGACTTCTGCCAGCAGACGCGCAGCCGGCCGGCGTGGGACCAGCGCGACCTGCCGCTCGACGAGTTCCGGGCGGCCGGGTGGGAGTGCGGCAACCAGCGCGACAAGTGCCCCGCATGCCTCGTATCGCTCGGCCCCGGCACCTGATGCTCGACCCGCACCACCCACCGGGGGAGCCCTGCACCCCGGCCTGCAAGGACGAACCAGAGTCCTGCCCATCGAACCAACCGACCCCACCACGGCGAGCCCTCCGGCAGCGGAGAGCTCGCCGTGGTCGTTCCCAGAGGAGGAACACGAGATGACCGATGCCAAGACAGACCTGTTCAAGCCCGGCGACCGGGTGTACTTCACCGGTTGGACTCCACCCACGCCGGACTTCGCGCCGGCGGAGCCCGCCGAGTGGGCCACCGTGACCGACTACCCGACCGGGGATCCCGACCGTGTCAGCGTCGTCTACGACGGCCAGCCCGACGCTGTCTTCCCCGCCGCTGTGCAGTACCTCGTCACCGCCGCAGACGCGCCGGAACCCGACCCGAAGACAGTCGTCGACCTCGATGCCCACGTCAGCGGCCTCGTCCTCGAGGAGCGCGCCCGACAGGATGCTCGTTGGGGTGCGCCGAAACACCTGCCGAACGGAACCGGCTCCCGCTCGTACCCGATCAAGGGCGTCCACGACGACTACTCGATCAGCGAGGACAACCAAGCCGCTGAGATCGCCGACTGGGCGAAGAGCGAGTGCGACCTCGCCACCGCCGCCGGGGACGTGACCTACCGCCACATCCTCGTCGAGGAGCACTTCGAAGCGCTCGCCGAAGACGACCCGGAGAAGCTGTTCGACGAGCTGATCCAGGTCGCCGCGGTCGCGCAGAAGTGGTGCCGCGCCCTGATCGAGCACCAGGGGGTGCAGCGATGAGCGACGCGGCCACGACCACCTTCACGATCCCGACGCACTGGTTCCTGGTGAAGCCGTGCGGCTGCATCGACGGCTCCGCGGTCGGCGGGATCCGGCACCCGACCGCGGAGTCCGCTCACAGGCTGCTCACCCCGCGGAAGCGCGAGCGGGACCGCGAGGTCAAGCAGGGGTGGACCGTCCGGGGAGCGACCCGCGCCGAGCTGGACAACCTCGTCGAGCTCTTCACGACGCCCTGCCCGCACCAGACCGACGAGACCAGCGGCGAGCGCCGCGGGAAGGAACAGCCATGACCGCCGACACCACGCCGACACCGAACGAGCTGCTCACCCGGATCGCGGAGGCTTCCCGGGCGGGAATGGTCGAGGAGCTGCGCAGCATCGTCAACGAGCTGCCTGTCCCGACCCCGCCGCCCTCGACGCTCCGGATCATCGACATCGATCACCTCGACGCCTTCATCCGCGGATGGTTCGACGCTGACCCCGAGTCGCAGGAGATCAGCCGAGAGCTGCGCGAGGACATCGGCAAGCAGTTCGACATGCCCGAACCGATGACCGTCATCGAACAGGCGATCCGTGAGTGGAAGTCACGGGGCGGCATGGTGACCACCGAGTCGCTCCTCGTCGGCATCCGTGCAGCCCTGGAAGGAGCCACCCAGTGACCGGACACACGCCCGTCGTTCTCGAGACGATGCATTCCGACTGCCTCGACGAAGCGTGCGAGCACGCGGACCCGTCTGGTGGCGCGGACCCGTCCGACTGCCCCCTGACGCCCATCGTCTGCTGCGAAGCCTGCAGCGACAACACCGAAGCTGACGACTGGATGCCCGTCACCGAGTGGCCATGCCCCGAAGCCACGCAACGCAGTGACACCCCACAGATCAAGCAGCGACTCCTCGACGAGTACCGAGCCCAGCAGGAGAACCACATGAACACCGCGCAGCACGCAACGACCACCGTGACCCGCCACCAGGTCCGGATGGAGAACACCACCGCCGAGGGCCTCAGCCGACGCGACATCGGCGACTTCCTCCACCAGGCCGACCTCGCGTTCGAGAAGGCGAAAGGTCGCATCGTCATGGCCGACGACGACTACTACGTCCGCGGTGACGAGGAAGGCATCACCGCCTACTTCGAGACCGAAGCACCGAAGACCACAGGTCCCATCGGACCACTCGCAGCATGACCGAGGGAGACCACATGACCCCAACCACCACGAACCCCGAGCGCTCGCCGCATCCTGCCGACGGCGACGAGATCCCGACCTTCGAGCTCCGGGCCAGCTTCGCTGAGCTCATCGCCAAGCTCTCGGACGACGACGGCCTCCTGCAGCGCCTGCAGGAGGCCGTCTTCGGCGGGATGGAATCCACGGGCGGCGGGGCGTCGTTCGGCAGCAAGCCGCCCATCGACCTCGCAGCAGTCGACCTGCTCGAGCTGATCGCCCAGCAGGCCGCCGAAGCCCTCGCCGCCGTCGACCCGACGCCGACTCCGCTCGGGCACGCGCAGGACTACGTCAGGGCGTGGGGCGACCTCGTCCGCGATCACGACGTGGTCCGCGTGCACGCTCCGGCCCTGACCGTCGACAAGGCCGTCTACCGGCAGGGAGTCGAGACCACCGCCTACCGGCACGCCGAGAGATGGGTCGCCGCGATCGAGGCGTTCTTCGCGCCCCCGAAGAACGCGCAGATCCTCGCCCCATGCCCGAAGTGCGGACACGACAAGGTCACGAAGACGACCGACGGCGACGACTACCTCGAGTGGGCGCTGGTCATGCGCCGCGACCGGCAGACGGGGGAGACGATCGACGTCTACTGCCAGGCGTGCACGTTCGAGTGGCCGCGCCGGCTGCTCGTCGGGTTCGCCGACAACATCGGCATCGACGTCGAGGCGGCAGTCGTCAGGGCCATCACTGACACACCTCGGCGATAACCGGCTCTCACCGACACGCCTCGACAATCACCGGAATGCATCGGAATCTGCTAGGATGAACCTTGCTCGTCAGAAGTGTGTCTACTGCCGGGAACGACCTAGAAAGCCCCTCCGCCGTCGCGGGGGGCTTTCGTCGTTTCAGGCGAAGCGTCGCGCCGCGCGGGCCGCCACACGGTCAGCGGTCACGCGCTGCACCCGGTGCGCGACCGGCGCGAACTCTGCCAGGACGTCATCGCGGGCAACGAGCCGGAGCAGCTGCTGCTGGTACCGAACCCACGACACCCCGAACTCGACACGCACCGCCGCTTCCTTGCCCCGGTCGTTCCGCGGTCGCTGCTCCTCGAACACGAGGATCGCGCGCTCGTCATCAGTCATGCCCACATCATCCGCCGCGCCCCCGACAGGCGCGGCCCCAGACGTACCCGCGACCATGCCAAGCGCTGCGCGAGTACCGAGCGAGGCCGGCAAGCGCCGCCCGCAACAACTAAGGCAGCCAGGGATGGCGCACTGACGCGTCGTCGCGTCCAGGCCTGAACGACGACCGGACTAGCCCACCGTCAGCGGGGCTCTAACTCCACAGAGAAGCCCCGGCGCTGCGCTAACAGCCCGGGGCGTGACCGACTCGGGAAGGAGTCGATATCCATCTGAAGGAACGCAGCGTCAGGGACCCGCGCACGGGATGCCTGCGATGAACGGGTTACCGAAATCGCGATGGGTACGGCCGCATCCGAAACGGCAGGCGAGACGAGCAAGCCCACCGCGTGGCCTACACCGCGTCCGTGGGAGAGATACCCGAGGGCTGCGAGATCGACCACACGTGCGGCACTCGCGATTGCGTGGAACCCAGCCACCTCCGTGCGATCTCGCAGGCGGAGAACAAGCAACACGTGACGCGTCTGTACAAGAACAACACGTCCGGCTACCCGGGCGTGACCTTCTACGCGGCTCGCGGCAAGTGGCGAGCGCAGGCGAAGCGCGGCGATCGCTACGCAACGCTCGGAGCTTTCGACGACCCGTGGGATGCGTACCAGGCGTACGTCGCCCACGTGCGGGAGCATTACCCGTACGTCGACGAGCGCCTCTTGACGCTGCCGCGTCACACCTGATCTTCCCCGGCCCGCAGACACGCACCTCATCGTCTTGCTGCGTCGAGCTCGGGGATCCCTTCCCTCGTCGTGACCTGTTCGGGTCAGGGCGCGACGAGGACCTACTCAGGCCGAGACCCCCGAGGGAAGCCGCGCTGGCATGCGGACCCCGGACGAGGACGGCCGGCCACGTCACGAGGAGGACCGCTGTGAAGCTCTCCGAGATCCGTGCCCTGCTGCTGAAGCATGGGCACAAGACCTCCGCCGAAATCGATCGCTTCGACGTGAAGCGTGCCGCCGGCGCACTCATCGGCGTCGACGTCATGTTCACCGATGGCACCGTCGCCTACCTGCCCGTCGAGCCCAGCGCATGAAGCTCGCCGGCGCGACGATCAGAGTGACGCCGGAGATGGTCGCAGCGGCCCAGTGGGACCGTGACCATCTCGTCCGCCGCGGCACCGAGGACTACGACCGGGTCCTCGACATCGTCCGGCACAAGACGTACGTCCTCGACGAGCACGCACGCCGCATCAACGGCCGGTACATCAAGGTCGCGTACATGGCCCTCGCGGAGGACGGCGGTCCGATCATCGACGGCGACACTGTCCGGGTGAAGTGGAAGCGGGTTCGTATCCCGCGCACTCACCCGTGGCGGGGACGCCGTAGCTAGACCGGCGGGGCATCGTGGACCGGAGCCCCGCTACCCGCCTACCCGATACCGGGGTAGGTGCCGGATACCCGGTAGCCCAGCTGACACCGCTCGACCCGGTGAGCGCGCACCGCACCAGGACGAACACCCGCACCTCGCTCGAGCCCGTCGGCTACGACGGCGAGGGCGCACCGCTGTACGCATGGCAGCTCGACGACGAGCAACGCTGACGACAGGAGCGCGACGTGGGTGAGCAGTGGTCAGGCAGCACACGCAAGCAGCGACTCCCGCGCGACTGGGAAGAGCGACGCGCCACCGTGCGCGATCGAGCGGGCGGCCGGTGCCAAGCCACGATGCGCGACGGCACACGCTGCGTCGAGGTCGGCACAGACTGCGACCACATTGTGCACGGCGACAACCACGCACTCTCGAACCTGCAGTGGCTCTGCTCATGGCACCACGAGAAGAAGACCGCACGCGAAGCACTCGAAGCACGACGATTCACACGCGTCCCGTCGTCCCGTAAGCCACGCGAGAAGCACCCAGGGCTCAGGTAGACGCCGGGCCGATGAACGTCGCGCACGCGGGCGCACAGAGGCCCCCGTCCACCCCCTCCCCCCGGGTCCGTCCTGGTCGTAGAGGTGCTGTGACCGAGGCCGTGTACGGGTCTGGGGTTTTCGCCGAGTTTCACCACACCCTGACATTTCAACGCCAGGGCGTCCCACCCGACCCCTGACCGAAACGGAGCAGGCGGCCTCACCCGAAACGGGAGCTCACCATGCCTGGACACGGCCCTGCACCGAAGGACCCGAAGAAGCGAGCACGCCGCAACTCGGACCCGACCGTCGTCCGCATCCTCCCGCGCGCGGTCGTCGCGCAACCTGCCCTCCCGACGATCGCTGTCGAGGAGGACGGCGAGCTCCGCGAGTTCAAGTGGCCGGCCATCACCCGCGAGTGGTGGGACATGTGGGCGACGTCGCCTCTCTCGCTCGACTTCACCGCGACGGACTGGTCGGAGCTCCGCGACACCGCGCTGATCCACGCCCGCTACTGGAACGGCGACATCAAGCTCGCCGCGGAGCTACGGCTGCGGACCGCGAAGTTCGGCGCGACCCCCGAGGACCGCGCGCGTCTGCGCATCACGTTCGCGCAGGCCGAGGAGGCGGAGACGAAGACCACCGCCCGCCGCAGCTCGCGTGACCGCTTCGGCGGCATCGCGCTCCCCCCGGAAGCGACGGCGAACTGATGCCGTGGCGACCGCTCGACGGCGAGGCGTTCCCGACTCTCGGCTTCCACGTCGCCGACCAGATGGCCGAGTTCCTCGACTACGTCGTCACCCGCGAGCAGCTTGAGTTCCTGATCCGCTTCTACGAGATCGACCCGCTCACTTGCCGACGCATCAAGACCCGCGGGATCATCCAGCGACCTCGTGGGTGGGGCAAGTCCCCGAAGCTCGGGGCGCTCGGTATCAGCGAAGCGCTCTTCGAGGTCGTCCCCGACGGCTGGGATGCTGACGGTCAGCCTGTCGCCAGGCCCTGGTCGGACTTCAAGACGATCATCAACGTCCCGGTCACCGCAACGAGCGATGACCAGGTGCAGAACACCTGGGCCCCGATGCTCGAGATGGCGCGGCTCGACTCTCTCGTCAACGAATTCGATGTCGACCCGATGGACACGTTCATCGCGATCCCCGGCGGCAAGATCGAGCCGCGCACCTCGTCCGGCCGGTCCATCAAGGGCCTCCCCGGTCAGGTCGCCGCGATCATGGACCAGACCGAGGAGTGGGTGAAGGGCAACGGCGGACTCCGCCTCGCGCAGAACATCCGCAACAACTCGACGAAGGCCGGCGGCGTCACGATCGAGTCTCCGAACGCATTCACCCCAGGCGAGAACTCAGTCGCGGAAGCGTCCGCCCGCGACTGGGACCTGATCGAGTCCGGCAAGTACCCCGACCTCGCCGCCGCGCGGCAGATCCTCTACGACCACCGCGAAGCGCCAGCGGACACGGACCCGTCAGACCGAGCATCGCTCGAGTACGGCCTGCGGTACGCGTACGGGGACAGCTCGGACCACCCCGACGGCTGCGTCATCCACAACCCGCCGTGCGAGCCCGGCTGGGCACCGATTCAACGGCAGATGCTGGCGTTCCTCGACACCTCGAACGACCCGCAGGTGCTCCGCGCCGACTTCCTCAACCAGATCACCCACGCGACGAACTCGTTCGTCTCGCAGCCCGAGCTGCGCGCGATCCAGGACCTCGACAAGGTCATCTCGAAGACCGAGCCGGTCACGCTCGGCTTCGACGGCTCCGAGGGGCGCAAGCCCGGCAAGGGCACCGCCGACTCGACGGTCCTCATCGGCTACTCCGTCACCCAGAAGCACCTCTTCAAGATCGGCGTCTGGGAACAGCCCGACGGTCCGAAGGGTGACGGGTGGCGGCCGCCGGTCCTCGAGATCGAGGCGGCCATCCGGCAGGCGTTCAAGGACTACAACGTCGTCGGGTTCTACGCCGACCCGTCCGCAGGCTGGGCAGGCCACGTGAAGACGTGGGAGGCCGAGTACTCGAAGCGGCTCAAGGTCCGGATGTCCCGCGACGAGCCGATCCGGTGGCGACAGAAGGACCTCGCGCGCACGACGGGCACCTTCGACCAGCTCGAGTCGGCGATCTCCGCCGGCCCCGAGTCGATCACCTACGACGGCTCGAAGGAGCTCACCGCCCACTTCATCAACGCCCGCCGCGACCGTCGCCGGTCCGGCTACGTGCTGATGAAGCCCGAGCACGACCCGGACGGCTCGAAGATCGACGCCGCCTGGGGCGCGATGTTCGCCTACGCGGCCGGCATCGACGCGCTCGGCATGAAGCTCACGAAGAAGAAGACCGCCGCCCGCCGCATCTACTGAGAGGGGTCCTGTGGCTACCACACCCGCCGAATGGCTCCCGGTCCTGGCGAAGCGTCTCGACGCCCGCCAGGCGCGGATCGCGAAGAACCGGTCCTACTCGAACGGCGGCGCGCCCCTGCCCGAAATGGGCAAGAACACGAAGGCCACGTGGAAGGCGTTCCAGAAGAAGGCGCGCACCAACTACGGCGGCCTGGCATGCGAATCGCTCGGCGGCCGCATCGTGCCGAACGGTGTCCGCGTGGGCACCTCGACCACGAGCCCCGCTGTCCTGGCCGCTCGGCGCGTCTGGCGCGACAACCGCCTCGACGTCGTGTTCGGCGACGCGATCTCGACGATGCTCACCACGAGCGTCGCCTACCTGATCGTCGGCGTCCGCGACGGCAGCCCGATCATCACGGCCGAGATCCCCGAGCAGGTCATCACTGCATCGGACCCGACACAGCCCTGGCGAGCGCGCGCCGCACTCAAGGCATGGCGCGACCCCGACACGGGTCTCGATCACGCGCTCGTCTGGACTCCCGGCGAGCGGCAGCACTTCACCCGGAAGTCGACCAGCAGCACCGGAACACCGATTCCGCAGGTCGACGGCGAGTGGGAGCCGCTCGGTGAGCCGGAGACCTACACCGGCGGCGTGCCGGTCTACGTCCTCGAGAACAAGGACGGTGTCGCGGAGTTCGAGCCGCACATCGACGTCATCGACCGCATCAACCTCGGCAAGCTGCAACGCCTCGTCACCACGGCGATGCAGGCGTTCAAGCAGCGCGCACTCAAGGGCGGGCTCGACGCGACCGACGAGGACGACAACGCGATCGACTGGGCGAAGATCCTCGAGCCCGCCCCCGGCGCGCTCTGGGACCTGCCCGAGGGCATCGACGTGTGGGAGTCGCCGGCGACCGACATCCGTCCCCTGCTCGAGGGCGAGAAGGTCGACGCGCGCGACTTCGCTGCCGTCATGCGGACCCCGCTGGACGTCTTCGTGCCCGAGGGGCAGAACCAGTCCGCGACCGGGGCAGCGAACGCGCACAAGGGCGAGATCCAGAAGGCGAAGGACCGCATCGCCCGCGCCGGCGCACCGATGGAAGGCTCGATGCTCGCAGCCCTGCAGATCCTCGGGCTCGACGACGGCGAGACGGTGCAGATCACCTTCGAGACGCCGGAGCACGTGTCGCTCAGCGAGAAGGCGTCGGCGGCTGCGCAGGCGAAGGCAGGCGGCAAGTCGCAGCGCTGGATCGACGAGCACATCTGGGGCATGTCCCCGGACGAGATCGACCAGGAAGAGACGGACCGGTCCGCGGAGCAGCTGCTCGCCGCGACTCTGATCGGAGCACCGAGTGCCACTGGCAACGCTTGACCAGCTGACGGCCGCGCACCAGACGACGACGAAGCAGATCCGAGACCGGACCCTCGCGGTCACGGCCGCCCGGTGGGATACCTCGCCGGACTACCGGGACGCCGACATCGACCGGCTGATCTCGCAGATCCTGCCCCAGGTGCAGGCCGGTCAGCTCGCGACCGCGACGCTGACGAACGCCTACATCGGGCAGGCCGCCCGCGTCACCGGTGCCGAGCTCGCGCCGGCGACGGTCGACCGGGACGCGATCCTCGGCTACCGAGGCGTGCCCTCGGCCGACGTCTACCGCCGCGGCGCGGTCACGCTGTACACGGCCCTGTCGAACGGCTCCCCGTTCGACGCAGCGGTCGCGTACGGCCTCGACCGGATGCTCACCATCGTCGCGACCGAGCTGCAGCAGGCGAAGAACCGGCAAGCGCAGCGAGCGATCGAGGCGTCCGGGTTCTACGGCTACCGCCGGGTCCTCACAGGCCTCGAGAACTGCGCGCTCTGCGCGATCGCATCGACGCAGAAGTACTCCAAGTCGGAGCTCATGCCGATCCACCCCGGCTGCGACTGCGGCGTGCAGCCCGTCCGGGAAGCCGACGGGCCCGGCACGATCCTCGACCCGGACCTGCTCGAGCGTACCCACACGCTCATCGACCAAAAGCTCGGCGGCACCGACCGCGGCGCACGCGACCTCAGCATCGAGAAGACGTCGTCCGCGGGCAAGCCGCTCAGCGACTTCACGGACCTCGTCGTGGTCAACGATCACGGCGAGCTCGGACCGACCCTCGCGTGGCGGTCCGACAAGTTCACCAGCGCCGCGGACATCGCAGCGCTCAACTGACGTCCCCGCACCCGCGGGGAGTGACCGAAACGGTCAACCACCCAACCCGAAACGGGAGATACCGATGTCGGAAGACGACAAGACGAAGCAGACCGAGGGCGCAACGCTCGAGGAGAAGCTCGCCGCAGCCGAGGCCGAAGCCGAGAAGTGGAAGACGCTCTCCCGGCAGAACGAACAGCGCGCGAAGGACAACGCCGAGAAGGCGAAGAAGTTCGACGAGCACGAAGAGGCCACCAAGACCGAGCTCGACAAGCTCAAGGAGCGCGCCGAGGCAGCCGAGAAGGTCAACGCGGAACGCGAGGCCAAGGAGGCAGCCGCCAAGCTCCGCGAGGAGATCGCCACGGAGAAGGGCTTCGGGGATCGCAAGATCAACGCATCCGCCCTCCGAGGCTCGACTCGCGAAGAGCTCGAGGCGCACGCCGACGAGCTGCTCGCCCTGGTCCCCGCACCCGCCGCCGGCCCCTCGGCCGACGGGCAGGGGAAGACCGGTGAGCAGATCGGTGAAGGCGACATGTCGGCCGAAGACATCGTGGCGGCAGCGACCGCCAGGTAACCCCCGCTGGTGTTCGCCACGAACCCCAAGCGGCCATCTCAACCATCCAAGGAGGAATCGTGGCAAACATCTTCACCAAGGGGGAGAAGCTCGCGCAGACCGCGCTGGCTCTGCTCCGGAAGACCGTCAAGGCCCCGAGCCTGTTCACCACGAAGTACGGTGTCGCCGACTTCGCGGGAGCCGCCGGCGACGTCATCAACATCAAGCGTCCGGCGGTCCTCGTCGCGCGCGAGAAGCCGTGGCGCGGGGACGACGCGATCGTGATCGACCGCCTCGTCAACACCAAGATGCAGGTCGGGCTCAACAAGCACGTCTACTCCGGTGTGCACCTCTCGCCGGAGGAGGAGACCCTCGACGAGATCAACTACGTCCGGGACATCCAGGCTCCGCAGGTCACCGCGGTCGCCGAGTACATCGAGGGCATCGTCGTCGGAGCGCTGACGGGGGCGACCTACGTCAACACCGTCAAGTTCGACCAGAACAGCGCCCTCGACGTCGAGTCCGACCCCCGCAAGGTCGCGATCCGCGCGCGGAAGCTGTTCCAGACCGCGCACGTCCCCGTCACCGGCCGCTACTGGCTCGTCGGGGCGGACGTCTCCGAGGCGATCGCCGGCTACGACAAGCTGCTCGAGGTCGATACCTCCGGGCTGCCTGAGGCGCTCCGTGACGGTGTCGTCGGCCGCCTGGCTGGCTTCACCATCATCGAGCTCGACGCCCTCGACCCGTCCGCCTCGTTCTTCGTGCACGAGTCGGCCGTCGCGATCGCGAACGTCGCGCCGGTGGTCCCGAACGGCGTCGCCAAGGGCGGTGCGGTCGCGGCTGGGAACGGCCTCGCCGTCACGCAGCTGTGGGACTACGACAGCGACCACCTCAAGGACCGGTCCATCGTGCACTCCTTCGCGGGTGCAGCGCCGGTCCTCGACCCGAAGACCAAGGCGGACGGGTCGCTCGACCTCAACGCGGACGACACGCCCAAGCTGCAGTTCGTCCGCGCCGTCAAGGTCACGTTCACCGCGAAGACCGCCTCCGCGGGATCCTGAGAGGAGTGAGGTCATGGCCGACGAGCTGGCAACGAAGGAAGACGTCGTCGCGGCGCTCGGTCGTGACCTCACCACCTCTGAGGCGAAGCAGGTCATCCCACACCTGACGAAGGTGTCGGAACTGTTCCGCCTCGAAGCCCGCCAGCAGTTCACCCCGGGCCGGTCCACCAACCGGCTCCGGGTGACTGCCGGCGGGCTCACCCTCCCGCAGCGCCCCGTGCGCGCGGTCCTAACCGTCGACGGCCAGCCCGGCGACCGGTTCACGCTCCTCGGGCAGCGCCTCGAGGTACCGGCGCAGACCGGAACGTTCGTCGTCGTCGACTACGAGCACGGCTACGACGCCATTCCCGGCCTCGTGGTCACCACGGTCGCCGGCATCGTCGCCCAGCTGTTCGAGGCCGACCCACGCGCTCGCGCCGGCGTCTCCCAGCGCGGCGAGACCCGCGGCCCGTTCAGCGTGCAGGAGACGTACGCGGCATGGGCGCAGGGAGCCGCACCGCGCCTCGCCCCTGACGACGTCAAGGTGGCGCAGTCGTACCGGGTGAAGTCGTACGGCCTGATCGTGCAGGGGTACTGATGACCGGCGAGACCGTCACCTGGCACCACCGCACCGACACCGGCAAGCGCGACCGGTACAACAAGCCGATCCTCGCCGACGCCGACACCCCGCTCGACGACGTGCTCGTCGCGCCGAACCTCGGCGACGAGGTCACCGGGACCGCTGAGAACACCTCGAGCACCCGGATCACCCTCTACCTTCCCGTCGTCGCCGGCATCGGCTCCGACGACGAGCTCACCGTCCGCGGCACCCGCTACAGGGTCCTCGCCGACGAGGCCGACTGGTCGACCGGCATGAGCGACTGGAAGCCAGGCTCCGTCGTGCAGCTTGAGCGGAAGGACTACGTCAGTGCCTAAGTCACGCGTCGTCCTCAACCGCCGCGGCTTCGGAGCCGTCCTCGCGTCCAAGGGCATCGAGGACCAGCTGCGCCCCTACGCCGACGACATTGCCGCGCAGATTCCCGGCGGCGCGACCGTCACCGCGATCCGCACCGGCGTTGGCACCTCGAACTCCCGTGTCCGCCTCCGCGTCGAGGCGGAGGTGTGGGAACGCGCCCGGCTGATCTCCGCGATGCGCCAGGTCCTCAGCAACGCCCAGTCCCGCTAGGAGGGCCCGTGTACGGCATCGTCTACGACGACTTCCTCGCCCACCTCATCCGACGCACCGACGCCCTCCTCACGGCGCGCAGCGAGCCGCACGCGGCCGGCGTCGAGGTCTCCGACCGGAAGTCGGCCGACAGCCGCCGCGCGGTCGTCCTGACGACGAGCCCCGGCGGCGGCACGAGCAACACCGTCCGGACCTCCTACGTCACGGTCGACGTGATCACCGACGACCAGGGCACAACGACCGACCTGATCAACCTCGTCCTCGCGCTGGCGACCTCGCGCGGAGCCGGCGGCATGGTCGACGGCTCTCCCATCACGTTCGCCGAGGTCAACGGCGGCCCGAACGAGGACCCCGCGGCGGACGGCTACTTCAAGCAGACCGCGCAGCTCGAGCTGCGACATCGCGGTCGCAGCCTCTGACCCACCATCTCGAAGCCCTGCCGGCGGCGGGGCTTCTCTCGTTCCTCCCACCGAGCAGGGACCCCAGGGGCACACGCCCACCACACCACAACTGGAAGGAAGGGCCCTCGTGTCCCTCGAAGCAGAGAACGTCCGCGTAGCGGTCACGGGCGCGGTGTACAGCGCCCCGAAGACCGCGACGCGGCCCACCAGCGCCACCAGCGCGCTGACCGGCTACATCGACCACGGCTACATCGGCGACGGCGGCGTGACCGAGACCCGCGACCGGTCGACGAACCAGATCCGCGCGTGGCAGAACGGTGCGCTCGTCCGCGAGCCCGTCACCGAGTCCTCCATCAAGTACGCCTGCGTCCTCCTCGAGACCAAGAAGGAGAACATCGAGCTCTACTACGGCGCGAAGGTCGCCGACAACGGCTCGATCAAGATCAACCCGTCGAAGACCGGCGGCCGCCGCCGGTTCGCCGTGGACGTCATCGACGAGGAAGACCTGATCCGCGTCGACGTCCCGGACGGCGAGATCACCGAGGTCGGCGACCAGGTCTACGTCAACGGCGAGCCCATCGGCTACGAGATCACCATCACCGGCTACGAGATCACCGACGAGGAGACGGGCGAGTCCTACTCCGCCGTCAAGTGGTACGGCTCCCTCGACACCACCGCGGGGGCCGGCGCATGACCGCGGCGAAGCCGATCCACGTCCGCAACATGCGGACGGACGAGATCCGGGAAGTCACGCCGGAGCAGCGCGAGATCCAGGACAAGGGCATCTGGGTCCTCATCACCGGCGAGGACGTCAAGCCGACGCCCCCGACCGCCACCACCGAGTCGAGCGACAAGCCCGACACCGGCACGGCGACCCCCAAGACCACCTCGAAGGCGTCCGCGCCCAAGGAGTGACCAACCGGTGTGCCGGGGCGCTCGGGCCCCGGCACACCTCCTACCCCTTCCGAGCACTCCCACCGAGCTAGGAGAACCACATGGGCGACACCGCCACCAAGGCCCTGCAGATCAAGGCCAAGTCCCGTCCGCCGCTGGTCGTCGAGTACGACGGCACCGAGTACACGCTGCCCGGCCGCATCCCGGCCGAGATCATGACCATCCGGGCGCAGTACAAGAAGCCGCGCAACCCGGAGAAGAAGGTCCAGGAGGAGTGGCAGCGCGAACTCGGCGTCGCCACGATGGACAAGTTCCTCGAGCTCGTCCTGCCCGAAGACTTCCGTGCCGTCGTCGACCTCGAGGACATCGAGACGGTCTTCGAGCACTGGGCGGAGCACGTCGGCCTGGGGGAATCGAAGGACTCCGACAGCTAGCGGAGTCCTACCCCGACGAGCTCGTCTGGGAGCTCTACCAGCTGGGCCTCGACGTCGACGACATCGGCGACGACGAGGACTCCACCGAAGAGCAGATCGCGAAGGCGGTCGACCACGTCAAGGTCGACCGCCTTCTGCGTGTCGCGACCCGCGACACCGCATCGGTGCTCTTCGCCGCGCAGCACGGATGGGACTTCCCCGTCAGCCGCGAGTGGATCCAGAACGCGGACTCGATGGACCAGTTCGCCGCCGCCCAGTGGACCAAGGGCAGCCCCCGCCCCAAGCCGTACCCGCGCCCCTGGCCGAACGCCAACACCAACCGCCTCGGCAAGACCAACCTCACCCCTGCAGCAGCGCGGGAGGTGCTGCGAAGAAACAGGGAGGGCCTGACCCATGTCGACTGAGTCCGCCATCGCATACGTCTCCGTCGTCCCGCAGGCCAAGGGTGCCGGCCGGGCGATCGAGCGGGAGATCAACCCGCAGGCGCTCGGCACATCCATCGGCAGCAAGATGTCGCCCGGCTTCCTCAAGTCGGTCGGGTCGATGGCCGTGAAGTCCACCGCGATCGTCGGTGCGGGCGTCACGGCCATCGGCGCGAGCATCGCTGCCGTCGCTGCGAAGAAGGGCATCGCCCGGCTCCTCGACATCGACGACGCCAAGGGCAAGCTCGCCGGCCTCAAGACCTCCACCGAGGGCATCGCCAAGATCATGGACAGCGCCCTCGCGTCCGTGAAGGGCACCGCGTTCGGGCTCGGCGACGCCGCCGGTGTCGCCTCGAACGCCGTCGCCGCCGGCATCAAGCCCGGCCAGGCACTCACGAAGTACCTCAAGCTCACCGCTGACGCAGCCACCATCGCGGGCACCTCGCTCGGCGAGATGGGCTCGATCATCAACAAGACCACCACCAGCGGCAAGGTCTACACCGACAACCTCAACCAGCTCGCCGACCGCGGCATCCCGATCTTCCAGTGGCTGCAGGACGAGTACAAGGTCTCCGCAGACGACCTCTCCGACATGGTCCGCAAGGGCGAGGTCGACGCGGCCACCTTCCGCAAGGTCATCGAGGAGAACATCGGCGGCGCGGCACTCGCCTCCGGGAAGACCGTCCGCGGCGCGTGGGCGAACGTCGGCGCGTCCCTCGGCCGTCTCGGCGCGATGTTCCTCTCCGGAGCGGTCGCTGGCGCTCCCCAGCTCTTCACCTCCATCACGGGGGCAGTCGACCGCGGCACAGCTGCGCTGCAGCCCTACGCGGACGTCCTCAACGAGAAGGTCTCGGCCGGGATGGCCGCCCTTGCCGGGTGGATCGACCGCGTCGACTTCGGCAAGGTCATCGCCGGGGCCTCCGCGTTCGCCGGCAAGGTCCGCGACGTCTTCACCTCGCTGAGCAGCGGCGACACCGATACCGCCCTCGGCAGCGTCGGTGCGTCCCTGTCCAAGCTGACCCCGGCCTTCACCGCGTTCCGTGACCAGCTGCCGGAGCTTGGCGACTCCGCCGGCAAGCTCGCCGCGGCCGGGATCACCGTCCTCGCCGGCGGGCTCGGCTTCCTCGCCGACCACGTCGACACGATCGTCAAGTACATGCCGCTGATCGTCGCCGGCTTCATCGCCTGGCAGCTCGCCTCCCGGGCGACGGCCGGGGCCTCGGTCGTGCTCCGCACCGCCGAGCTCCTGGCCCTGCCGGTGCAGATCAAGCGGAACATCCTCCGCCTCGAAGCCGCGCGCCTTGAGTACGCGACCGCCCGCGGCATGGGTGTCTCCGCTGCCGCGACCGCCGCCAACACCGGCGTCACCAACCAGAACGCATCAGCGCTCGGCCGCCTCACTCTCGCGCAGCGGATCTCGACCGCCGCGACGACGGTCGGCACTGTCGCGATGCTCATCGGCGCTGGCGCACTTCGCGTCTTCGGCGCTGCCGTGAAGGTCGCGATGGGGCCGGTCGGCATCATCATCGCCATCGTCGGCGCGCTCGTCGCCGGTCTCGTCTGGTTCTTCACCCAAACGAAGCTCGGGCAAGCCATCGTGCAGACCGCCTTCGCCGCGATCAAGGTCGCGGTCGCAGCGGTCGGTGATGCCTTCACGTGGCTCTGGGAGAACGCGATCAAGCCCGCATGGGACGGCATCGCCGCCGGGGCGACCTGGCTGTGGCAGACCATCCTGCAGCCCGCGTTCACCGGCATCGCCCTCGCAGTGCAGACCGTCGGCGGGTTCTTCGCCGCCCTGTGGACGAACTACATCCAGCCGCCGCTCACCGCAATCGGCAACGCGATCGGCTACCTCTGGAACAGCTGGATCTCGCCGGTCTTCCAGCTGATCGGCGCGATCGTCGTCTGGGCCGGCGGCATCTTCGCCTCGGCCATCTCCGGCATCGTCGGCCTGATCGTCAACACCCTCGGTGCGACGTTCTCCTGGCTGTGGACCGGCGTCATCCAGCCGGTCTTCACCTGGATCGGTGCGGCGATCTCGGTCTGGTGGACCACGGTGTCGTCGATCTTCGGCTTCGTCGTCGGCTTCGTCCGGAACACCCTCGGCGCAGCCTTCTCCTGGCTGTGGTCCGGCGTGATCTCGCCGGTCTTCACCTGGATCGGTGCCCTGTTCTCCGCCTGGTGGAACGGGATCGTCATGCCGATCTTCTCGGCCGTGGTCGGATTCCTCCGCAACACCCTCGGCCCAGTGTTCACCTGGCTCCGCGACACGATCATCAGCCCGGTCTTCTCCGCGATCGGCACCGTCGTGCGCGGCGTCTGGAAATCCTGGATCAAGCCCGTCTTCGACAAGATCGTCGACATCGCGAAGAACACCATCCCGAAGGCCTTCTCCACGATGAAGGACGGGATCGGCAAAGCGTGGGACCTGGTCAAGTCCGTCGTGAAGGCTCCGATCAAGTTCGTGGTCGAGACGGTGATCCAGAAGGGGATCATCGACAACTTCAACAAGGCCGCCGACTTCTTCAAGACGAAGCACCTCCCGGACGTGTCGCTGCCCAAGGGCTTCGCGACGGGTGGGTACACCGGCGACGGCGGCAAGTACGACCCCGCCGGCATCGTCCACCGCGGCGAGTTCGTCTTCACCAAGGAGCAGACCGCGCGCCTCGGCGTCGCGAAGCTGCACGCGATCGCGAACAACGGGTACGCCAAGGGCGGGCTCGTCGGTGCCGCGTCGTCCGGGTGGGACTGGATCGCGGGCAAGGCTGGCAAGGCGTGGGACTGGACGAAGAACGCCGCCGAGACCGCCCAGTCGGTCGTCTCCGACCCGATGGGGACCCTCGGCAAGCTCGCGAAGGGGCTCATCGGCCAGATCCCCGGTGCCGGCGGGATGCTCGATGTCGCCAAGGGTGTCGGGCAGAAGATCCTGTCCGGCGCGATCGACAAGCTCAAGGGCATCGGCGACCTCGGCGGGCTCACCCCCTTCGGTGGGAACGGGAAGAACGGCAACCTCGCGTCGTCGGCACTCGGCAAGGCGCTCGGCTTCGCACCGGGCTCCGGCGTCGGCGCGACCGGCGGGCTCATGCAGAAGGCCGCCGCGTCCGCGTGGAACAACGCGTACCGGGCATCGGGCGGCGTCCTCCGACTCACGGAGGGGTACCGCGACCTCAAGGCGCAGCAGTACCGGTGGTCGCTGTTCAAGAACGGCGGCAACCTCGCCGCCACCCCCGGCACGTCGGTGCACGGCTTCGGCCTCGCAGCAGACGTCGCCGGCGGACAGGACTGGCTCCGCGCGAACGGCGCGAAGTACGGCTGGGCGAACACCGGGCTCGGGTTCTCGCAGCGGGAGCCGTGGCACTTTGAGTTCAAGGGCATGTCCCAGAACGTGCCGCAGCTCGCCGCCGGCGCGCTCATCGGCCGCCGGCCGGGCGGATCGCTCGTCAACGTCGGCGAAGGCCGGTACGACGAGGCCGTGGTGCCGCTCACCCCGCGCATCAAGGAGAACCTCCTCGGCGCGAACCGCCCGTCCAGCGAAGGCCGCACCCCGCTGCACCTGCACCTCGTCTCCTCCGGAGACGTGAAGCAGGACCTCGACGAGGTTGACCACAAGATCGAATCGATGCGCCGAGGAGGCCGCCTGTGAACGGTGACTGGACGATCGACTGCGGGCCGGACGGGGTCATCCCGTTCGGCCCGCAGGCCTCGAGGTACCCCTTCGCGATCGCGCCGGAGATCGGCGACCCGGAGCGCAGCACCCAGGACGGCAACCTGCCGGGCGTGGATGGGTCGACCTTCGGGGTCGACACGTTCGCGGGGCAGACCATTGCCTTCGGACTCACCGCCCTCGGCGAGACCGACGATGACGCCCGGGCGCTGTACGACGAGTTCCGGCGTGCGTGGCGGGCAGACACGATCCGGCAGACGCCTGGTTCGCTCGCAACCCTGACGGCTCCTTCCGGACGGTCGACGTTCGGGCGGCCTCGGCGCATCACTCCGACGTTCTACCCGAACGACGCGGGCGCGATCGGCATCACCGCCGACTTCGCCACCGCGGACGACCTCTGGTACGGCGCGGAAGAGTTCCTTGAGGTGCCGCTTGGTCTCTCCCAGGGCGGCGGGTTCGTGTTTCGGCAGTACGCCGACGGCGTTGGGCTGACGCTCGAGGAGAGCTCGCCGGGCTCCGGGCTCTACATCCCGAACGGTCTGACCGAAACGCCACCCGGTTCCGGCCTCTACTCACCAGAAGGTCTGGTGGAGTTCCCCGTCGGGTCGGGCATGTACTCGCCCTCGTCTCGGCCGGTAACCGCAGACGGGTTGAAGTTCCCGCTCGTCGCACGCGGGTACACGAACGCTTCGAACGGGTTCGTCGTTGGCGGCACCAGGTCCACCTGGCCCGTCATAACCATCCGGGGTCCGATCCTGAACCCCACGGTCGAGGTGCCCGGCGTCTTCCGGTTCTCCGCGACTGCGTCACTCGCCTACGACGAGTGGCTGACCATCGACACCCGTCCGGGCCGCCGCTTCGTCACGAAGAACGACGTCCAGAGCGCGGCGCTGACGCGCATGTCGACGCTCCTCCCGGCGGCAGCCCTGCCGCCGGGTTCTCACACCATGACCCTGTCTGGGTCGTCTGCGACGGGCGCTCCGAAGGCGCTCATCAGCTGGCGTCCCGCGTACACCACCCCGTAGGAGCGTTCCGATGGCACTCGACCCTGTCCCCTTCGTCATCGGCGGCGACGCTGAGCACGGCCCGGACGTCTTCCGGCAGGCGCTGTACCTCGCCACAGGCGGCAAGCAGGGCGTCGGAAGCCCCGGCGACCTCAAGGTCACCGCGCTCGATGTACCCGGCGCGGGTGTGCGGATCGCTTCCGGCGCTGGGACCATCCTCAACCGGGTGGCTTCGCAGCAGTCGTACGGCGTCCGCAACCCGACCGCCGACCTCGAATCCATCCGAGTACCGGCGTCCGGCTCCGCGGGCGGCCGGTCACACCTGGTCATCTGCCGAGTCGACAACCCCTACGTCGACGGCAACGCGCAGGCACCCGCGGACCCCGTGCACGGACCGTACGACAAGTTCGACATCATCTCCGACGTCCCGGCAGGTACGCGCCGCATCCGTGACCTGGACCAGTACAAGGGGCTGTCGGCGATCGAGCTGGCACGCATCGACCTGCCCGCTTCGACGGGGACGGTGACGGCGGCGACCATCACGGACCTCCGCACCCTCGCGACGCCTCGCACGGAGCAGGTGCGTGTGTCTGCGACGCCGACCGACTACTACGTCACGATGGCGACCGGGCAGTGGAAGCCGTTCCCCGAGAATCCGATCACGGGCCTGCAGGTCCCCGAGTGGGCGACGCACGCGATCATCCGACTCGAGACGGCGATGAAGTACCTCGAGGGCAACGCGTACGGCAACTTCCGTGGCTTCATCGGCCCGGCTGGCGCGCAGGCCACCGCGAACCTGTTCGCCACCCAAGGAATCGACGCGACAACGGTCGGCGGGCAGTACCGGCAGCCGTTCATCGCCCCCTCGAGCGACTACTTCCCGATCCCGGCGTCGATGCGCGGCACCACGGTGCAGCTCACCGGGCTGGTGCAGCCGAACTCGGCGGCGAACAACGGGGCCCGCATCGGCACCGCGGCGGGCGACTACTACTTCGCGGACGTCACGTTCGTCGAACGGATCAGCTGACAAGGGGTTCCGATGGCCGAGCGCTTCATCATCCAGCGAGCACTGACGAAGGAGGTGCTGTCCAACGATCTGCAGGGGGTGAGGCGTGGGGCGACCGGCCGGCAGCTGTCCGCTGTTGGGGCTCTGCCGCTGACGATCGACGCTGGCATCGTGACGCGTCCCGCGGCCGATGGTCGGCCCCTGTTCGGCGAGTGGGAGACGATCGTCACCCTCGACAACGACGGGCAGATCCAGTTCCGCGGCATCGTCACCGCGATGACGTGGAACGGTGAGGACGGCACCTGGTCGATCACGGTGTCGGGGATGTCGACGTACCCGTTCGGGATCCCGTACTCGGGGGCACCCTGGTACGGGGCGGAGGTCGACCCGGCGGCGATCGTGAGCCGTGTGTGGGATCACGTGCAGTCGTTCCCCGACTCCGACCTCGGCGTCACCGTGGTCGGCAAGACCAGTGTCCGCGTCGGTTCGTTCTCCACCCAGCGCCGCCTCGCCGCGGATGCCGCCTACGAGCAGGCCGTGAAGACGTACGACCAGGCGAACAAGGCGCTGCAGGGACTCCGGGGCATCGTCGCAGACACCCGCAAGGTCGCAGCTGCCCGCCGGACCGCACGCGCTGCAGCGTCCCGCGCGGTCACCGCAGCGAAGAAGTCCGTCACCGCCGCCAAGTCCGCTCTCACCGCGGCGCAGAAGACGAAGGACCCGGCGAAGATCGCCGCGGCGAAGGCGGTGCTCGCTCAGGCCAACACCGTGCTCACGAGCAAGACAGATGCGTTGCGACAGGCCACCGACAGCCTCAACAGCGCGAACAGCTTCGTGAAGTCGCAGAACGCGGACGTCACGACGCAGTCGAAGGTCGTGGCCACCGCCAAGGCCGCCAAGGACAAGGCGTCCGACGCCAAGAGTGCCGCACAGCAGGTCGAGTCCGATGACGGCGGGGCGTACGCGCTCGAGCCGTGGGAGGCGCAGGACTGCGGCCAGCTGATCAACGACCTGGCGAAGTCCACCCCGTTCGACTGGGCCGAAGAGCACTACTGGGCGGACGACCTCCCACAGACCCGCATCCGCATCGCGTACCCGCGCATCGGCCGGCGGCTCAGCGGACCGTCCGACCCGTCGTTCGTGCAGGGTGTCAACATCTCGGTCGCCCTCAAGCCGGCCACCAGCGGCACCGACATGGCGACCGAAGCGTACGGCATCGGTGCCGGCGACGGTGCCGGCGCACTGCGCCGCTCGATCCGGATCCGGAACGGCAAGCTCCGCCGCGTCGCGACGTTCCAGGCGAAGGACGTGAAGACGAAGCAGGCGCTCGACGTGAAGCTCCGGGCCGAGCTCGCCGCCCGTCAGGACAACCTCTCCGTCGACAGCATCACGGTGCTGAACCACCCGAACTCGAAGCGCGGCACGTACGACGTCGGGGACGACATCTTCGTCCAGGGTGACGTACCGCACTACGGCCGGTTCGAGCTGTGGCACCGCATCGTCGCCCTCAGCGAGACCACCGACAACACGACCGAGCTCTCGCTTGAGCGCACGGACTCGTTCCTCTACGGGCAAGGAGTCGACGCATGAAGTCGAGCAGCAAGATCGCATCGCAGCTGTTCCAGCAGGAGCAGCAGATCAGCCAGCTCGGCCGCACCGCGCAAACTGCCTATTCGACCGTCGGTGGCGAGAAGGCGATCCCCGTCGCATCCGTCGTCGAGGAGTCCGCCGTCACGAACGACGCCCTCCCCGCCGTGCAGGACGACGCAGCCGCGGGAAACGACGGTGTCGCCGACCTGCAGGACACGATCTCGACGAACGACGACGACCTCGACGCGCAGCTCGAGGACGCACTAGCTGAGCTGGACGACGCACGTGCCGATGTCGCGGCGGCCGTGCAGGAGGTGTCGGACGCGTTCGGGCAAGGGCTGACGGACCTCTCCACGAAGGTCGACCAGATCGTCGTCGGCGCTGGTGGTGGGGTGCTCCTCCTGTTCTCCACGGTGCCGCCCACGTCGGACGACAAGGCCCCGCCGGGGTCAACCTGGTGGATGCTCAACGCGGAGGAGAACATCGCGGGGCAGTGGCAGCAGACCGGCACCAAGGACGTGCCCGTGTGGACGCCCCGGCTCATCGCTTCGGAGACCTTCGCGAACCTCGACGTCGGCAAGCTCTCCGCCGGGCAAGCGGCGATCGCGGAGCTGGTTGCGTTGAAGATCGCGGCGTCGACGGCGAACATCCAGACGGTGAACGTGGGGAACCTGTTCGTCACCGAGGGTGCGACGATGCAGCAGGCCGTCATCGAGTACCTCTTCGCGAACGTGGTCCAGGCCAAGATGGTCACCGCCGGCATCGTGCGGACGTCGAACTCGGACACTCGTGTCGAGATCCAGAACGAGACCGTCAACGGCCAGGAGCGGGGCACCCTCCGCTTCTTCAACCCGGGCACTCCGGGTGGGAGTGCTGTGGTGCAGCCCGTGGTCGGCGGCATCGAGGTCGGCAATCCTGGTGACGGCGACTACGGCATGATCGCGGGCCTGCTGCCCGACACCACCATCGGCGGCCTCATCCCGCGCCCTGATGGCCAGGCGGCGACCATGCCCCGCAGTGCGACTGCGTACACGCGCATCCTGCGTGTCGGGCAGGAGATGGCAGCACCTCGGATCTACGACCCGAGGACCGGGTACATCCTCATGGACGACACCGGGTGGGTGCCGCTCGCCGTCGCATCTGCATACACCGGAACCCGTGGGGCATCGGTGAGCAGGGTCGGGCAGTTCGTGACGTTCGTGGGGCAGATCACGTGCAAGAACGGCACGATGACCGATTCCGACACGAACCTCTTCACCCTGGAACCGCAGTTCCGGCCATCTCGCGACCTCATCATCAACGCGGGCGGCCCGGCGGGACTCGTGCCGCGGCTCAGCATCGGGGCGAACGGCGTCGTGGGGATCTTCGGGCTGCCGACCGGGTACAGCGCGAACTACATCATCCTCGACAGCATCAGCCCGTACCGCGTCAACTGATCGGAGCCCCCATGCGAGCATTCGCCCCCGATGTCCTGCAGTTGCGCCTCGGCGACGATGGCCAGCTTGTGCCCGACGGGTGGGACCCGCCCGACATCACGATCACGATCGCGCCCACTGCACGATGCCGTGCGTGCTCGGGCCTGGTCGACAACGTCCGCGAGTACAAGGCGGAGCACGTCGCCTGGCATCAACGCCTCGAGCCCGTCGCCGACATCGAGTAGCGATCCCTGCACCATCCGCTCAGCCGTCCCGTCCGGGGCGGCTTTCTTCATGAGGAGGCCACATGGTCGCCAAGTACAGCGTCCGGAAGTCGTCGTACGGCGACCTCCGCGGCGTGGAACAGTTCGTCTCGACGGCTCGCATCGCACTGCAGGTGCTGTCCGTCATGGTCGACTTCAACGCCTGGCAGAAGTCGCGCGGCGCTGTCGGTGCCCTGTCGGTGAACGAGGGCATGCGCTCCCGCCCGCGGCAGTCCTACCTGTGGGCCAACCGCTTCTCCCTCGGCGTCACTGTCGCGCCACCGTTCACGTCACGGCACGACGAAGTACGACACGGCAACGCACTCGACTTCGGCATCACGATGCCCGACGGGTCGAACCGGGCCCTGACGGACACCGAGTTCGCGAAGCTCCACGAGGTCGTCGAAGCGCGCGGCGGCACGTGGACCGGCGTCAACTTCGGTGAGCCGTGGCACCACGAGATGGCGACCCGCACCGAGCGCCTCGCCCCGTACCCGGACGCCGTCACCCGGGCCGCCGCCACCGCAGCGGACCTCACCCCCAAGCCCCAGCAGCAGGCACCCACCGAACCCCTCAGGAGGATCCTCATGTCAGCAGCCGACACCCTCACCTACTTCCAGCGGAAGGACGACAAGACCGGCAAGCCGCAGGACACGTACTTCGTCGCCGGCCCCGGCCTCTTCGTCGACATCGTCCGCGACGGCAAGAAGACCTGGCTCGTCGACCGCGCCGGCATCGACGCCCGCACCATCCGCACCGTCCTCAACCGGGAAGGCGTCAAGGCCGTCGTACTCGACGCCCGCGACTTCGACGAACGCCGAGCGGTCTACGCATCGCTCGCCGAGGCGGCACAGGGGAAGGCAGTCTGATGGGCGACCACGAGATCGCCAAGCCGCAGCAGTTCGACGTCGACGCCATCTGGTACAGGCTGCAGCGCGTCCTCCGGACCGCGTTCACGACGATCCTGACGGTCCTCCCGATCGTCCCGCAGATCGTGCAGATCGTGCAGGGCCAGTGGCCGGCCGCGACCGGGCTGACCGCTGTCGCCGTGCAGGCCGTCGCGATCAACGCGGCACTCACCGCGATCATCGCGATCCCGACGGTGAACCGGTGGCTGACCGTCATCGGCCTCGGCTCGGTCCCGCGCGCCGTCGCGAAGGACAGCGCGGCCGCGAAGTCGCAGGAGCTGCAGCCCGCACGGTTCGAACCGAGCGGCACCGACTACCGCACCGAGCAGGGCGACTGAGCCGAGGAGGCCCCGGATGCACCCCATCCGTCTGATCAAGCGGCTCGCTGCCGCGTCCATCTGGGGCCCGAACGGGGTCGACCCGAGCGACGACCGCGTGCGGTGGCTGCTCCGGGTCGGCCTCCCCGCGTTCGACGTCTTCGCGATCGCGTTCGGCATCTTCGGGTACCTGGGCGGCATCCCGGCGCTGCGCGACTCGTTCGGTGAGGGGTACGCCCAGTCGTTCGGCCTCATGCTGTCGGCGACGGCGCTCGTCTGCCTCTGCGGCATCGCGTTCCCCGCGCTGCTGTGGCGGATCGAGTTCTGGGGCAAGTGCTTCCTGCTCGGGCTGCTGCTGCTGTACTCGGGATCCGTGTTCCTTGCCGGGGCGGTCGGTGGCGACATCGGCCGCTCCGGCGTCGGCTGGGCCATCCTCGCGATGGCCGTCGTCCCGTCGTGGCGAGTCAGCGACATCGCCCGCGACCGGGAGGTACACCAGTGGAAGTGATCGCCGCCGCGGCCACCGCCGCGCCCTCGCCGCTCGAGCCGTTCCTGCCGTACATCGCCCCGGTCGTCGTGGCGCTGATCGCCGGCTGCATTGCCATCTGGACGTCCCGCCGGTCGACCCGGGTCGAGGAAGCCAAGGTGCGCGAGCAGTCGAAGACCTCGCAGTTCGACCAGGCCATCGAGCTGGATCGGTACACGCAGGAGCGCATCGACGCGGCAGTCGCGAAGGCAATCGAACCGTGGGTAGCGCGCGTCGAGCGTCTCGAGCGCGGCTACGCGCAGCTGGCTACCACCCTGCGCAGTGTCCGTCAGGCGTTCCGCGAGTACATCCGAGCGGTCCGGGCGCAGTGGGGCCGCGCGGTCGAGCCACCGGAGGTTGACGCCCACATCCGCGAGCTGCTCGCGGAAGACGACCTCGACGGAACGTTCGACGAGCGCAGCATCTCCCAGATGCGCGCCGACTACCACCAGCCGGACGCTGACCCGGCCCACGACTGAAAGGGCTCATCATGGGCACGAACCTCCTCCCGTCCGTCGACTCGGACACCCTGCAGCTACCGGACGCCGTCCGGGCGCGCATCGCATCGAACCTCGCCGACCCGGGCACCCCGGAAGGGGCTGCGGTCGTTGAAGTCGCAGAAGCAGCTGGCGGAGGCCAGGTCACCGCTGCGACCGGTGACGCCTTCCTCGGCGCGGCCGTCGCGCTGGCAGAAGGCAACCAGTCGTTCGCCATCCAGGCGACCGGCGACAGCACCACCGTGCCGGATACCGCGTGGTTCCGGCTACTCGCCAACGCCGTCGCCGCACGCTTCCCGGCGCTCGTGCACCACTACCGGAAGTGGAACGAGTCCACCCTGGACTTCGACCAGCCCGTGGTCCTCAACGCACCCAGCGACGCCACACGACGTGCGCTCGTGATGGCCGCGGGGACAGCGTCGCAGCGGTCCGGCCCGCAGTCGCCCGGCCCGAACGTGACCGGTGACCTCGACGCGCGAGTCAACCTGCGCATGCCGAGCTACGTCCCCGGCGAGACGCAGGCCATCATCGGGAAGTGGACCAACGACGCATCCCGGTCTTGGCTGCTCCTGATCAACTCCACCGGAACACTGCGGTACAGCGCCTACAACGCCGACGGCAGCACACTGGTCGACAAGATTTCCACTGCCCCCGTCGCCCTCGCTGACAACACCGACGGATGGATCCGCGTGGTGCACGACGTCGACAACGGTGCCAGCGGTAATGACGTGAAGTTCTACACGTCCACCGATGGTGTGACCTGGACCCAGGTCGGCACGACACAGACCGCGACCGGCGTCGTCGCCCTGAACCCGTCGACCTCGCGCTACATCGTCGGCCACCGCGGAAGCAACTCACTGACGGCCGGCACCAAGATCTACGCCATTCAGGTCCGTGACGGCATCAACGGCCCGAACATCGTGCCGATCATGCCCGAGCACTGGGCACGCTCGATCGGCCAGTACGAACCGACCCTCGAGGGCACCCCGGTCGTGACCTGGCTCATGGCGGGACGCTCCGGCGGTGGCCTCGGCTACGACTACCAGACCCCGTTCGACACCCCTGCGGGCACCACTGCGAGCTACCTGACGCAGTACATGCGGCACATGTCACCGAACTACGGGCAGCTCGTCACGTTCTTCAGCAGCAGCCACAACGACTACCAGGCCCGGAACGCACTCTGGGCGACGCGGCTGTCCGCCTGGGTGACAGGGGTGACCGCCGACAAGCTGACGAGCGCCCGCATCGTCCTCACCCAGAATCCCCGCACAGTCGCCGACCCTGGCACCGACGGGCACCGGGCCCGCCGCGCCCTGACCCTCGCCTGGGCGCGGCAGTTCCCCGGCGTCGACGTCATCGACACCTACCAGGCGTTCCTCAACGACGGACGCGCGCTCAGCGACCTCGTCAACCCGGCCGACGGCGTCCACCCCACCGGCCCCGGGTACCAGGTGTGGGCAGCAGCAGTGCAGGGCGAGCTCGACGCCGCACTGGCGCTTGTGACTGCGAAGCCGTAACGAACGAGAGCCCCGCAGACCTTCATGGTCTGCGGGGCTCTTTCGTCGTTCCCCAGGTCAGTAGACGTTGAACTCGGTGACTACGGGTGCGTCGTTGGAGCCGCTTACGGTGCATTCGGCGGTGCCGGATGCTGTGGCGTCGTACGCGTTGGTGACGTCGGCCTCGAACTTCACGAAGTAGTGGTCGCCTTGGTTTTCGCTGGCGAGGACGCCGAGGAAGACGTGTCCCTTCCAGCCGTACGGGAACTGTTGCTCGCCGTACCGGTCGCAGGCTGTGAGGGCGTGCGCGGAGTCCAGCCCGGCGGTGGTCACGGCGGGGTCTGCGGTGGGTGAAGCGGTCGCAGCGGGCGAGGTGGTCGCGGCCTTCTTCTTCTTGACGGTGAGGGTGATCTTCTTCCCCTCCTTCACCTTCTTGCCGGCCTTGACGCTCTGCTTCGAGACCTTCCAGTTCGACTCGAGGAACACGGGCCCGTCGGCCTTCGGCTTCGCCTTGAGCTTCACCTTGAATCCGAGATTCTCGAGCTTGTCACGAGCGTCGTCAGCGGACGTCCCGACGACCTTCGGCATCTTCACCTTGTCGGCAGCGTGCGCGGCGGTCGCAGTGCCGAAGACGAGGACGCATCCGACGAGGAGCGCCATCAGCGCTCGCAGGATGTCGCGGGCGCGGTTCGGCTGCTGTGTGTACGTCAAGGTCCCCATGCGGCCATCATGCCGGACTGCTGCCGCCGTGCCGACACCCCTGTTCGCGTGGGGGCTAGAACAGCCGGAAGCTGAACCCCTTCCCGAGACGGATCGTCACGTGTCCCTTCGACGAGATCGAGACCGGCCCGCGCCGGGCGCTCGCGGACACCCCGCGCTGCGTCACGTTCACGCGGACCCCGCGGCCGACGCGCTTGCTGCGGCGAAACAGGAGCCCCATCAGCGCTTCGCTCCGCGCTCGAGCACGCCGAGTAGCTCGTCGCACAGCCAGGTTGCCGTCGACAGACCCTTGCGGACGGTCACGAGGATCCGGGTCGCCTGGTCTGCGCGCCTCGGGCGGGCCAGGTCAGTTGCTTCGCTCATCGGGTTCCTCCGTCGATCGGTCCATCATCGTGCGTGAACAGCTGCGCGCGAAGAGCCGCGGCAGCCTTGACCGCGTCCGCCTGGTCGACGAAGACGCCACCGTGCACGACACGCCCGTTGTGGCCCACCTGAACTCGCCACTTCTCACGGCACCGGTACACGTTCCGCATGCCAGTCGACGAGTCCATGTTGGCCCCGCGGAGGTGCTCCATGTTCTGCTTGTTCGTCACGGCCCGAAGGTGCTCCGGGTTCACGCATGCACGATTGAAGCACCGATGGTCGATGAACATGCCCGCTGGTATCGGCCCGACCAGGAGCTCGTAAGCGATCCTGTGCGCGAGGTAGTGACGCCGTCCGACCGTGTACTGACCGTAGCCGGCGGGCATCAGGTAGCCAGTCCACCGCCAGCAGTTGCCTTCCGGACTCACGTCGATGCGCTCGGCGAACTTGTCGGGCAGAGTCGGGGTATTGGTAGGCTGCATCGCAGCTGCTCCTTGCTAGTACCAAGTGAGTGGTTAGGCCCCGGCTTGAGTGTTGACGCACTCGCCGGGGCTGTTTCGATCGTAGCGCTATCGGAGTCTGCTGCCTAGCGCCCGCGCCTCAATCGTCTGCGAGTCACCCGGTCGCGTGGCAGCCACAGTCTGTGAGCGTTGCCCATGTGGACGAGCTGCACGTAGACGCGATCGTCGGTGGCGGCGTCGACGAAGCCCGGGAGCCGCTGGCGGCCGGTGCGGGAGAACACGACGTCGACCCAGACGGGGGCGTGGTCGACCGAATCGGACCACTCGACGCCATCGATGCCCTGCGGCTGGTCCTCCGGCGGGTCCGGGTGCTCGGGTGGAGACCACTGGTACTGCGGCATGGGGAGCAGTGTGCCCCGGGCCAGTGACAAGCGCTGAGCTTCACTTCGCCGAAGTGAAGCTCAGCGCTTCACGGCCCATGCGTCAGGAGGGAGAGTCCGAAGGGAGCTGCCGGCGCTCCCTGGGCCGGTCGGCACCGCACCTCGCGCAAACCTCGTCGCCAGTCTTCGCACCCAAGTAGCGTTCGATCGTCCAGTGGTGGTCGCAAGTCGTTTCGTCGGTCATGTGCAGAAAGTACGCCAGGTGCCACGACCTGCCCACCCCAGATTGGGGGTCGTGACACTATGGGCTACACATTCGGCTACACGCCGATGGCAGTTCTGGGGCCGGCAGCGGGACTTGAACCCGCAACCCCCGTATTACAAGTACGGTGCGCTACCAATTGCGCCATGCCGGCTGACGCCGCTCATCCTACCGGTGAGGGCGTCCGGGGCTCACTCGCCCGACTTCTCCGAGAAGTTCAGCGAGATCGAGTTCATGCAGTACCGGTCACCCGTGGGGGTGCCGAAGCCGTCCGGGAACACGTGGCCCAGGTGCGAACCGCAGTTCGCGCAACGGACCTCGGTGCGGGCCATGCCGAGGGAGTTGTCCTCGATGAGCTGCACGGCGTCCGGGTTCACCGACTCGTAGAACGACGGCCAGCCGCAGCCGGAGTCGAACTTCGTGCCGCTCTTGAACAGCTCCGCGTTGCAGGCCGCACAGGTGTAGACGCCCGCGCGCTCCTCGTCGAGGAGTTCACCGGTCCACGGTCGTTCGGTCCCCGCCTGGCGGAGGACGGCGTACTGGTCCGGGGAGAGCTCCTCGCGCCACTGGGCGTCGGACTTGTCGACGTTGTATGCCATTGGTTCCTCCTGCTTCCGGCCGGGCTCTTCCGGGCACTCCCGACCACTTCACTAAACTCGCCACGATGTCCGAGCATTCCGTGCACCACGCCCGCTGGACCCGTCTGACGACGGACGAACTGTACGGCATCGTCGTCCTGCGCAACCGCGTGTTCGCGCTCGAGCAGCGGGTCACCGCCGAGGACTTCGACGGCCGTGACCGCGAGCTCGACACGGAGCACTGGTGGTTCGGCACGGACACCGCTGCGGTTGGGTACCTGCGGCTCATCCGCCCGGCGGCGGACGAGGTCCACCCCGACGGTGCAGCGCCGCCGGCGTGGGTGATCGGACGGGTCGCGACCGACCCTGAGCACCGTGGGCAGAGGATCGCCGGCCGGCTCGTCGCCGCTGTGCTCGACGAACACGGGCACGACCCGTTCGTCCTGCACGCCCAGGAGTACGTCGCCGCCCTGTACGAGCGGCACGGCTTCGTGCGGTTCGGGGAGCCGTACGACGAGGCCGGCATCCGTCACGTCGGCATGCACCGGCCCGGGCGCTGATGGACACCCGCGCCCGGTACGACGCGTACGCGGACCGCATCCAGGCCGTCTCGCCGTCGTACGCCGCCTGGGCACGGTCGCTCGACGACTCCCTCGTCGCGCTCCTCGCCGAGGTCCCCGAGCAGCAGCGGCAGCCCGAACTGTTCTTCGCGGTCGCGCGGCGGTTGGGTGCGGACCCGTCGGACCCGGGTGCGCTGCGCGCGCTCGGCCTGGAGGCCCGCCCCGCGCTGGTCGCGGCCCTCGCCTCCGCCACGGTGCAGGCCAACGACCCGCAACGGCTCGCACCGGTCGTCCCGCTCTTCGCGGCGCTCGCCGAACGGTCCGCGCGTCCGCTCGGTCTGGTCGACGCCGGGGCCGCCGCCGGGCTGTGCTCGATCCCGGACCGGGTGACCCTGGACTACCGGGTCGGTTCCGGGGCCGCGGTCCTCCGGATGCACACGGCGGTCGCCGATCCCGCGCTCCGGCTGGTCGCGGACGCCTCCGGGGCCGTCCCCGCGCCGGCCCGTGTCCCGATGACGGTCGGCGCACGAGTCACGCTCGACCCGAACCCGATCGACCTGTCGCTCCCCGGTGCCTTCGACCGTCTGGTCGAGGCCGTCCCGCCAGAGGCGTCGGACCGGACCGCCCTGATGCGTCAGGCTGCGCGCGCGACGCTCGCCGTGCCTCCAGACCGACTCGTCGGCGCCGTGCCAGGTGACCTCGACCGTGCACTGGACGCTCTGCCGGACGACGTCGAACCGGTCGTCCTGACCACCGGGACCCTGGTCTACGTGCCGGGCGCGGACCGGCAGCGGTTCGTGGACCGGATCCGCGAGCGGAGCGTGCACTGGATCGCCCTCGAACGCACCGGGATCCTGCGCCAGGTGGCGGCGACGCTGCCCGACGACGTCGACGTGGCGGACCCGGACTCGTTCGCGACGGTCTCGCTCGACGGGGTCGCGGTCGCCGTCTCCGACCCGTTCGGCACGCGTGTGCGGTGGTTCCGCACGCCGAACCTGTGACCGGTGTTCGCGACAGTCCAGCGCCGTGCCAGGGTCCGGATCGACTCCACCCCTACGATGTGCGAGACCCGTTACCCGATACGTGATCGGAACCGCCGTGACCAGCCCCACCGACGAACGCCGTGTCGACGAGCGCAGCGTTGATCAGCTCGATGCTGACCAGCTCGGTGCTGACCAGCTCAGTGAGCTCGCGAAGCACGTGCTGTCGTTCGAGCAGGACAGGGCACGGCACGACCGCACGAAGGAAGCGGAGATCCGGGTGGAGTTCGAGATGTCGGCGGCGCGCTACTACCAGGTGCTGAACCGCGTGATCGACTCACCCGCGGCACTCGCGTACGACCCGCAGCTCGTCACCCGGCTGCAGCGGCTCCGTCACGCGCGCACCAGCGCCAGGGCGACGCGCAGCTTCGTCGCGCCCGGTGCAGCTCCCGAAGGACGTGAAGAGGAACGATGAGCACGAGATTCCCCCGAGACCGGTTCGACGACGTCGCCGACGGCCCGCGGGTCGGTGCACACCGCGGAGCACAGCGTCGCGGCCGTGGATGGATCGCCTTCGCCTGGGCGGCGCTCGCCACCGGTGTGCTCGTCGGCATCGGGGTGCTCGTCCTCGCACTGCTGAACGGCAGCTACTCGTTCAACGGTTCCGACTCTCCCTCGGCGTCCACGTCGGCGTCGGCGACCGCGAAGCCCTCGGCGACGTCGAAGCCGTCCGCGTCCTCCTCCGCCGGTTCCGGATCGGCTGGTGCGGGCAGCGCTGCGGCCGCGACGCCGGCACAGCAGGGCACCACCACCGTCGTCGTCCTGAACGGCACGACCACCACGGGCCTCGCCAGCCGGGCGAGTGCGGCGCTGACCGGCGCCGGCTGGCAGGTCGCCTCCACCGGCGACGCCGGCACGACGGGGTCGACGTCGACGATCGTCTACTACCAGCAGGCGTCGCAGGCGGCGGTCGCGCAGGGCATCGCGAAGCAGCTCGGCGTCACGGCGGTGCAGCAGTCGGCGGCGTTCCCGAACGCCGACGTGAGCGTCGTGCTCGGCGCCGACTACACCGGCTGATCGGCCGCGGTGCCACGTCGCGCCGCGTTTTCCGCGCATTGTGTGACGGCTGTGTTTCGGGCACGTTGATTTCTGACGGAATCGACGTGAAACAACGTCACACCTCTTGCCTGATCGGGCGCGTTCGGTCAGAGTCCCATGCAGACGACGATCACGTCGTTCCGCACTGCAGTACCAGGGAGCAAGAGATCATGGCCAACGGAACCGTGAAGTGGTTCAACGCTGAAAAGGGCTTCGGCTTCATCACCGTGGATGGAGGGGGCCAGGACGTGTTCGTGCACTACTCGGCCATCGACATGTCGGGTTACAAGGTCCTCGAGGAGGGCCAGGCCGTCGTGTTCGACGTCGGCACCGGGTCGAAGGGCCCGCAGGCAGAGTCCGTCCGCCCCGCCTGAGCACGACCACTTCCAGAACGCGCCGTCCCGTCAGGGGCGGCGCGTTCGTCGTGTGCGGCGACGGTGACGGGTGCGGGGAGCGCGACCGCGGCGGTGGTGCGGGGTCCGCCGGACGCGACGTGTCCTGGGAAGTCGTCACGAGCCTCCCGACTGTGTTGCACTCACACCCGGCGAGTGCCAGAATCGGCGTTGGCACTCGCTCACGCTGAGTGCCAGCACGACCCCCAAGACGACGTCCGGGAGGGACGAAAAACCACATGGCTAAGATCATTGCTTTCGACGAGGAGGCCCGCCGTGGCCTCGAGCGCGGCCTGAACCAGCTGGCCGACGCCGTGAAGGTGACGCTCGGCCCGCGCGGCCGCAACGTCGTCCTCGAGAAGAAGTGGGGTGCCCCCACGATCACGAACGACGGTGTCTCCATCGCCAAGGAGATCGAGCTCGACGACCCGTACGAGAAGATCGGCGCGGAGCTCGTCAAGGAGGTCGCCAAGAAGACCGACGACGTCGCCGGTGACGGGACGACCACCGCGACCGTCCTCGCCCAGGCGCTCGTCCGCGAAGGCCTCCGCAACGTCGCCGCCGGTGCCGACCCCGTGTCGCTCAAGCGCGGCATCGAGAAGGCCGTCGCCGCCGTCTCCGACCAGCTCCTCGCCAACGCGAAGGACATCGAGACCAAGGACCAGATCGCCGCGACCGCGTCGATCTCGGCAGCTGACCCGACCATCGGCGCGCTCATCGCCGAGGCCATCGACAAGGTCGGCAAGGAAGGCGTCGTCACCGTCGAGGAGTCGAACACCTTCGGCACCGAGCTCGAGCTCACCGAGGGCATGCGCTTCGACAAGGGCTACCTGTCGCAGTACTTCGTCACCGACCCCGAGCGTCAGGAAGCCGTCTTCGAGGACGCCTACATCCTGATCGTCAACTCGAAGATCTCGAACATCAAGGACCTCCTGCCGGTCGTCGACAAGGTGATCCAGGCGGGCAAGCAGCTCCTGATCATCGCCGAGGACGTCGACGGCGAGGCCCTGGCCACGCTCGTCGTGAACAAGATCCGCGGCATCTTCAAGTCCGTCGCCGTCAAGGCCCCGGGCTTCGGCGACCGCCGCAAGGCCATGCTGCAGGACATCGCGATCCTGACCGGCGGCCAGGTCATCTCGGAAGAGGTCGGCCTCAAGCTCGAGAACGCGACGCTCGACCTGCTCGGTCGTGCCCGCAAGGTCGTCATCACCAAGGACGAGACCACGATCGTCGAGGGTGCCGGCGACGCCGAGCAGATCGCCGGCCGTGTCCGACAGATCCGTGCCGAGATCGAGGCGACCGACTCCGACTACGACCGCGAGAAGCTCCAGGAGCGCCTCGCGAAGCTCGCCGGTGGCGTCGCCGTCATCAAGGCGGGTGCCGCGACCGAGGTCGAGCTCAAGGAGCGCAAGCACCGCATCGAGGACGCCGTCCGCAACGCGAAGGCTGCCGTCGAAGAGGGCATCGTCGCCGGTGGTGGCGTCGCCCTCATCCAGGCCGGTGCCGTCGCACTCGAGGCCCTCGAGCTCGAGGGTGACGAGGCGACGGGTGCGAACATCGTCCGCGTGGCCATCGACGCGCCGCTCAAGCAGATCGCGCTGAACGCCGGTCTCGAGCCGGGTGTCGTCGCCGCCAAGGTCCGCGAGCTCGAGTCGGGTTGGGGCCTCAACGCCGCGACCGGCGAGTACGTCGACCTGATCGCCGCCGGCATCATCGACCCCGCCAAGGTCACGCGCTCGGCGCTGCAGAACGCTGCGTCGATCGCCGGTCTGTTCCTGACCACCGAGGCCGTCGTCGCCGAGAAGCCCGAGCGCACCCCTGCTGCTCCGGCTGGCGACCCGACGGGTGGCATGGACTTCTAAGTCCGTCTGACGGAAGGGCCCCGCACGCTGCGCGTGTGGGGCCCTTCCGCGTGTGCGGGGGTGGCGGGGCTGTCTCTTATACACATCT
>NZ_QKLC01000010.1:0-146536 GCF_003224385.1 Curtobacterium sp. MCPF17_003 | reverse complement strand
AGATGTGTATAAGAGACAGCACCGACACCGTCGCGAACGTCCTGCGCCCCGTCACCGGCACCGTGGAACGCGTCACCGACGCGCGCCCCGTGACCGCGGTCGTCGACACCGTCGACGACGTGGTCGGCAGCGTCCCGGTGGTCGGCACGGTCCTCGGCGACGACACCCTCGGCACCGTCACCGGCCCGGTCACGGGCCTGGTCGACGACACGCTCGGCTCGGTCGGCACGACCGTGGGCGCCGTCCCCGACGTGGTCGAGGGCGTCGTCCCCTCCGTCGGCGGCACCCTGCCAGGAGGCACGAGCCCCGTCGTCGACGTCCCCGCGCTCCCGGTGGGCGGCGGCTCGAACCCGTCCGCCGGGCCAGTCCCGTCGGTACCGGTCGCGAACGCACCCGTCCGGCCCGGAACCGTCCCCACTCAGGGGGCCTCGGCTCCCGCACGCGCCGTCGCCGCCGATGCCGTGGGCCACCGCTCAGCCGGGCTCCGCCCGTCGGCGCCGATCGCCGCGGCCGCGACGACGGCCACGGTCGGCCCGTTCGTCGCAGCCGTCGAGGCGCAGGACGCGACCCTCGGCGGGCACGCGCTGCTCGTCCCCGCGGACGGCGAGGGCCACGGGCTCCCGTTCGACGGAGCTGACGCCGGCGTGCTCGGTGGCAGCGCCTCCTCGGCCTCCGGCGGCGCAGCAGCCGTCGGCATCGTCGGCTCGACCGACGACATCGTCTCCCTCGCCGCGGGGTCTCGCGGCACGCTCTCCGACGACGCGGTCCCCGCATCCGTCGTCGGCGAGCACGACGTCGCCCCTGACTGAGATCGGTGCGCCTGTCCGCCACGGCAGGCACGCACACATCCCGGCTGCGTCCGCGGTCGGTGACGATCTCGATCAGGGAGTACGACCATGAACAAGTACGTCTCCAGAGGGCTCTGGTTCGCCCTCTTCGTCGGCGGGCTCACGCTCTGCGGCACGGCTGCGGCGAACGCAGCCACGACATCCGGTGCCGAAGGCACCGTCTCGGGCACCCAGGTGGCCCCTTCCGTGGACGCCCCGGTGTCCCTCGGCGGCAACGCCGTCGCCGTGCTCGGTGACGCAGTGTCGACGGCGACCGGGTCCACGCCCGCCGCTCCGGCTCCGGCCACGACCGCTCCTGCCCCCAGCACCTCGGGTGAGGACGGCACGCTCTCGGGCACCCAGGTGGTGCCGGACGTCGCGGCACCGGTGACGGTCGGCGGCAACGCGGTGGCCGTCGCCGGTGACGCGGTCTCGGCCGCCGTACCCGCGGCAGCTCCGACGCCTGCAGCCCCGGCTCCGGCTCCGACGCCTGCTGCTCCGGCTCCGGCTCCGGCGCCTGCCGCTCCTGCGGTTCCCGCTCCGAGCACCTCGGGCGAGGACGGCACCGGTTCCGGCACCCAGGTCGCCCCGACCGTGACCGTCCCCGTGACGGTGTCCGGCAACGGGATCGGCGTCCTCGGTGACGGCACCTCGACGTCGACCGCCCCGGCGGCGACCGCCCCGGTGCCGGCTGCCGAAGCCCCCTCGGCGCCCACCACCTCGGGCACCGACGGACTGCTCTCCGGCACCCAGGTGACCGGTCTGGTCGACGTCCCGGTCACGATCGGTGGCAACGGCATCGGCGTCCTCGGTGACGGGAGCGCGACGGGCACGGCGCCCGCCGCGGGCACGGGTACCGGTACTGCTCCGGCGGCCGGTGGTTCGACCTCGGGTTCGGGCGGCACGGCTTCGGGCACGCAGGTGTCCCCGGTGGTCTCGACCCCGGTCACGATCGGTGGCAACGGCATCGGCGTCCTCGGTGACGGGAGCGCGACGGGCACGGCGCCCGCCGCGGGCACGGGTACCGGTACTGCTCCGGCGGCCGGTGGTTCGACCTCGGGTTCGGGCGGCACGGCTTCGGGCACGCAGGTGTCCCCGGTGGTCTCGACCCCGGTCACGATCGGTGGCAACGGCATCGGCGTCCTCGGTGACGGGAGCGCGACGGGCACGGCGCCCGCCGCGGGCACGGGTACCGGTACCGCTCCGGCGGCCGGTGGTTCGACCTCGGGTTCGGACGGCACGGCTTCTGGCACGCAGGTGTCCCCGGTGATCTCGATCCCGGTCACGATCGGTGGCAACGGCATCGGCGTCCTCGGTGACGGGACGAGCACCGGCGGCACGACGGCTCCGGCCACCGGCACCACGACCCCGACGACCGGCGGTTCGACCTCCGGCGACGGCGGCCTGCTCTCCGGCACCCAGGTCACCCCGGTGATCAACCTGCCGATCACCATCGGCGGCAACGGGATCGGCATCGTCGGTGACGGCACCAGCACCACCCCGGGCACGGGCACCGGTACCGACCCCGGTACGGACCCGGGCACCGACCCGGGCACGGACCCCGGTACCAACCCCGGCACGGACCCCGGTACCGACCCGGGCACGGACCCCGGCACGGAGCCCGGTACCGTCCCCACCGACGGGACGGGCACCGACACCGGCACCACGCCCGGCACGGCGACCACCCCGGTGGACGTGGTCGGCGTCGTCGAGCCGACCCGGGCCTCCACGGCGGGTGTGGTGACCACCACGACCGCTGCCACCAGCGGGGTCCGGACGAGCGCCGGGACCGTCGCGGCAGCCGCCGCGGCCGGTGACGGCCAGCCGGAGCTCGCGTACACGGGAGCCGGCTCGCCGGTCCTGCCCGTCGGGTTCGCGCTCCTGCTGCTCCTCGCCGGAGCGGGCACGCTCGTGCTCCGTCGCCGGCACTGACCGACAGGTCGACGAGGGACGCCGCACCCGCGGCGCCCCTCGTCGTCACGCCGCCCGGGGAAGCACGCGTGTGCATGTCGCGACGGAACGCGGGTCGATCGACGCGTGCTTCGTCGGAAGATGCCCACGCATCGGATGTGCGTGCATGGTTCGACAGGACACCAGTCGATCGACGAGTGCTCTGTCGGAACATGCCGGTGCACCTGATGCGCACAAAGCGCCGACGGTGCGACGCCCCGTGACGGCCGGGGGAGCAGAACGACGCAGCCGTCAGCGGCCTGGGGTATCGTTCCGACTACGCAAGCGCTCCGGGGTCGGTGTAATTCCGAGCCGGTGGTGATAGTCCACGAACTGATGACGGGTGCGAATCCGACAGAGGTTGACCCGGTGGGATTCCGGGACCGACGGTGAAAGTCCGGATGGGAGGCGCGCTGGGCGGACAGGACGACCCCACGACCCGTGGTGTGCGACCCGTCCGTCGATGCCGACGATCGTCGAACGCCCCCGGAGTCCCGTTGAGAGGACACCAGTGTTCACCGGCATCATCGAGGAACTCGGCACCGTCACCGCCGTCGAGCAGCAGGGCGACTCCGTCGCGCTCACCGTCCACGGCCCCGTCGTCGTGCAGGACGCCCGGCACGGCGACTCGATCGCGACGAGCGGTGTCTGCCTGACCGTCGTCGAGCAGACCCCCGAGACCTTCACCGCCTTCGTCATGAAGCAGACCCTCGACATGAGCGCCCACGGCGCGCTCCGGGTGGGGGACCGCCTGAACCTCGAACGTGCCGCCTCGGTGGGCGACCGCCTCGGCGGGCACATCGTGCAGGGCCACATCGACGGCACCGCCACCGTGCTCGAGACGGCCGACGGTGACGGCTGGCGGCGCGTGCGGTTCTCGCTCGCGCCGGCGCTCAGCCCGCTCGTGGTCGACAAGGGCTCGATCGCGCTCGACGGCGTGTCGCTCACGGTCAGCGCGGTCTCGCCAGAGGACACCGCGCCCGACGCGGCCTGGTTCGAGGTGAGCCTGATCCCCGAGACGCTCGAGGCGACGACGCTGGGACTCCGCGTGCCGGGTGACCGGGTCAACGTCGAGACCGACGTCCTGGCACGGCACGTCCGCCGCATGCTGCGGCTCGACGCCGCGGCGCAGTCGCTCGAGACCGTCGGATCGGAGGCCCGGTGATGGTCGCCGAGGTCGGTGCCGTCCCGCAGGCACTCGGGTTGTCGAGCATCGAGACCGCGGTCGCGTCGGTCGCGGCCGGCCGCCCCGTGATCGTCGTCGACGACGAGGACCGTGAGAACGAGGGCGACGTCATCCTGTCCGCCGAGCTCGCCTCGCCGGAGTGGATCGCCTGGACCGTCGCGCACTCGTCGGGGTTCATCTGCGCGCCGGTCAGCACCGAGATCGCCGACGCCCTCGACCTGCCGCCGATGGTGGCGCACAACGAGGACGTCCGCGGCACGGCCTACACGGTCACGGTCGACGCGGCCGTCGGCGTGACCACGGGCATCAGCGCCCACGACCGCGCCCGCACGCTGCGGGTCCTCGCCGACCCGACCTCGGTGCGTGACGACCTGCACCGACCCGGACACGTGGTGCCCCTGCGTGCACGACCGGGCGGGGTCCGCGAGCGCGCCGGGCACACCGAAGCAGCGATCGAGCTCGTCACCGCGGCCGGTCTCCGGCCCGCTGCGGCGATCTGCGAGATCGTCGACGAGGACGGCAGCATGATGCGGCTGCCGGCACTCGTCGCACTCGGGGCACGCGAGGGCGTGCCCGTCATCACCATCGCCGCGCTCGCCGAGTGGCTGGACGCGGCAGACCGGGCGGCGGCAGCGACCGCAGCGCCCACGGAAGGAACGACACGATGAGCGGAGCAGGCGCGGCGGACCGCGACCAGGTCGACGGCACCGGGATCCGGGTGGCCATCATCGCCGGACAGTGGCACGACACCATCGCCGCGGGCCTGCTGGCCGGGGCGGAGCGTGAGGTCGAGCGCCTCGGGGCGACGGCCGACGTGATCCCCGTCCCCGGCAGCTTCGAGCTCCCCGTGGTCGCGAAGACCGCGCTCGAGGCCGGTTTCGACGCGGTGGTCGCGCTCGGCGTCATCATCCGCGGCGGCACCCCGCACTTCGAGTACGTGTCGGGCGCGGCGACGAGTGGCCTGACGCAGGTCGCGATCGACACCGGCAAGCCCGTCGGGTTCGGTGTGCTCACGCTGGACGACGAGCAGCAGGGGCTCGACCGCGCCGGGCTGCCCGACTCCAAGGAGGACAAGGGTGCCGAGGCCGCGCACGCGGCGATCAGCACCGCGGTGACGCTGCGGTCCCTGCGCGTCCTGGTCTGAGCCGCCGGACGCCCCACGCAGAACGGCCCCGCACCGGTGAGGTGCGGGGCCGTTCTGTCTGCACGGACCGGCGAGCGGCTGTGCTCGCTAGCCAGTAGCTGTGCTTGCTGCCTAACGCTTGCCGAACACGTGGATCGGCAGGAAGAAGGAGAGGCTCATCAGGAGCACGCCGGCCATGAAGACGAAGGCCTGGCCCGACTCGACCTGGAAGGCGAACCCGAACAGGTACATCGACACCAGCAGCAGCAGGATCGAGAAAACAGCGGCGATGACGCGGCCCACGGGATACCTCCGGGTGTCGACGAGTGGATCGTTCCCCAGTCTATCCCCAGCCGGGGGTGTGCCGGTTCACGCTCCCGGTCGCGTCGCGATCAGACGGTCGACGACGGTGAGCAGGGTCTCCATGTCGACGCTGCCCCGCTTCGGTCGCACCTCGCTCGCGGCACCGAGTGAGGCCTGGTGGTACAGCCCGTCGCCGAGGAGTTTGACGGCCTGCGCGGTCGGCTCGTCACCGAGGGCGTCGACGAGGGTCGCGAGCCAGGCGTTCTCGGTGTCGTCGAGGGTGCGTCCGGCCTCTTCGTAGCCGGCCTGCTGCAGGCGGCTCGCGGCGAGCAGGGCGAGGTCCAGCTCGCTGCCGACGAACAGGCAGTTGCGGACGAAGTAGCGCGCGGCGCCGTCCTCGGCCTCCTGCATGCGCTCGACGTCGATCGCGGACAGGTCCGACAGCCGTTCGCAGAGCCCCTCGACCAGGGCGGCCTTGGAGCCGAAGTGGTAGAGCAGGCCGCCCTTCGAGACACCGGCGCGCGCGGCGACGGCGTCGAGCGTGGCGGGACGCTCGCCTTCCTCGCACACGATGGCGACGAAGCTGTCGAGGACACGGTCGCGGGCACTGGCCATGCCGAGAGTCTAGGAGCAGTTCCGGGGGGCGCGGACGCCAGCTCCTCCGTGGTCGCCGTGAACGCTCACGAACCGCCGCAGGACCATTGCTCATCCCTCCCGCACCGGCTAGCGTCGAGCCGACCGTGAAGGTTCACGAGACGACAAGGATCCGCATGTCAGCGCAGACGGCGAACACCGCCACCACCCCGAGCTCGACCACCACCGACCGCCCCGGGTGGGCCGTCCTCGGCCCCGGCGGCATCGCCCGACGCTTCCTCTCGCAGCTGCCCGCCAGCGGGGGCGTCCTGGTCGCGGCCGGCAGTTCGTCCGCCGAGCGGGCGCAGGTCTTCGCCGACGAGGCCGCCGGGTTCGGGTTCGCCGACGTGACCGCCGGTACCTACGACGAGGTCCTCGCCGACCCGCGGGTGGACGCCGTCTACGTGTCGACCGTGCACACCGGGCACGCCCGACTCGTGCTCGCCGCACTCGAGGCCGGCAAGGCCGTCCTCTGCGAGAAGCCCCTCGCCGTCAACCACGGCACCGCGATGGCGCTCACCGACGCCGCACGCCGGTCCGGCCTGCCGCTCGTCGAGGCGTTCATGTACCGCTTCCACCCGCAGACCGCGGCGCTGCTCGACCTGGTCCGCGACGGCGTGATCGGCGACGTGACCCACGTCGACGCCTCGTTCGCCTTCCGGACGGGCGAGCGCACCGGTCGCCTGTTCGACGTCGACACCGCCGGCGGCGGGATCCTCGACGTCGGCGGGTACCCGGTGACGATGGCCGCGGCGATCGTGCAGGCCGCCACCGGGGTCGCCGTCGCCGAGCCGGCGGACCTCACCGCCACGGGCACGCTCGGGCCGACCGGGGTCGACGAGTGGACGGTCGCGCAGCTCGCCTACAAGGGCGGGATCACGGCGACGGTCCGGACCGGCGTCTTCGTGCAGGACGACAACGCCGTGTCGGTGTACGGCTCGCGCGGTCGCATCGCGCTCACCGACCCGTGGACCCTCGGCGAGGACCCCACCATCGAGATCCACACCGTCGACGAACCCCCTCGCTCGCTGTCGTTCGCGGGTGAGCACCCCTACGCCCGAGAAGCCGACGCCACCACCGACGCCCTGCGTGCCGGCGGGGTCGAAGCGGCGCGGATGACCATCGACGAGACCCTTGCCACCGCCCGCACGCTCGACAGGTGGCGCGCGGCGATCGGCCTGCGCTACCCCTTCGAGGCCGAGACCGCCGACATCCCGACGGTGTCCGGCCGACCGCTCACCGTGCAGGACGGCAACCCGATGCGCTTCGGCGAGGTGCCGGGCGTCGGCAAGCGGATGTCCCGCCTGGTGATGGGTGTCGACAACCAGCCCGACCTGGCCCACGCCAGCGCGATCTTCGACCTGTTCGTCGAGCAGGGCGGCAACGTGTTCGACACCGGGTACATCTACGGCGGCGGTGTGCTCGAGGGCCGGCTCGGCAGGTGGATCCAGAACCGGGGGATCCGCGAGGACGTGGTCGTCATCACGAAGGGCGCCCACACCCCGTACTGTGACCCGGAGTCGATCACCCGGCAGCTGCTCGAGAGCCTCGAGCGCCAGGGCACCGACTACGCGGACATCTACATGATGCACCGCGACAACCCCGACATCCCGGTGGGGGAGTTCGTCGACGTGCTCGACGAGCACCGCCGAGCCGGGCGCATCCGCGTGTACGGCGGCTCGAACTGGACCCCCGCGCGGTTCGACGAGGCGAACGCCTACGCACGGGCCAACGGCAAGCACGGGTTCGAGGTGCTCAGCAACCACTTCGGTCTCGCCGAGGCGTACGACGTGCCGTGGGACGGCTGCGAACACGCGACCGATGCGGCATCGAAGGCCTGGCTCGAGGAACGCCAGGTCCCGCTGCTGCCGTGGTCGTCGCAGGCCCGCGGGTTCTTCACCGGCCGCGCGACGCCCGAGGACACCAGCGACGCCGAACTCGTCCGCTGCTACTACTCGGACGACAACTTCGAGCGGCTCCGGCGTGCGCGCGAACTCGGCGAGCAGTTCGGCGTCCCTGCGACGGCGATCGCGCTGGCGTACGTGCTCAACCAGCCGTTCCCGACGTTCCCGCTCTTCGGACCCCGTACGATCGCGGAGGCCCGGTCGTCCATGACCGGCCTCTCCGTCGACCTCTCCCCGGAACAGGTGGCATGGCTGGACCTCCGCGCCTGACCCCGGGCGGCCGCGCGACGATCATCGACGTCGCCGCGGCCGCCGGGGTGTCCCGGCAGACCGTCACCCGCGCGATGAACGGCATGTCCGGCATCAGCGCGGCGACCAAGGACCGCGTGCTCCAGGCCGCGGCTGCGCTCGACTACCGTCCGTCACGGTTCGGCCGCGGGCTCGTCACGGGTGGCGACCACCAGCTCGGGCTCGTCGTCAACGACCTGCGGAACCCCTACGCACCGGCACTCGCATCCGCGGTGCTCGGCCTGGCCGCCGCCCGCGGGTGGAACGTCATGCTCGCCGACGTCGGGCTCGCGAGTGACTCGGACCGGATGGTCGAGTCCCTCGGCGCCCAGACCGACGTCGTGATCGGCTACCTCGGGTCCCGAGCGCCGGAGTGGATCGAACGGCTCGGCTCGGTCCCGGTCGTCGAGCTCGACCCCTCGGGGCCGGTGACCCGCGCCGCGGTCCGGATCGACCCGACCGCCGCGATCGAGGACCTCGCCGACCACCTCGTCGACGTCGGGGTGAAGCACCCCGTCGTGCTCGACGCCGCCGCCGACGGTGTGCCGAGCCAGCGCGGGGCGCACATGGTCGCGGCACTCCGGCGTCGCGGGTACCTGCCAGACCTCGTCATCGCGTCCGCGCCCACCGCCGAGGCCGGCGCCGGACAGACCGAGCGGATCCTCGCCGAGCACCGCCGGGTGGACGCGGTCCTGGCGTTCAACGACGTGCTGGCCCTCGGCGTGCTGTCGGCCTGCCGTCGTGCCGGCGTCGACGTCCCCGGTGACGTCCGCGTGGTCGGCGTCGACGGCCTGCCGCTCGGGACGCTCGTCGCGCCGACGCTCACCACGCTGGCCGTCGACCTCGACGAGGTCGCCGACCAGGCCCTCGACCTGGCGCTCGGCATGCTGGCGGGCGAGCTGCCGCGCTCGGGCGCAGCCGTCGAGCGCACGGTGCGACACCGGTTGCTGCTCCGCGAATCGGCGTAGGCCCGACAACGCGACCAGCGGATCGACGCAAGGCCCGTGGCGGGATCGACACGGGCCTCCCGGCCATCAGTTGCATTTGCAACCAAAACCGTCCGGACGGTACACTAACGGAGTCCTGACGGGGCGCGTGTCCATCCCGCGTCCCGTCTCGTCTGCCCCACGTACCACCAGCCGTCGACCTGGTCCGGCTCGAAGTCCCAGGAGTCCGCCGTGTCCGCACTGCTCACCAGTCCCGTCGCCACCCGCGTCACCGGGAGCCGCGCCCGACGGTTCCTGGCGCTCGCCGTGCTCATGCTGCCGGTCCTGCTCATCTCGGTCGACAACACCATCCTGAGCTTCGCGCTGCCGTCGATCAGCCGCGCGCTGAACCCGGACGCCACCACGCAGCTCTGGATCGTGGACGCGTACCCGCTGGTGCTCGCCGGCCTGCTCGTCGTGATGGGCAGCATCGGTGACCGCATCGGCCGACGGCGGATCCTGGTGATCGGCGCGACCGGCTTCGCCCTGTTCTCGGTGGCCGCGGCCTTCGCAACCGACGCCTGGATGCTCGTCGCGGCCCGGATCGCGATGGGCGTGTTCGGCGCGATGCTCATGCCCGCCACGCTCTCGATCATCCGCAACGTGTTCGTGGACGCGGGGGAGCGGCGGATGGCGCTCGCCGTCTGGTCGACGATGTTCGCGGCCGGCAACGCGCTCGGCCCGCTCGTCGGCGGCGCGCTGCTCGCGCACTTCCACTGGGGCAGCGTGTTCCTCGTCGCGGTGCCGATCCTCGTGCTCATGCTCGTCGGTGTGCCGTTCTGCGTGCCGGAGTCCCGCGACCCGATGCCCGGGCCGGTCGACCTGCCGAGCATGTTCCTGTCCCTCGGCGCCCTCGCACCGATCGCCTGGGCCATCAAGTCGGTCGTGCACCCCGAGGAGCGCGGCCTCGCGATCGCCATGCTCGCGGTCGGTGTCGTGTGCGGCATCGCGTTCGTCCGTCGGCAGCTGCGGTCCCGCACGCCGATGCTCGACCTGCGGCTGTTCCGCAGCACGGCCTTCACGGGCAGCGTGCTGATGAACCTGGCGGCGATGTTCTCGCTCACCGGGTTCCTGTTCTTCATCGCCCAGCACCTGCAGCTCGTGGCCGGACTCGACCCGTTCGCGTCCGGCGTCGTCCTCATCCCGGGGTCGGTCCTGACCATCGTCGCCGGGCTCGCGGTCGTGCCGATCGTGGCGCGTGTCGCTCCGCGCTGGGTCGTGTCGGTCGCGCTGCTGTTCTCGGCGGCGGCGTACGCCCTCGTCGCGGTCCTCGGGCACCACGCCTCCATCGCCGCGCTGGCGTTCGCGTTCGTGCTGCTCGGCATCGGGATCGGGGCGTCCGAGACCGTGACGAACGACCTCATCATCTCGACGGCTCCGGCGGACAAGGCGGGTGCGGCGTCGGCGATGTCGGAGACGGCGTACGAGATCGGCGCCGTGCTCGGTACCGCGGTGCTCGGGACGATCCTGGCGACGACCTACCGGGCGCACGTCGTGGTGCCCGACGGGTTGTCCTCGGCCGCGCACGTCGCGGCGCAGGAGACCCTCGGCGGCGCGGTCGCCGCGGCGGGGCAGCTCGGCGGCAGCGCCGGGCAGGTGCTGCTCGAGTCCGCACGGGCGGCCTTCGACTCCGGCGTGACGATCACGGCGGGCGTCGCCGCGGTGCTCATGGTGGTGGCGGCCGCGGGTGCGCTCGTCATGCTCAAGCGCCGCTGAGCGGTTGAGCGGGCGCACTGCGGGCGCGAGCTGCGCTTCGTGAGCAGGAATGGTCGGGTCGCCGTGCGTGACCCGACCATTCCTGCTCACGAAGTGCCGCCACGGCGCGCCCGCCGCGCCCGAACCTGTGAATCGTTGACCTCAACCAGGGTTCAGGTCATACGTTGGGTGGCAGCCGCCGAGTGACGGCAGCCCCTCCCGAAGGAACGACCACGATCACCATGCCCGACGAAGCACCGGCAACCATCGCCGACGCGTACAAGTCCGCCTTCCGCGGGCACCCTGCCGGCGTCGCCGTCATCACGGCCGAAGGCCCGGACGGACCGACCGGCCTCACCGCCTCGAGCGTCGCGAGCGTGGCCGTCGACCCGCCCGTGCTGGTCTTCTCGCTCTCGACGAACTCCGGCTCGGCCGGGGTCGTGCTCGGTGCGCCGCTGTTCGTCGTGCACCTGGTCGACTCCCTCGGGGTCGCACTCGCCAAGCGCTTCGCCTCGACCGGCAGCCCGGCCGCCGATGACCCGATCTGGGGCACCCTGCCGTCCGGCGACCGCTACCTGCCGAGTGCGGCGAGTGCACTCCGCTGCCGACCGCTGTCGACGACGCCCATCGGCAGCTCGACCGTCGTCGTGGCCGAGGTGCTCGACATCATCGTCGGCGCCGACCGCGGCGAGCCGCTGGTCTACCACAACCGGGAATTCCACTCCCTCACCGATCGTTCCCGGCTCTCGTGAGCCGCGGAGCCGCGTCCACAACCCACTGATCGAAAGGACCTCACATGGCTGAGTACACCCTGCCGGAACTGCCGTACGACTACGCCGCGCTCGAGCCGCACATCAGCGGCAAGATCATGCAGCTGCACCACGACAAGCACCACCAGGCCTACGTGACCGGTGCCAACACCGCGCTGCAGCAGCTCGGTGAGGCCCGCGAGTCCGGCAACTTCGGTGCGATCAACAAGCTCGAGAAGGACCTTGCGTTCCACCTCGGTGGCCACGTGAACCACTCGATCTTCTGGACCAACCTCGGCCCGGACACGAAGGTCCCCGAGGGCGAGCTCGCCGCGGCGATCGACGAGTTCTTCGGTTCGTTCGAGAAGTTCCAGGCACAGTTCGCCGCCGTCGCGAACGGCATCCAGGGCTCCGGTTGGTCCGTGCTGGCCTGGGACACCGTGGGCCAGAAGCTCACCACGTTCCAGCTCTTCGACCAGCAGGGCAACATCCCGTTCGGTCTCGTCCCGATCTTCATGCTCGACATGTGGGAGCACGCCTTCTACCTCGACTACCTGAACGTCAAGGCGGACTACGTCAAGGCCGTCTGGAACATCGTCGACTGGGAGAACGTCGCCGCTCGTTTCGAGAACGCGAAGTCGCAGCGGTTCGTCACGCTCTGATCAGCGTCGGCGGGTCACCACGGTGACCACCTGACGAACGGGAGGCACGGTGCCAGCTGGCACCGTGCCTCCCGTTCGTGGTCCGGGTGCCGTTCCGGACCGCACGCCGTCATCGGGTTCGCGACCGGTTGTCGATCGCGTTCGCGCTCAGCGCGCGGTCGGGGTCGGTCGTGCTCGAAGCGAGGTCGTGGGCGATGCGACGCAGTGCGGCGTCGGCCTCGGTGTGCGCGCGGTCGACGAGCGCGCTCCACTGGGCTCCGCGGGCGGCCATCACCGTGTTCTGGGCCGCGCGTTCGGCGAGGACGGGGTCGGCACCGTGCGCCCGGCACCACGCCCGGATGGCCGCCAGGTGGCAGCGGTGCGCGCGGCGCTGGCGGTCGCGCCCGTCGAGGGACTCGACCGACCCGAGTTCGAAGGTGAGTCGCGCGGCCAACGCGCGGTGCGGATCGTCGAGCCCGCCGAAGGCCGCGACCAGGTGATCGGCGAGGGCGTCCGCGTCGGCGCCGGGGTCGAGCGTCGCCACCGGCCGTGAGGCCGCCAAATGTTCGACGACGGAGTCGATCAGGGCTTCGCGCGAGCCGAAGTGGTAGACGACCGGGTAGGCGCTCGTCCCGAGCACGCGGCCGAGGCCCCGGACCGTGACGTCCTCGATCTTGGTCTCGACGAAGTGGTCGACGACCTTCTCGAGGATCGCGGGTTTGCGGGTGGGGTCGGGCTTCCTGGGCATGGCATCTCCATCGTTGGGGCGTGGTCGCGCGACCGCCCACATACTAGCAGCCGGTATATCACTGGCACCATGGGCCGTCGTGTGTGATCTCTCCGCGAACCCTCCGTTTTCACCGATAGAAACGGAGAAAAACTCGGCTACCGGTACACTGTTGCGGATGTCCATGCCGTACGAGGGCGCTCCGCCGCCGTCCCGGCCCGAGGGGACCCGCGCCGGACGGGTGGTCACGGGCCGCCGTCGTGGCGCCGGAAAACGCTTCCTGGTCGTCGGCGACGTCCTGGACGGTGTCCTCGTGCACACCACCGCACACCGGATCGGGGTGCACGACCCCGCCGCGGAGATCCGCCACCGACCGACCGGCGCCGGTGGCAACACGGCCACCTGGCTCGGCTGGCTCGGGGCCGAGGTCGACGTCGTCGCCAGGGTGGGGGTCGACGACGTGTACCGCCACGAGCGCGCGCTCGAGGACGCCGGGGTCCGTGCCCACCTCCGTTACGACGCGATGACGTCCACCGGGGTCGTCGTCTCGGTCCGCAACGACCACGGTCGCACCGCGATGTCCGACCCCGCCGCGAGCGGGAAGATCAGCGCCGCCGACGTCCCGCCGTCGGTGGTCGCCCGCGCCGACATCGTGCACCTGACCGGGGCCGCCATGCTCGGCGGCGGGGCCGATCGGCTCGCCGACCTGGTGGCGTGCGCCCGGACGGGGCCGGCGCGCGTGGCGGTGGACCCCTCGTCGGTGGCGGTGATCGAGACGATCGGCGCCGACCGGTTCCTCCAGGCCCTGCGGGGCGTCGACGTGCTCTTCCCCGACCAGCACGAGGCGCTCGCCCTCGCCGGGGGCGACGACCTCGACACCGCGGTGCGGCGGCTGACGGAGCACGTCCCACTGGTCGTCGTCACGGCCGGCGCCGACGGCGCGCTCATCGGACGCCGGGGCCGTAGCGTCCACCGGGTCCCCGCGACACCGGCGACCGTCGTCGACACCATCGGGGCCGGGGACGCGTTCGTCGCCGGGTTCGTCCGTGCGTGGGCGACGGATCCGGTCCGCGTCGGTGCGGCAGCCCGCGAGGGCACCCGGGTCGCCGCGCGGGCACTCGGCTTCGTGGGCGGTCGACCGCCGGTCTGAGCCGACGGGTTCTCGGTCGGCACTCCCGGGTCGGCGCTCCGTCGGGTCAGCGCTGGGTCAGCGCTCCGACGGTTCGGCGACGACGTTCAGGGTCTGCACACGCCCCGCGGCGGCGGGCGCGAGCCGGATCTCGACGCGCAGGCGCCCACAGGTGCCGGGGAGCCACCAGCGCAGGTGCGACGGCGCCGCCGAGTACTCGGACACCGGTGCTGCACCGAGGTCGGCGCCGACGTCCGCGACGGCCTGTGCCACCGCGCGCCGTCGTCGGTCGTAGGGCACGTCCATGGCGACGTTCGGCGTGCAGATCGCGTCGGCCAGGTCGTCGCGCCAGTCGGCCAGGAGGCGCGTCACGGCGGCCTGGGCGACTCGCGTCGCGCGGGTGGTCGCCGCCACCCCGCTGGTCGCTCCGGCCACGTCGGTGCCGGCTTCCGATGGGCTGGGTGTCCGAGCCGTCAGCGCCGCGTCGAGCACGAGGTCGTGCGCCTGCTGCGCGGCCGCTGAGACCTTGGCCTGGGTGGCGTTCTCGAACGCGACGACCCCGAGGCCGTCGCGCACGGACCACCGCATGTGTGCGGAGAAGCCCGGGTAGCCGCCGGAGTGCGAGACGAGCTCGCCGAAGCGGTCGTCCTGCTCGACGAACAGTCCGAAGCCGTAGGCCGTCGCGCGAGCCGAACCCGGGACGACGGACGACGGGACGACCCGCATCGCCTGCTGCATGAGCCGGCGGTCGGCGGGGGAGACCGGGCCGGGTTCCGGCGCTGCGGAGAACGCCGAACCGAGGTGCGTCGCCCAGCGCGCCAGGTCGCGGACGGTCGAGAAGAGCCCGCCGATCGACGAGAACGCGCCAGGGCCCGTCATGGGCAGGGGTTCCCAACCACCCTGGTGGCCTCGGGCACCGGTGACGACGAACCCGGTGGACTCGTCGGCGCTGAACACCGTGTCGGCGAGCCTGAGGGGACGGAGGACGGTCTCGCCGGCGGCCGCCGTGAAGGGCTGCCCCGTCACGACGGCGACGACCCGGCCGAGCAGCGCGTAGCCGAGGTTCGAGTAGGCGAAGCGGGTGCCGGGCAGCGAGTCGAACAGCAGGCCGCCGCGCAGGACCTCGTCCAGCTCGGCGTCCGAGATCGACTCCTGCCGGTCGGCCCAGGGATCGTCGGTGGGGAACCCCGCCGACATCGTCAGCAGCATCCGCACCGTGGGGACGGGGGAGTCCGGGGTCGGCAGGGTGACGGCGCCGAACGCCGGCACGAAGTCGGTGATGGGCGCGTCGAGGTCGAGCGCACCCCGTGCGACGAGGGTCAGCAGGGTCGCGGCGGTGACGCTCTTGGTGCAGGAGGCGATGCGGTAGACGGTGTCGGCGTCCGGCCGCCGGCCGTCCCCGCGGTCGCCGTGCCCACCGGACGCGACGAGCCCGGAGCGGTCGAACACGCCCCACACGCTGCTCGGTGCGATGCCCTCTTCGACACGAGCACGGAACAACTCGTCGACCTGGTCGACGACGGCGGCGACCGCGGGGTGCGCCCCGGTCACGATCGCCGCATCCGTTCGTAGGCGTCGAGCGCCCGCTGCCGCGACGCCTTCAGGTCGACCATCGGCTCGGGCCGGAGCTCGTCCGCGGGGACCCAGCGGTGGACGTACTCGCGGTGCGGGTCGAAGCGCTCGAGTTGCCGGTCGGGGTTGAAGACCCGGAAGTAGGGGGCGGCGTCGAAGCCGGAGCCCGCGACCCACTGCCAGTTCGCCGCGTTGTTGGCGGGGTCGGCGTCGACCAGGGTGTCCCAGAACCACTGCTCCCCGACACGCCAGTCGACGAGCAGGTTCTTCACGAGGAAGCTCCCGGCGCCCAGCCGCACCCGGTTGTGCATGGCGCCGCTGTGCCAGAGCTCGCGCATGCCCGCGTCCACCAGGTCGAAGCCGGTCAGACCCTGCCGCCAGCGGTCGAGCTCGGCCGCTTCCGGGTCGCGCCACGGGAACGCGTCGAAGTTCCGACGGACGTTGACGGTGGCGATGTCGTCGCAGTGGAAGTACTCGTTCCAGTTGAACTCCCGCCAGGCCAGCTGGCGGAGGAACGCGGCGGCGTTCTGGCGCTGCGCGGGCTCGAGCCGCTCGTGCAGGCGGTGCCACACCTGGTACGGGCTGATCTCGCCCCACCGCAGGAACGGGGAGAGGCTGCTGGTGGCTTCCATCGCGGGCTCGTCGCGCTGGTCGTAGTCCTCGAGCGCGTGCTCGACGAAGTGCTCGAGCTGCTGCCGGGCGCCCTGCTCACCCGGGGTCCAGGCGTCACGGAGCCCGCCGGCCCAGTCGGGCTTCGTCGGCAGCAGTGCCCAGTCGGCCAGAGCATCACCGGTCACGTCGGCCGCAGCCGGCAGGTCGTCGGGGTCGGGCAGGGGGTGGCGCGGTTCGGGCAGTGCCTGGACGGCGTTCCAGAACGGGGTGAAGACCTTGTACGGCTCGCCCTGCCCGGTGAGCACGGTCCACGGTTCCCAGAGCAGGTTCGCCGCGAAGCTGTGTGCCTCGACACCACGGTCGTGCAGGGCCGCCTTGATGCCGGCGTCGATGTCCCGCTCGACGGCGCCGTACCGGCGGTTCCAGTACACGGCGTCCGCCCCGGTGTCGGCGACGAGCTGGTCGATGACCGTCGCCGCGGCACCGCGCCGGAGGACCAGCCGGGAACCCCGCTCGCGCAGGTCGGCGTCGAGGGCGCTCAGGGAGTGGTGCAGCCACCAGCGGCTCGCGGCACCGATCGGACGGAGCCCGGGGGACTGCTCGTCGAGGACGACCACCACCGTGACGGCACCACCGTGGTCGATCGCCGCACGGAGCGCGGGGTTGTCCGACAGCCGCAGGTCGTCACGGAGCCAGACGATCGCGCCGGTCACACCGTCGCCGTATCCGGAGCGGCCATCGGGCGAGCCGTCGACCGCCGGCCCGGTGCGGTGCCGACCGCCAGCCGGAGCTTCGTGCAGAGTTCGGTGAGGGTGCGGAGTTCGGGGTCGGACAGTCCCGCACCGACCTGCTGCGCGATGCTCGCCGCGTGCTGCACGGCGACCTGGCGGTAGACGTCGAAGCCGTGCGGGGTCAGCGCCACGATCACGCCGCGGGCGTCGGTGGGGTCCGGCTGCTTCTCGACGATGCCGCGGGCGAGGAGTCGGTCGACCAGGCGGCTGACGCTCGGCTGGGTGAGGAGCAGGTGCCCGGTGAGGTCGCGCATCCGGCAGCGGCGGCCGGGCTGGGTCGACAGGTTGAAGCAGACGTCGTACTCGTTGAAGGAGATCTCGTCGCCGGGGAAGTCCGCGTTGAGACTCCGCATCACGGCGACCTGGGCGCGGAAGAGCGCTTCCCAGGCGGCGACGGCGGTCGCCTTCTCACTGCGGCGTGTCTCGCTCACGTTCGCGTTCCCTCCGGTCGTACGGTCTGACCACACTACCGACGGAGCCGGACAGGAGCCGGGCGACATGCACGAGGGCCGGCCGCCTGTCGGCGACCGGCCCTCTCCCTTGCACCAAGAGTTTCCTGCAATCACATTCCGCAGGCGGTGCCACAGCAAACACCGTCTGCACCACCGACTGTATAACGAAGCGGTAACGGCGCGCCAGCCTCTCCGTGGCCGGTTCGCTGCGAGTTCACCAAGAGCAGTCGATGAGGCTCAGAAGAGGTCGGGCGACGGGGTCGACGCGTACCGCACGGCGACGTCCGCGTGCCGGTCGAAGCGGTAGCCGACGCCCCGCACGGTGCGGACGATCTCATCGAACGCGCCGAGCTTCGAGCGGAGCCGACGCACGTGCACGTCGATGGTGCGCTCGTTCGGGCTCTCGTCCTCGCCGTCCGACCAGAGGCCTTCGATGATCGCGGAGCGGTCGACGGTCTGGCCCTCGCGGAGGACCAGGAACTGCAGGAGCTCGAACTCCTTGTAGGTCAGGGGTGCTGCTTCGCCGTCGAGGGTCACGCGCTTCCGCGAGATGTCGATGACGACACCGGTCTCCTCGGGCTCGGGCTTCTCGGCCTGCTTGCGGGCGGCCACCGCGGAGCGGTCCTGCAGGGCGAGGCGGACGACGTCGACGTCACGGCCACCGGAGTGCTCGGCGGCGACGGCGACGGCCGCGTACGTCTCGGACGACGGGACGAGCTGCGCGGTGAGGGCCTTCAGCTGCTCGACCACCGCGGCCAGGGTCGTGCCGGCGGCGGCGGCCTTCGCTTCGTCGATGCCGACGTACAGGGCGAAGCCGCGGGCCTCGGTGCCCTCGGGGAGCGCGCGGTTCCGCTGCGGCGCGACCACCGGGCTCGTCGGCACGGCGGACGGTCCGGTGGCTGCCGGGGAGGCCGGGCGCGGGCGGATCGGCGTCACGGTGCCGAGGTCGGTCGGGGCCGGTGCGGTGCGGAGCGAGGTGCGGGGCTGGGCGATGGTGAGCGACATGGTGGTTCTCCGGGCGGTGTGGCCGGTGCGCGGGTGGCGCGGCGGCCGGTGTCGAATGCGTCATCCCGGGTACGGCGGTACGCCGATGTGCCCTGCGGTCCTGCTGCGGACCGGGGCCGACCCGGGGGAACGGGAGACAGACCTCGTGACGTGGTGCGCGTCGCCGACGGTGTCCGTCACCCGGGGATCACGCGCTCGCGACGGGGGTGGTGTCGCGGGGGATCCGGCTGGAACGGGTGCCGATCAGGCACACATTCGACAACGCATGACCGGCATGGTCGGCATCATCATGCCGACGGTCCCCACTGCCCCTGCGGAGGAGCACGCCTCGGAGAGGACGCGGGTGGACACGGTTGCAGTCATGTGACGAGTATCTGCGGTATACCAACGCGGTGTCAACCGTCCGCGCGGACGGTGCGGTGGGCGCGACCGCACGGGCGTCGAGCGCCACGCCCGTTCTTTCCCATTGCGCACGCGATGGGAAGTGGAATCGGGCGTACCGGGTGGAAAGAACCGACCTGGTACGCCCGAATCGACCTGGTACGCCCGGAACGACCGGGTACGACCGGAACGGGCAGGTACGCCCGAATCGACCTGGTACGCCCGGAACGGACGGTGCGGTGGGCGTGACCGCACGGACGACAGGAGGCGCGGTGCCGACCGGCACCGCGCCTCCTGTCCGTGGGTGGTCGCTACTCGGCCAGGCCGTAGAGCCGGTCGCCGGCATCGCCGAGGCCCGGGACGATGTACCCGTTCTCGTCGAGCTTCTCGTCGAGCGCACCGAGGACGATCGAGACGTTGCGGTCGCCGACGGCCTGCTCGACCATGGCGAGCCCCTCGGGGGCGCCGAGGATGCACACGCACGTGACCTCCTGCGCACCGCGGGCGAACAGGAAGTCGATCGCGGCGGCGAGGGTGCCACCGGTGGCGAGCATCGGGTCGAGCACGAAGCACTGCCGACCGGACAGGTCGTCGGGCAGGCGCTCGGCGTAGGTCTGCGGCTCGAGCGTCTCCTCGTTGCGGGCCATGCCGAGGAAGCCGACCTCGGCCGTCGGGACGAGCTTGACCATGCCCTCGAGCATGCCGAGCCCGGCGCGGAGGATCGGGACGACGAGCGGCCGCGGCTTGGCGATCGCGACGCCCATGGTGTGCGCCACCGGCGTGTCGATCGGCGTCGCCGTGACCCGGACGCCCCGCGTGGCCTCGTACGCGAGGAGCGTGACGAGCTCCTCGGTCAGGGCGCGGAACGTGGGGGAGGGCGTCGTACGGTCGCGGAGCACCGAGAGCTTGTGGGTGATGAGCGGGTGGTCGGCGACGTGGACTCGCATAGGGTCGAGCCTAGCGTGCCGCCGACCGTCAGGAGGTCCCGTGGAGGAGCCCGCAGCCCGCCCGTTCGTCCCGGCGATGGAGCGTGCGCTCGACGAGGCCCGACGGTGCCTGGAGACCGACGACGTCCCGGTCGGCGCCGTGGTGCTCGACCGTGACGGCGTCGTGGTCGCCACCGGTCGGAACGAGCGCGAGGCGCGGCAGGACCCGACGGCCCACGCCGAGGTCCTGGCGCTGCGTGCTGCAGCGGCGGTGACGGGTGACTGGCACCTCGAGGAGCACACGCTCGTGGTGACGCTCGAGCCCTGCCCGATGTGCGCCGGCGCCGTCATGGCCGCACGGGTGCCCCGGGTCGTGTTCGGCGCGTGGGACCCGAAGGCGGGCGCCAGCGGCAGCGTCTACGACATCGCCAGGGACCGCCGGCTGCCGCACCGCTCCGAGGTCATCGGGGGCGTGCTCGAGGCAGCGTGCGCCGAGCTGCTCGACGACTTCTTCAGTCCGCGGCGAGGATGACGATCGCCTCGGTCGGCGGCTGCGGCCCGGTGCGCAGGACGTCCGGTTCGACGTAGATCACCCGGGCGATCGGCACGGCGCTCCGGACACGCTGTTCGACGGTGTCGATGCCGGCGGCGACGTCACCGAGCCGGCGGTCCCCGTCGACGGCGACCTTCACGCCGACCATCAGTTCGTCCGGCCCGAGGTACAGGGTCTTCAGGTGGATGATCGCGTCGACCTCGGGGCCGTCGAGCACCGCCTACTTGATGCGCTCGACGTCGGCGGCGGTCGCGCCCTCGCCGACGAGCAGGCTCTTCGTCTCGATGCCGAGCACCACAGCGACCGCGATGAGCAGCGCCGCGATGAGCATGGTGCCGATCGCGTCGAACACCCCGTTGCCGGTGATCGCCGTCAGGCCCACGCCGAACAGCGCGAAGACCAGGCCGAGCAGGGCCGCCGTGTCCTCGAGCATGACGACGGGCAGCTCGGGGGCCTTCGCGCGGCGGACGAACTGCACCCAGCTCTGCGAACCCTTCTGCGGCCGGGCCTCTTTCAGTGCGGTGCGGAGCGAGAACCCCTCGAGACCGATGGCGATGACGAGCACGACGAGGGGGAGCCACCAGTTCTCGAGCGGGTGCGGGTGGGCGAGCTTCTCGATGCCCTCGTAGAGTGAGAAGACACCGCCGACCGAGAACAGGATGATGGAGACGACGAACGCGTACACGTAGCGTTCGCGCCCGTAGCCGAAGGGGTGCTCCTGGTCCGCCGCTCGCCGGGCCTTGCGGCCACCGAGCAGCAGCAGGAGCTGGTTCGCGGAGTCGGCCAGGGAGTGCACGCCCTCGGCCAGCATCGACGCTGATCCGCTGATCGCCGCCGCGATGAACTTCACGATCGCGATGCCGATGTTGGCACCGAGTGCGGCGAAGATCGCCTTCGTGCCTCCGGAAGCGCTCACAGCTGTCCCCTTCTCGTGGTCTGCGACACGATCCTAGGCGGGTCGCGTCGGTAGGGTCGGGAGCATGACGATCGACCTGCCCCGCACCGCCCTGCTCGGCGTCGGCTCCATGTCCGGCGCGGTCCTCGACGGCCTGCTCGCCGCGGGACTCGACCCGGCCACCGTGACCCTCACCACGAAGTCGGAGGCGTCCGCTGCTGCCCACCGGGAGCGCGGCCTCGACGCCACCGCGAGCGACACCGACCCCGACGCCAACCGGGCGGCCGTCCGCGGTGCGGCCCTCGTCGTGGTCGGTGTGAAGCCGTACATGATCGCGGACCTGCTCGACGAGATCGCCGACGACCTGGAGCCCGGTGCCGTCCTGGTCAGCGTCGCCGTGGGCACCACCACCGCGAGCATGGAGGCGCGGGTGCCCGTCGGCGTCCGCGTCGTCCGTGCCCTGCCGAACACCCCGATCGGCGTCGGCCAGGGCGTCACCGGCATCAGCGCGGGCACCTCGGCCGACGCCGGGGCCGTCGCGTTGGCGTCGTCGGTGTTCACCGCCTCGGGTGAGGTCATCGAGGTGCCGGAGTCGCAGCTCGACGCGCTGTCCGCCGTGTCCGGTTCCGGCCCCGCCTACGTCTTCCTGCTGGTCGAGCAGTGGCAGCGCGCCGCCGAGGAGCTCGGGTTCACCCACGAGCAGGCGGCGACGATGGTGCAGGGCACCGTCCGAGGCGCGGTCGAGCTGCTCGAGCGGTCGGGCCGCGAGCCCGCCGACCTGCGCCGTGCGGTGACGAGCCCGAAGGGCACGACGGAGCGTGCCGTCGCGGTGCTGCAGGACGCCGACCTGGCGGACACGCTGCTGCGCGCATCGCGCGCCGCGATCGCGCGTGCCGAGGAGATCGCCGCGTCGTAGACGCACACCGCGTCGTGGACGCAGCCACAGTGCGGACGGGAGGCCCGGGGCGGCGTCGCCACGGGCCTCCCGTCCGTCCGGTGGTCGCTACTCGTACGCGGCGAAGCGCTCCAGGTCGGTCTCGGAACCCGAGACGATGATGACGTCGTCCTCACCGATGACGCTGTCCGGCGTCGCCGGCACGAACGGGTTGCCGGGCGGCTTGATGCCGAGCACGGTCAGGCCGAACCGGGTGCGGATCACGGTGGTGGCGAGGTCCTTGCCGCGGACCGCGCGCGGCGGGAACATCTTGACCACGGCGAAGTCGTCGTCGAACTCGATGAAGTCGAGCATCCGGCCGGAGACCAGGTGCGCCGTGCGCTCGCCGGCCTCGCGCTCCGGGTAGACGACGTGGTTCGCGCCGATGCGGGACAGGATCGTGCCGTGCGAGCGGCTGATCGCCTTCGCCCAGATCTGCGGGACGCCGAGGTCGACCAGGTTCGCCGTGATGAGCACGCTCGACTCCAGGTCGCTGCCCGTGCCGACGACGGCGATGGCGAAGTCCTGCGCGCCGATCTGTCGGAGCGCATCGATGTCGGTCGCGTCCGCCTGCACCGCGTGGGTGACCCGGTCGGACCACTTCTGCACCAGTCCGGGGTCGGTGTCGACGACGAGCACCTCGCGGTCCTGACGTTCGAGCTGGCCGGCGGTGGCGGCCCCGAAGCGACCCAGCCCGATGACGAGGACGGGTGCGTCGTGGCTGATGGCACCGTGCTGGTGCGACGAACGGGTGCGGTCAGCCAACGATCGGCCTCTCCTCGGGACGGCGGAACAATTGCCGGCTCTGGCTGGCGGCCAGGGCAGCGGCGATGGTCACTGTACCGACCCGGCCGAGGAACATGGTGGCGGCGAGCACGTACTTGCCCGATTCCGGCAGGTCCGCGGACACCCCGGATGACAGGCCGCACGTCGCGAACGCCGAGATCACCTCGAACAGCACCCGGTCGAGCGAGTCGTCGGTGATCTGCAGGAGCACCACGGTCGCGACCGCCACGATCGTGGCGCCCCAGAGCACGACCGCCACCGCGACGCGGAGCACGTCGCTCGGGATCCGGCGACCGAAGGCCTCCATGCTCTGGCGACCGCGGGCCTCGGCGACCGCGGCCAGGAACAGCACCGCGAGGGTCGTCACCTTGATGCCGCCTGCCGTCGAGGCGGATCCGCCACCGATGAACATGAGCATGTCGGTCACGAGCAGGCTCGAGCCGTTGAGCTGGTCGAAGTCGACGAGCGAGAAGCCTCCCGAGCGGGTCATCGTCGACAGGAAGAGCGCCTGGAACGCGGTGCGTCCGGCTCCTTCTTCACCGAAGGTCGTCGGGTTCGACGCCTCGAGCGCGATGTAGACGGCCGCGCCGCCGAGGAGCAGGACCGCGCTCGTCGCCAGGGTGAGCTTGACGTGGATCGGCCAGCGCCGCGGGGTGCGCAGCTGCTTCGTCAGGGCACGGATCACCGGGAACCCGATGGACCCGGCCACGACGCCGACCATCAGGAGTGACAGGAACCAGTAGTCGTGGGCGAACGGGTCGAGGCCGTCGGCGTTCGGGGCGAACCCGGTGTTCGTGAAGGCCATCGCCGCGTAGTAGAAGGAGTCGCCGACCGCGGTCCAGAACGGGATGCCGGCGATGAGCACCGACGGCAGGAGCAGTAGGCCGAGGACGATCTCGATCGACAGCGTGCTCACCGCCACGGTCGCGAGCAGGGTGCCGACCTCGCCGAGCCGGACGGCCTGTCCCTCGGGCACGGCGCCGTGGTGGGTGCGGAGCGGGTTCGAGTCGCCCGCCGCCATGAGCTTCGCGCGCAGGCCGAGCTTCCGGGTGACGAACAGGCCGAGGATCGACGCGAAGGTCAGCACACCGACCGCGCCGATCTGCGTGCCGATGACCACCAGGACCTTGCCGAACACCGACCAGTGCGTCGCCATGTCGACCGTGGACAAGCCGGTGACGCAGACCACCGAGGCCGCGGTGAAGAGGGCGTCCGCGAAGTGGGTGCTGCTGCGGTCCGCCGTGGCCCACGGCGTCATGAAGAGCACCGTGAACAGGAAGATCAGCGCGATGAACACGACGATCGCCAGTCGGGACGGCGACGACCGCAGCACCGTCGCGATCCGGCTCGCTCGCCGTCGGCCGACACTCGGGTGGTGCGGGATCGGCTCGGTTCGGTCGAGCATGCGTATGCCTCCGAGGACATGGGCCGGGACGGTTCGTCATGGTACATCCGTGGTGCCCCGGCTAGCCTTGCCCCATGGCCGACATCTTCTCCGTCGTGGCGGACCCGACCCGGCGCGAGCTGCTCGGCACGCTGTTGTCCGCCTACGGTTCGGACGTCACCGGCGGGGAGCTCAGCGTCGGCCAGCTCGTCGAACGCCTCGGGGTCAGCCAGCCCACGGTGTCGAAGCACCTGCGTGTCCTGCGCGACATCGGTCTCGTCACCAGTCGCGAAGAAGGGCAGCACCGCTACTACCGGCTCGACCCGGAGCCGCTCGTGCGCCTGGAGGACTGGGTCCTGCCGTTCACGGGCGCGGTCGACGCCGACGGCACCCCGGCCACCACGGCGTGGACGCCGGACGGCCAACCGGTGTCGATCCGCCGGAACGGCGCGGCCGGCAAGGCGACCGTCGAGGTGGGCACCGAACTCGGCCGTGTGATGGCCGAGGCGTCGTACCGGGCCACCGCGGCGATCTCCGGGGCACAGCAGGGCTGGGAGCGCGTCGTCGACCGCAGCCGCAAGCGCTTCACCCGCCGAGGCGACGAGGACTGAGTCTGCGCACGTGGCCTGGCGAGGACGCAGCACAGGCCGGGCGCACGCGGCGCGACTGATCCTGGACACCGGGTCGCACGCGCCTCTACAGTTGCCACTGACCACACAGGTCACACCACTCCCGTGCGCAGAGCGCGTGCGAGCCCCGAAGGCGGACCATGACCGGCAGTTTCGACGACGTGCGCTTCCTCACCGTCGCTGAGGTCGCCGAGATGATGCGCGTCTCGAAGATGACCGTGTACCGGATGGTGCACGCCGGGGAGCTCCCCGCCATCCGCTTCGGCCGCTCCTTCCGCGTCCCCGAGTCGGCCGTCGCCGACGTGTTGCGCGGTGGCGTGGCGGACGTCGGCTGAGCACGCGTTCGACATCACAGCGGGCAGCCGGTAGACTCGGGCAGGTTGATTTTCCGCGGTCTCTTCGGCCCGGTGTCCGTACATCAGCATCAGTCCGAGCGAGGTCCACATGGGTTCTGTCATCAAGAAGCGTCGTAAGCGCATGGCGAAGAAGAAGCACCGCAAGCTCCTTCGCAAGACGCGTCACCAGCGCCGCAACAAGAAGTAGACCCTCACAGGTCTGCGCAGGTCGGAGGACCTGCACGAGAAGCCCCGGTTCGCCGGGGCTTTCGCGTTCCCGGACTACGCTGGGACCATGCCCGCAGTGACGTTCCTGACGAAGCCCGGATGCCACCTCTGCGATGACGCCCGACCCGTGGTCGAACGCGTCGTCGCCGACCACCCGGGGGTCACCCTGCAGGAACGCTCGATCCTCGACGACGATGCCCTCCGCCAGGAGTACGCGGAGGACATCCCGGTCGTGCTGATCGACGGGCGCGTCCACAGCAACTGGCACGTCGACGCCGACCGGCTCGCACGTGCGCTCGAGAAGGCCGAGGCCCGCGCATGATCTCCCACGTCGTCTCCTGGTCCCTGCGTGCGGACCTCGACCGCACCGCGTCGATCGCCCGCATCCGCGAACTCCTGACCGGTCTGGTCGGCACCGTCGAGTCGATCCGCTCGCTCGAGGTCGTCGAGAACGTCGCCTACCCGGACAAGAACCACGACGTCGCGGTGGTCGCCACCTTCGACGACCTCGCCGGGCTCGATGCGTACCAGGTGCACCCGGAGCACCAGGCCGCGGCAGCGGAGATCCGCGAACTGGTCACGGCACGGGCCGCCATCGACTGGCAGAGCTGAGCCGGCCCTCCCGTCCGCGCGCGCGTCGATCCGTGAGCAGGAATGGTCGCCTCCCGCATCGGGAGGCGACCATTGCTGCTCACCAGGTGCGCGCGGCGTCGCCGCGCGCCGCGACTACGGGGTCAGGCGCGTCGGGCCACGGAACAGGTACGTGACCTCGCGGATCGACGGCTCACCGAGCATGAGCATCAGCACGCGCGCGAGGCCCATGCCGAAGCCGCCGTGCGGCGGGACGCCGTAGCGGAAGAAGTCGAGGTACCAGCCGAGCTCCTCCGGGTCGAGGCCCTTCTCGACGGCCTGCGCCTCGAGCACGTCGACGCGGTGCTCGCGCTGGGCGCCCGTGGAGATCTCGGCACCGTTGAAGATGAGGTCGTAGCTGTTGGTGACCGACGGGTCGCCCGGCTTGCGCATGTGGTAGTACGGCCGGATCGAGGCGTCGTACTCGGTGACGAACACGAACTCGGAGCCGTGGTGCTCCTTCGCCCAGGCGGCGACGCGGCGCTCGCCCTCGGGGTCCAGGTCACCGTCGGCGCGGACGACGTCGTAGCCGCTGTCGGCGACGATCTTGCGCGCGTCGGCCAGGGTCACGCGGGGGAACGGCGTCGCGGGGACCTGCAGCTCGAAGCCGAAGACCTCTTCGATGTCCTTGCCGTACTTCTCCTTGACGGCGGTGATGCCGGCGACCAGGACCTCTTCGTGCATCGCCATGACGTCCTCGTGGGACTCGATCCACGAGAACTCGGCGTCGACGCTGGTGAACTCGGTGGCGTGGCGACTCGTGAACGAGGGGTCGGCGCGGAAGGCGTCGGCGATCTCGAACACGGCGCCGAAGCCGGCCGGCTGCGCCATCTGCTTGAAGTTCTGCGGGGACTGCGCCAGGTAGGCGGTCGTCTCGAAGTACTCGAGCTGGAACAGCTCGGCGCGCGACTCGGACGCCGACGCCATCAGCTTCGGCGTGTGGATCTCGATGTAGTCGCGGTCGACCCAGTACGTGCGGAACGCGTGCTCCAGGGTCGTCTGGATGCGGAAGATCAGGTTCTGCTTGCGGTTGCGCAGGTCGAGGAAGCGCCAGTCGAGACGCTTGTCGAGCGACGAGTCGTCGGCGATCGGGGTCTCCGGGATCGCGGCGCTCACCACCTGCAGCGCACCGATCTTGACCTCGAGCCCGCCGAGCTTCACGCGCTCGTCGTGCTTCAGCGTGCCGGTGACGTGCACGAAGGTGCCGTGCGCCAGGCCGGAGATCTCGTTGGTGGTCGCGAGGGCGGACTGTGCGGCGTCGTCGCCGTCCTCGGCCTCGCGCGTCGCCGGGTTCACGAGCTGGACGGCGCCGGTCTCGTCGCGCAGCACGACGAACTGCACCTTCTTCTGGTCTCGGACGGTCTCGACCCATCCGGCCACGGAGACGGGACCGTCGGGGAGGGCTGCCAGGTCGGCGATGCGGGTGCGTTCGATCACGGTGGTCGAGTCTAACCGCCTGCGTCCGGAGGCGTGGGCGGCAGGGTTCCTCCCTCCACAGGGCCGCCTGCGTCCGGCGTTCTCCACCGAATGCCGGGAGGCCCGTGGCGGCGAGCGTGGACTCCGTAGCGTTCTCGACGTGGCCGGGTCGCGGGACGAGAGGGGGACCGGGTGGGGACGGGGACAGGGGAACTCGCGACCTGGCCGCCTGCGGCGGTCGCGACGGCGGTCGCGTCGTTGTTGGCGCTCGGCGGCACCACGACGGCGACGATCTGGTCGTTCATGCGGTGGCGGCGAGAGCAGCGCGCGATCGAGCGAGCGTACGTGTGGCAACAGGTCGTCTGGGCAGCCGACATGGTCTCGTCTGACGACGTCGGCAAGGCCGAGATCGGTCGGATGGTGGCCGGCGCGATGTACGACATGCAGATTCATGGACGGGTCGATGATCCGGGTGTGAGTGTCCTGGTACGAACACTCGGACAAGAGGAGCGCGATGCAACGGATGTTCATGCACATGACGGGTGAAGAACGTCAACGTGCTCAGGCCCGGCTCAACCAGGTGATCCTCGACGCGTACCCGAAACGGAAGGCGCGGAAGATGATCGCCATGTTCGAGCGGGTGGAAGCCCGTCTGGAGTACACCCCGGAAGCAGCCGCCGAGGCCGAACGGCGATGGCTTGCGCGGTACGAGCGTTCAGGGGAGCGAAGCGCGGAGTGACCCGAGCGTGCCGATGAACTCCTCGGCCATGCCGGCCCGCTCGACGAGCTTGGCGTGACGGGCTCGGGCGTCCTCGAGGTGCGCGTCGAGGCGGGCCGCCAGCGCTGGTTCGTCCTCGGGGTCCTTCGTCGCGAGGGCGTCGACCACGCGGAGCAGCTCGGCCATCTCGTCGAGCGTGAACCCGAGCGGCTTCATCCGGCGGATCACGAGCAACCGTTCGAGGTCCTGCGCCGTGTAGACCCGGAACCCGCCGGTGGTGCGGCCGCTCGGTACGAGCAGCCCGACCTCGTCGTAGTGCCGGATGGTGCGCAGGGACATGCCGGCGCGGTCGGCGAGTTCGCCGATGTGCATCGTGTCGGGGACGTCGCTGGTGCTCACGGCGTACAACTCTACCCTCACGTGAGGGTAGAGTTCCGATCGATGTCCGTGATCACACACGCGCCGGCGGCCCCGAGCGTCCTCGCCGCCCTCCGCTCGCCCCGCATGCTCACCCGAGAGGTCCTGGCCGGCATCGTCACCGCGCTGGCCCTCATCCCCGAGGCGATCTCGTTCTCCGTCGTCGCCGGGGTCGATCCCGCGGTCGGTCTGTTCTCGAGCGTCGTCATCGCGATCGTGATCTCGATCGTCGGTGGTCGCCCGGCGATGATCTCGGCCGCAGCCGGCTCGGTGGCCCTCGTCATCGCCCCGCTCGTCCGGGAGCACGGGATCGAGTACCTGGTGCCCGCGATCGTGCTGGGTGGCGTGTTCCAGCTCGTGCTCGGGTTCCTCGGGGTGGCACGGCTGATGCGCTTCATCCCGCGCAGCGTCAACGTCGCGTTCGTGAACGCCCTGGCCATCCTCATCTTCACCGCCCAGCTGCCGAACCTGCTCGGCGACGACGTCCCGTTCGTCGTCTGGCCGCTGACCGTTCTCGGCATCGCGATCATCGTCGGCTTCCCGTTCCTGACGAAGGCGATCCCCGCACCGCTCATCGCGGTCGTCGTCGTCACCGGCCTCACGATGGTGTTCAGCATCGCCGTGCCGACGGTCGGCGACGAGGGCGCCCTGCCGACGGCGCTCCCGGGCTTCGGCGGCATCACGACGCCGTTCACCTTCGAGACGCTGCAGATCATCGCCCCGTACGCGTTCGGCGTCGCGATCGTCGGCCTGATCGAGACCCTGCTCACCGCGCAGCTCGTCGACTCCATCACGGAGACGGGCTCGAGCAAGTGGCGCGAGTCGTGGGGTCAGGGCGTCGCGAACATCGCGTCCGCCTTCTTCGGTGGGACCGGCGGCTGCGCGATGATCGGCCAGACGGTGATCAACGTGAAGACCGCGGGTGCCCGGACCCGCGTCTCGACCTTCGCGGCCGGGGTCTCGGTGCTGGTCCTGACGATCGTGCTCCACGACCTCGTGGCCCAGATCCCGATGGCGGCACTGACGGCGGTCATGCTCATGGTCTGCGTCGCGACCTTCGACTGGCACAGCATCCGACCGCGCACCCTCCGACGCATGCCGCTCGGCGAGACCGCGGTCATGCTCGTCACCGTCGTCGTGGTCGTCGTGACCGAGAACCTCGCCACCGGGGTGCTCGTCGGCGTCGTCGTGGCGGCCCTGGTCTTCGCCCGACGGGTGGCGCACGTGGTGACCGTGGTCCGCGAGCCGGTCGACGACCGCACCGTGCGGTACCGGGTCCGCGGGGCGCTGTTCTTCGCCTCGTCGAACGACCTCGTCACACGGTTCTCCTACGCCGAGGACCCCGAGCACGTGATCATCGACCTGGCCGACGCCCACGTGTTCGACGCGTCCACGGTCGCAGCGCTCGACGGGGTCGAACAACGGTTCGCGAAGCACGGGTCGACCGTCGAGGTGGTGAACCTCGACTCGGGGTCGATCGCGCTGCACGGACGGCTCTCCGGCGAGCTCGGCGGCTGAGCGCTTCCGCATCCGGTGAATCCCCTGAGGGGGCGGTGGGAACCACGGGGCGACCTACACTGGAACCCATGCCCGCGACCCGTCTCCACCTCGTCCGGCACGGAGAGGTGCACAACCCGGGCCGCGTCCTCTACGGCCGGCTCCCGGGCTTCGGGCTGAGCGAACTCGGCACCCGGATGGCCCAGGCCTCCGCCACGGCCTGGAAGGACGCCGGCGTCGACGTGCGTCGGATCGTCGCGTCCCCGCTGCAGCGCACGCAGGAGTCCGCCGCACCCTGGTCGGCCGCCTACGGGCTCGACGTGACGCTCGACGAGCGCCTGATCGAACCGACGAACCGCTACGAGGGGCAGCCCCCCGGGTTCACGAAGCGCTCGCTCGGCCGCCCGGCGGAGTGGCCGTGGATCGCGAACCCGCTGCGTCCCAGCTGGGGCGAGGCGTACGAGTCGATCGCCAACCGCATGGTCGCGGCGATGACCACGGCGTGGGAGAGCGTGGACGAGGGCGACGTCGTCCTGGTCAGCCACCAGCTGCCGATCTGGATGGTCCACCGGAAGCTCGCGGGGGAGCCCCTGTGGCACGACCCGCGCAAGCGCCGCTGCGACCTGTCGAGCATCACCACCGTCGAACGTGTGCCCGCCACGTCGACCGGTCGGTTCACCGAGGTCGGGTACGCGGACCCCGCGCAGGAACTGCGCGCGACCGCCGTCGACGAAGGAGCAGTGTGAACAGCACGAGCAGTGCGCGCGTCATCAGCAAGCGGTTCGCGGTCCTCGCAGCCACGGCCGTGGCCGCCGTCCTCGTCCTGTCCGGCTGCTCGTCGGACAGCGGCGGCATCGCGAAGCAGTACGGCAACGGCACGACCCAGAACTACATCTCCGGTGACGGCGCCGTGACCGAGGTCTCCGCGAAGGACCGCACCGACCCGGTCACCTTCCGGGCCGAGGACTCGAACGGTGACACCGTCTCGTCGAAGGACCTCCGCGGCAAGGTCGTCGTCCTGAACTTCTGGTACGCCAGCTGCCCGCCGTGCCGTGCCGAGGCGAAGTACCTCAACCAGGTCCACGACGACTACGCCGACGCCGACGACGTCGCCTTCATCGGTGTCAACGTGCGTGACGAAGCAGCGACCGCGGCCGCCTTCGAGCGCACCTTCGACGTGCAGTACCCGACCGTCCTCGACCAGCGCACGGGCACGATGCAGCTGGCGATGTCCGGGCAGATCGCACCGAACGCGGTGCCCGCCACGATCGTCCTCGACACCAAGGGGCGCGTCGCTGCCCGGGTCCTCGGCGCGATCGACGGCACGAGCATCCTGAAGACCCTGGTCAGCGACGAGCTCGACGCCGGCAAGGCCTCCTGACCCGTGACCTCCAACCCCTTCGCCGACGCGATCCTGAGCGGCCAGATGGCCGTGGCGCTGCCCGTGGCGGCGCTCGCCGGCCTCGTGTCGTTCCTGTCCCCGTGCGTGCTGCCGCTCGTTCCGGGGTACCTCGGGTACGTCGGCGGTGTCGCCGAGGGCGGGCAGCGTCGGGGCCGTGTGGTGCTCGGCGTGCTGCTGTTCATCGCCGGGTTCACCGCGGTGTTCGTGGCGTACACCACCGTGTTCGGGGCGCTCGGCTTCTGGCTCGTCCGCTGGCGCGACCTCATCACGCAGGTCCTCGGGGTCGTCGTGATCGCGATGGGCCTGGTGTTCGTCGGTCGGTTCACGTTCCTGCAGCGCACCATCAAGCCCGGCTGGACCCCGGCCACCGGGCTCCTCGGCGCCCCCTTGCTCGGCATCGTGTTCGGCCTCGGCTGGACCCCGTGCCTCGGCCCGACCCTGGCGGCCATCAACCTGCTCAGTGTCCAGTCGGGCAGCGCCTGGCAGGGCATGTGGCTCGGGGTGGCGTACTGCCTCGGGCTCGGCATCCCGTTCGTCCTCGTCGCCCTCGGCGCCGGCTGGGCCACGGGGGCCATCGCGGCGGTGAAGCGTCACATGCGCACCGTCAACATCATCGGAGGAGCGATCCTGATCGTCATCGGTCTGCTCATGGTCACCGGTATCTGGTCGGCCGTCATGTCGAGCGTCGGGGCGGTGATCCAGAGCTTTGTCCCCGCGGTCTGACCTCAACGAGCACATCCCGACGGGCGCAGGCGACGGGGCCGACAGCGCCTCCGACCCGCAGCGACCGTCCGACCACGTCGACGGCTCCGGCCCCACCGACGGCGGCGTCAACCAGCCGAGGCTGGGTTTCGTCGGGTACCTCCGGTTCTTCTGGCGGCAGCTGACGAGCATGCGCACGGCGCTGTTCCTGCTCATGCTGCTCGCCCTCGCGGCGATCCCGGGCTCGCTCGTCCCGCAGCGCACCGCCGACCCGAACGGCGTCGTGCAGTACAAGGCGGACCACCCGCAGCTCTACCCGGTCCTCGACAAGCTCCAGGTCTTCGACACCTACACCTCGGTGTGGTTCTCCGCGATCTACCTGCTGCTCTTCATCTCGCTCATCGGCTGCATCGTGCCCCGCACGAAGCACCACTGGCAGGCACTGCGGACACGGCCGCCGAGGACCCCGGCGCGCCTGGCGCGACTGGCGGGCTTCCGCACCGTGGCGGTGCAGCCGGACGCGATGATCGACGGGACGACCGGGATCGACGCGACCACGGGCCTCCCGTCCGCCGAGCATGCGGTGACGCGCGCGATGGCGATCCTGAAGCGGTCCGGGTACCGCGTCGAGCGGTTCGGCGACTCGGTGAGCGCGGAGCGCGGCTACCTGCGCGAGACCGGCAACCTGGTGTTCCACGCCGCCCTCGTCGGGGTGCTCCTGGCGGTCGGTGTCGGCGGCGGTTTCGGCTTCACCGGACAGCGCCTGCTGGTCGAGGGTCAGACGTTCTCGAACGTGCTCGGCTCGTACGACTCGTTCAACCCCGGCCGCTGGTTCCAGCAGACCGACCTGAAGGGCTACAACCTCCGGCTCGACAAGTTCGTGACGAAGTACGAGGAGCGCAACCTCGACGCCCTCGGCCAGGCGCTCGACTACTCGGCCACCGTCACGAGCACCGAGAAGGGCGGCGAGCCGAAGACGAGCCGCCTCGGTGTGAACGAACCGCTGCACGTCGGGGGTACGAACGTCTACCTGCTCGGCAACGGCTACGCGATGCAGGTCACGGTGCGCGACGGCGACGGCGACGTGGCGTTCAAGGACGTCGTGCCGTTCCTGCCGGAGGACGCGAACTACACCTCCACCGGCGTCATCAAGGTGCCGGACGCGAAGCCGGACCAGCTCGGCATGGTCGGGTTCTTCTACCCCACCGCGTCGAAGCTCGCGAGCGGCGCGTACTCGAGTGCCTACCCGGACACCCAGAACCCGCTGTTGACGCTGCAGGTCTACACGGGCGACCTCGGGCTCGACAGCGGTGTGCCGCAGAGCGTGTACACGCTCAGCACCAAGGGTCTCGACCAGATCGCCGGACGGCAGTCGGACACCGCGAGCATCGCGCTCGAGCCCGGTCAGACGAAGAAGCTGCCGGAGGGCGCCGGGTCGATCACCTTCGACGGCGTCAAGCGGTACGTCTCCCTCGACGTCCACCACGACCCCTCGCAGCTCTGGGTGGGCGGGTTCGCCCTGCTCTCCACCCTCGGTCTGCTCACCTCGCTGTTCGTCCCGCGCCGCCGCGTCTGGGTGAAGGTCGTCCCGCGTCGCGACGCGCAGGACGGCGAGTACGACCTCGAGTACGCCGGACTCGCGCGCGGCGAAGACCCGAACCTCGAACGGGCCGTCGCGGACATCGCACAGCGCCACACGTCGGACCTCGGAGTTAGGATGCCCCAGTGAACGACATGACCACGAACCTCGCGACCTACTCGGTCGTGCTCACGTACTCCGCGATGGCGGTGTACGTGGTCGCGTTCATCTCGTTCGCCCTCGACATGGCCAAACGTTCCGGCGAGGTCACGGCCGCCGCGAAGGACGCGGGCGCCGACGACAGCTCGGCCGACACGGCCGGCACCGCGTCGGCACGCGGAGCGAAGACGGTCGCGACCGTCCGCGGCGGCACCGTCGTGCTCGAGCAGGTCGCCGCACCGCCGTCGGGTGGCTCGGCCGGCCGCGGCACGAAGTTCGAGCGCGTCGGCATGGCGATGACGATCCTCGCGCTCGTCCTGCACGTGGCCTCGGTCGTCCTGCGCGGCATCGCTGCCGACCGTGTGCCGTGGGGCAACATGTTCGAGTTCTCGCTGACCGGCACGGCGCTGATCACCCTGATCTTCCTGCTCGTGCAGTTCTGGCAGAACCTGAAGTTCCTCGGTGTCTTCATCACCGGCCTGACGATCATCCTGCTCGGCATCGCGACGGTGAACTACTGGGTCCCCGTCGTCCCGCTGCAGCCGGCCCTGCAGTCGTACTGGCTCGTCATCCACGTCTTCGTGGCGATCGCCGGCACCGGGTTCTTCGCGCTCGGCGCGGGGCTCGCGGTGGCACAGCTCGTGCAGACGTACCGCCAGGGCCGCACGGCCTCCGGCAAGCTCCGCTTCATGGCGACGCTGCCCGACGCCGACCGGCTCGAGGTCCTGACCTACCGCGTCCTGCTCGTCGGTTTCGTCCTCTGGACCTTCACCCTCATCGCCGGTGCGATCTGGGCCGAACGCGCCTGGGGTCGGTACTGGGGCTGGGACACGAAAGAGGTCTGGACCTTCATCATCTGGGTCGTCTACGCGGGCTACATCCACGCCCGTGCGACCCGCGGATGGCGCGGGGCGCGGTCGTCCTGGCTGGCCCTCATCGGCTTCGCCGCGGTGATGTTCAACTTCTCGGTCGTGAACGTCTTCTTCAAGGGCCTGCACAGCTACTCGGGTCTGTGAGCACCACGAGTCGCTGACGCGGCCCTGGTCGCGCCCACGACCGGACGGGAGGCACGGTGCCAGCTGGCACCGTGCCTCCCGTCCGTCGTTGGGCCGCGTGCAAGGCCAGGAAGACGCCGTCGTGTTGGTGGGACGCCGCGTTGTCGGCGACACGCCGCTGATCTCGGCGGCGTCTCGATGACTCGGCGGCGTCGAGAGGAGACGCCGGCGTCTTGCGGAGACGCCGGCGTCTCGTGAGGACGCGGCGCCTGCGCTACCCGGCGGCGGCGAGCAGGGCGTGCACGCTCGCCACCCGCTCACGCCACCACGCCGTGCGCTCCGGCGACGCGGCGTGCCGGTCCACCAGCTCCCGCGCGACGTCGACCCGGCGCACCGGCACCCGACCGCCGACCGGCAGCAGCGGATCGGCCGTGACGTCCCCGGCGAACATCGCAGCCGTCCCGAGCCCTGCTGCGTACCCGGGGGTCATCGCTGCGGCGGCCAGGAACGCCCCCATCCCGAGCCCGACCGAGGTGTCGAGCGCGCTGGAGACGACGCACGGCAACCCGGCGTCGGCGATGACGCCACGGGCCGCGGTGATCCCACCGAGCGGCTGGGCCTTCACGACCAGGACGTCGGCGGCACCGGCCCGTGCGACGGCGAGGGGGTCGCTCGCCTTCCGGACGCTCTCGTCCGCGGCGACCCGGACCCCGAGGCCGCTGACGCGCGACCGGAGCTCGGCGAGTTCGGGCACCGTCGCACAGGGCTGCTCGGCGTACTGCAGGTCGAACGGTGCGAGCCGCTCCAGTGCCGCGGCGGCCTGCTCGACGCTCCACAGCCCGTTCGCGTCGACCCGGACCGCGGCCTCGGGCCCCATCACCCGGCGGACTGCGGCGACACGGGCGACGTCGTCGTCGACGGTCGTGCCGGGCTCCGCGACCTTGACCTTGGCGGTGGTGCAGCCGGGGTACCGAGCGAGCAGGTCGGCGACGTCGTCGGCGGCGATCGCCGGGACGGTGGCGTTGACCGGCACGGAGTCGGCGGCCGGTTCGTGGTCCGTCCACCCGAAGTCGACGGTGGCCCGCAGCCAGGCGGCGGCCTCGGCGTCGTCGTACTCGACGAACGGCGAGAACTCGGTCCAGCCTGCGGGGCCGCGCAGCACGACCGCCTCGCGCGTGGTGATGCCGCGGAACCGCACCCGCATCGGCAGGGCCACCACGTGGGCGTCGGCGAGGAGTTCGGCGAGTTCGGGGAGCACGTCCGCCATCCTCCCACCGCACCCAGGGGGCCTGCCGGTTCCTCGGAGGGGACCGCCAGGGCGGGGCACTAGCATGCATCGGTCGGCCTCGGTCGGCGAGGGGAACGACCCGGAACGATGGAGGCTCGGTGGCGGTGGATCCGCGGCAGCGCGCAGCACAGCAGCGCGCATCGCAGCGCCCGTCCGACCCGTCGAGCGCGGCAGCCCGACCGGTGGCCGGAGCCCGACCGGCAGCGGCAACCGCAGGCCGTCCGGCAGCGGGCGCTCGACCCGCGGCGGCCCCCGGGCGCGACTCCGACGACTTCGCCCGCCTCATGCAGCGCAACACCGTCGACGTGCGGCAGACGGGTGCCACGAAGCGCCGCAACCCCGTCGTCGGCAAGATCGCACTCGGCCTCGCCGTCGTCTCCGCCGCGGTCGACGCCAGTGCCTTCGCCGTCTTCATGGGCGGTGACACGAACTTCGCCTTCGGGATCTGCTTCGTCGTCGTGTTCCTGACGCTCGTCGCCGCCGTGCTCGGGTTCGTCGCCGCCGTCGGCTCGTTCGGACGCTGGTACGGCGCCGTCGGGGTCGTCCTGGCGTTCTTCGCGAACCCAGTGATCCTCATCGTGATCATGGTGTTCGTCGCGCCGGAGATCCTGACCGACATGGGCGCCTGACCCGCCAGACGCCCGGCGGTACGTTGGGAGCATGGCTGCTCCCGTCTCCGACCTGTTCGACCCCGACGTCTGGACCACCGCTCCGATCGCGGAGCAGTTCACCGACATCACGTACCACAAGCACGTCTCCAAGGGCATCGTCCGGGTCGCCTTCGACCGTCCCGAGGTCCGCAACGCCTTCCGCCCGCGCACGGTCGACGAGCTCTACCGCGCTCTCGACGACGCCCGGCAGGACCCGCGTGTCGGCGTCGTGCTGCTCACCGGCAACGGCCCGAGCCCGAAGGACGGCGGGTGGGCGTTCTGCTCCGGCGGCGACCAGCGCATCCGCGGGCGGAGCGGCTACCAGTACGTCGGCGACGAGGGCGCACCGCCGGAGGGCGTCGACCCCGCGGCCGCGCAGGCGTCGATGGGGCGGCTGCACATCCTCGAGGTCCAGCGCCTGATCCGGATGATGCCCAAGGTCGTCATCGCGGTCGTCCCCGGCTGGGCTGCGGGCGGTGGGCACTCCCTCCACGCGATCTGCGACCTCACCATCGCGAGCGCCGAGCACGGGAAGTTCAAGCAGACCGATGCCGACGTCGGCTCGTTCGACGGCGGCTACGGCAGCGCCTACTACGCCAAGCAGATCGGGCAGAAGTTCGCCCGCGAGGTCTTCTTCCTCGCCCAGGAGTACTCCGCCCAGCGCGCGTACGAGATGGGTGCGGTGAACGCCGTGGTCCCGCACGCCGACCTGGAGCGTGAGGCGATCCGCTGGGGCGAGATCGTGCTCGGCAAGTCCCCGACGGCGATCCGGATGCTCAAGTACGCGTTCAACGCCGCGGACGACGGCATGGTCGGCCAGCAGGTGTTCGCGGGCGAGGCGACGCGGCTGGCCTACGGCACCGACGAGGCGGTCGAGGGTCGCGACTCGTTCCTCGAGAAGCGCGCTCCCGAGTGGACCGCGTTCCCCTGGCACTACTGATGCCCCGTCCGCTGGTCGCGACCGTCACGTCGGACCCGACCGGCGTGCTGCGCGCTCTGGAGGCAGCACTCGCCGGCGGCCCCGCACTGCTCCCCGTCGCCGAGGGGGCTCCGGCACTGCCGACGCCACCGCCGGCGGAGGTCCGTCAGGCGGTCGCCCTGGTGGTCGAGACGAGCGGGTCCACCGGCACCGGCAAGCGCGTGGCGCTCTCGTCCGAGGCGCTCCTCGCCGGTGCCGCCGCGGCGGACGCGGCACTCGGTGGGCCCGGGCGCTGGGTGCTCGGACTGCCGACGCACTACATCGCCGGCATCAACGTCCTGACCCGCTCGATCACCGCGGGCACCGAACCCGTCGTCGTGCCACCCGGGCACTTCGCGGCCGCCGCGTTCTCCGAGGCGGCCGAACGGCTCGTCGCCGGTCCGGCTGCGCCGCGTCGCTACACCTCGCTGGTGCCGGTGCAGCTCGCCCGTGTCCTCGACGACCCGGACGCCACGCGTGCGCTCGCCCGGTTCGACGCGGTCCTGGTCGGCGGGCAGGCCACCCCGGCGCCGCTCCGGCAGCGGGCGCTCGACGCCGGGGTCCGGATCGTGACGACGTACGGTGCGAGCGAGACGAGCGGTGGATGCGTGTACGACGGCGTCCCGTTCGGCACGGTGCGCACCGCGCTGGTCGACGGCGAGCTGCACCTGGCCGGGCCGATGCTCGCCGAGGGGTACCTCGACGACGACGCCCGCACGGCGTCGGCCTTCGTCGAACGGGACGGGCTGCGCTGGTACCGGACCGGGGACACCGCGACCCTGTCCGACGGGGTGGTCCGCGTGCTCGGACGCCTCGACGACGTGGTGATCTCCGGCGGCGAGAAGGTCCAGCTCGGTGCGGTCGAACGGCTCGTCCGCGGACTCCCCGGGCAGGAGAGCGCCGTCGTCGTGCGGCGCTCGGCGGGGGAGTGGGGCGAGGTCCCGGTCGTCGTCACCGAGCAGCCGCTCGACCTCGACACCGTGCGTACCCACGTCGGAGCCACCCTGGGGCGTGCCGCCCGCCCGGCCGACGTGGTCCTGGTGGACCGGATCCCGATGCTGCCGTCGGGCAAACCCGACCGTCGGGCCGTGCAGGCGCTCGTCGACCCGGTCCGCTCGTAGGACCGCGAGCGGCCGGGCGTTCGCATCGGCAATAAGATCGGTGCTCGTGGCACGAACGAAGAACTCGACGCAGAAGCAGGGCCGGTCCGGCAACCCGGCGAAGGCCGCTGCCCCCGCCCGCACCAAGCGGAAGGCGACCGCGCGCGACTGGATCGGCGGCGCACGCCTGCGCACCCTGACCCTCGGTGTCGTCCCGGTCGTGCTCGGCACCGCCGTCGCGTTCGTCGACAGCGGGGAGTCCGGCGACTTCGGCGACTACCTGGCGAAGGACGGCCACCTCGCGGTCGCGCTGCTCGCCCTGGCCGTGGCGCTGTTCCTGCAGATCGGCGTGAACTACAGCAACGACTACTCCGACGGCGTCCGCGGCACCGACGAGTACCGCGTCGGCCCGGCACGACTCACCGGAGCCGGCCTGGCCAAGCCCCGGACCGTGCTCACCGTCGCCCTGACGTTCTTCGGCCTGGCCGCGGTCGCCGGCCTGGTCATCGTGCTGCTCACCCAGCTGTGGTGGCTGCTGCTCGTGGGCGCTGCCGCCATCGTCGCCGCCTGGTTCTACACCGGCGGCAAGAAGCCGTACGGGTACAACGCCCTCGGCGAGGTCTTCGTCTTCGTCTTCTTCGGATTGGTCGCCGTGCTCGGCACCCAGTTCGTGCAGATCCGCGAGGTCACGGTCAGCGGCTGGGCAGCCGCGGTGGCCGCCGGGTTCTTCGCCTGCGCGGTCCTGATGGTCAACAACATCCGCGACATCGACGAGGACCAGCTGGCGGGCAAGCGCACGCTCGCCGTGGTCGTCGGTCGTCCGGTGGCCCGCGTCCTCTACGGCCTGTTCCTGATGCTGCCGTACGTCGTGCTGCTCTGGTTCGTGCTGCTGTACTTCCGCACGGGCTTCACGTACTTCTCGCTGCTGCTGGCCCTGCCGGCACTGGCGATCGGGGTGTCGTCACGGAAGCCCCGCGAGCTCATCACGGCCCTGCAGCTGTCGTCGTTCGCCTCGCTCGCCTTCGGCGTGGTGCTCGGGATCACCCTGGCCGTCCAGCCGTAGTCACACGGGCCGGCCCGCCCCCGGCCCGGCCCCGTCTGATCAGTCGGCGTCGGTGTCCCGGCGCGTTCCGTGCCGGTCGGCGTCGGACACCGGACGGACGACCGGGGTGGCCGAGGCGTCGGAGTCGGCGGCGTCGACGAAGTCGTCCTCGAAGTCCGAGTCGGCGTCGCGCTCCGGGGCGCCGCGGCGGTTCGCCAGGCTCAGGGCCACCTGCGTGCGCAGTCCGGACAGGGCGATGTACGAGATGAGCAGGCCCACCAGGGCGGCCACGATCGTCGCCCAGTACCACGGCATCGGCGTCAGGAGCAGGAGGAGCACGAGCGCCACCACGAAGATGCCGAGCCGAGCCAGGGTGTACAGGAGCCACGCTTTCACACGGTGAGTCTACGGAGCGCCGACCGGCAGGGGCATCACAGGGTCGCGACCTAGACTTCACCGCATGGTCCGCTTGTGGTTGATCGTCGCCGTGGCCGCCGTCGCCTTCACGGTGTACGCGGCCATCGACTGCGGCACGATGCCCCGTCAACGCGTCCGTTCCCTGCGTCGCGGCGTGTGGCTCCTGCTCGTCATCATCCTGCCCGTCGTCGGCGGCGTCCTCTGGTTCCTGCTCGGTCGCACCCCGGCGGCCGACCCCGGTGCCTCGGCCCGGTACCGTGGACCCGAAGACGACCCGGACTTCCTCGGCACCACGCCGGAGCCGGGCGCCACCCTCACGGACAAGGACCAGGACGACGCGACCCTCCGAGACCTCGAAGACCAGTTCCACGAGCGCGACGACGACGGCCGCACCGATCGCTGACGGCCCCGTCGGTTCGGGCAGCCCGGCGACGGACACCGCGCTCGCCCTCCTGCAGGAACTCGTGCGTGCCGGCGTCACCGACGTCGTGGTGAGCCCCGGTTCGCGTTCCCAGGCGCTCGCACTCGCGGCGGTCGCCCTGGAACGCGCCGGTGGGCTGACCGTGCACGTGCGGTTGGACGAACGGACCGCAGGGTTCTTCGCACTCGGGCTCGCGGTCGAGACGCACCGACCCGCAGCGGTGGTGACGACGTCGGGCACCGCGGTGGCGAACCTGCACCCCGCCGTGCTCGAGGCGCACCACTCCGGCGTGCCGATGATCGTGCTGAGCGCCGACCGCCCCGACGAACTGCGCGGCATCGGCAGCAACCAGACCACCGTCCAGCCGGGGATCTTCGGCCAGGCCGTCGCCTTCGTCCGCGACGTGGAGGCCCCGTCGGCGCACGGCGTCGACGCCTCGGTCCGCGACACCCTGCGCACCCTCGCCCGACAGGCCGTCGCCGCCGCAGCCGGACACACCGGGCAGCCCGGGCCGGCGCAGCTCAACGTCGCGTTCCGTGAGCCGCTGTCCGCCGGGCTCGCCCCGGAGCACGTCACTCCCGTCCCCGACGACGAGGTCGACCTGGCGTTCGCCACCCGCCGGGCGCACACCGGTCTGCCGGTCGCGGAACTCACCCCGGACGACGAACCGGGCACCGTCGTCATCGCCGGGCACGACGCCGGCGAGGACGCCGAGCGGATCGCCTGGGAACTCGGGGCGCCGCTCCTCGCCGAGGTCTCGAGCGGCGCGCGCTTCGGCCGGAACCTGGTCGTGGCCTACCGCGAACTGCTGCGCGACCCGGACCACGGCGGCGCGGTCCGCCGGGCCGTCGTGCTCGGCCACCCGACCCTCAGCAGGGAGATCCCCGCGCTCCTGCAGCGCGACGGGGTCGAGACGATCGTGGTCCGCGGACCGGCGGCCGACCCCTTCGACCCGGCCCGCGCCTCCCGACCGGACGCCGCGACCACCTTCGTGTCCGACGTCCGCGTGACGGGCCGCACCCGGCCGGAGCACCGCGCGTGGGTCGGCCGCTGGGTCGGCTCCAGCCGGCGGATCCTGGGGGACGGCGACGCCGGCCCGGACCTCGACGCCAAGCGCTCCGCCGACCGCGCCGAGCGGAACAAGTTCCTGCGTGACGAGGTCGCGCTCCGTCGCCGACCCGTCGACCGGGCCATGCTCGCCGACGCCGTCTGGGGGGTGACCTGGCCGCACGACCGGCTCGTCCTCGGGGCGTCGCAGCTCATCCGTGAAGCCGACGCCCGGGTGCTCGGCAAGAAGATCCGGGTGCACGCGAACCGTGGGCTCGCGGGCATCGACGGCACCGTCTCGACCGCACTCGGCATCGCCGCGGCGCTCGAGCAGTCCTCCGCCTCGGTGGGCACCACACGCGTGCTCCTCGGCGACCTGACGCTGCTGCACGATCTCGGAGCGTTCGTCACCGGCACCGAGGAACGCACCCACCGGGTGCAGGTCGTCGTCGGCAACGACCACGGCGGCGCGATCTTCCGCGGACTCGAGGTGGCGAAGACCACGCCGGAAGCCGACATGCGGCGGATGATGTCGACCCCGCAGCACGTCGACGTCGAGCGGGTCGTCACGGGCCTCGGGTGGGAGTACCGCCGGGCGGCGACGTGGGGTGACCTCGAGCGGGTGCTCACCGACCCCGCCGAGCGGGTCGTGATCGAGGTCCCGCTGGCGGACTGACCGGCGAGCGGCGATCGGCGACCGGCGAACGCGCGGCTGCGCGGCTGCGCGACTGCGCGACTGCGCGGACCGCCGTCGCGGCGGCTGCCTCAGGCCAGCGCGTCGGTGATCGGCCGGAACTTCAGGGCCGTCTCGGCGACCTCGCGCGCGGGCTCCGAACCGGCGACGATCCCGGCTCCCGCCCAGGCCCGGACGGTGCCGTCGTCGTCGATCCGGGCGCTGCGGAGCGCGAGCATCCACTCGCCGTCACCCGTCGCGCTCATCCAGCCGACCGGCCCGGCGTAGCGGCCGCGGTCGACGCCCTCGAGCTCGGCGACCAACCGCACGGCCACGTCGGTCGGGGTGCCGGCGACCGCGGCCGTCGGGTGCAGGGCGTCGGCGACGTCCAGTGACGTGGTGTCGGGCGGCAGCGTGGCCTGCACGTCCGTCGCCAGGTGCCACAGGTTCGGCAGCTGCAGCCGGAACGGTTCGGCGTCGGCGCGCAGGTCCGTCGCGAGCGGGGCGAGGGCCGCGAGCAGGCTGTCGATCGCGAAGGTGTGCTCCTCGACGTCCTTGGCGCTGCTGGCCAGGGCCTCGGCGGCGGCCCGGTCGGACACCTCGTCGGTGCCCCGGGCGGCGCTGCCGGCGAGCACCCGTGCGGTCAACCGCGTGCCGTCGGTGCGGGCGAGCGTCTCGGGGGTGGCGCCGATCAGCCCGTCCACCGCGAAGGTCACGCACTGCGGGTACGCGGCCGCGAGGTCGAGCAGGACCGCCCGTCGATCGGCTCCCGGCGGCAGCGTGCCGACGAGGTCGCGGGCGAGCACCACCTTGCGGGCGCTCCCTGACACGATGCGGCGGACGGCCTCGGACACGTTGGCGGCGTAGGTGTCCTCGTCGATGTGCCCGGGACGCAGCGCCACGGAGACGTGCGGCCCGACGTGGGGGACCGGGACCGAGGTCCGGGTGAAGGCCAGGGGTTCCGCGCCGAGCGTCGTGTCGATCGCGGTCAGCCAGGCCTTGCCGCGCCGCCGACCCAGGACCACCCGGGGCACGATGAGCACGCTCTCGTCGGCGGAGTCGTCGGCGAAGGCGAACGACCCGAACGCGACGAGCCCCGAACCGCGCAGCTGCACCGGGTCGTCGACGACGGCGGTCTCGACGACGCTGCGCCAGAGGGCCGCGGCGTCACGCATCCGGTCGGGGCCGGTGAAGGTGAACCGGAGCGCCTCGCCGATGCCGACGATGCCGTCGCCGTTCCGGACGAAGGCGAGGGGACGGTCGCGGAGCGTGTGGCGGAGGACGGCGCCCGGGTCGTCGAGGATCCGGGTCGAGACCGTCAGCGGGGGCGCCGCCGTGGTGGTTCGGGTCACGGCTCCGATGCTACGCGCCGATCCCGCACCGCCCGGGTGGCTGCGAGTCCGGTGAACGCTCGGTCGGGACCTCTAGGATTGATCGTGTGAGCAGAGCGGACCTGAACAAGCGCCCGGACGAGGTGGCGGCGATGTTCGACGACGTCGCGGCCAAGTACGACCTCACGAACGACATCCTGTCGGCGGGCAACGCCCCGCTGTGGCGTGTCGCCACGGTCCGCGCGGTCGACCCGCAGCCCGGCGAGAAGGTCCTCGACATCGCCGCGGGCACCGGGACCAGCGCGGCGGCCTTCGCCAAGAAGGGCGCCGAGGTCACCGCGCTCGACCTGTCCGCCGGCATGATCGCCGTCGGCCGTGAACGCCACCCCGAGATCACCTTCGTCGAGGGCGACGCCGAGCAGCTGCCCTTCGACGACGACACGTTCGACGCCGTCACGATCTCGTTCGGGCTGCGCAACGTGAACGACCCGAAGCAGGCGCTCGCCGAGATGCTGCGCGTCCTGAAGCCCGGTGGCCGCGTCGTCATCTGTGAGTTCTCGACGCCGCCCCGCGCCCTGCTGCGCTTCGGCTACGGCACCTACCTGAAGCGCGTGCTCCCGGGCATCGCGCGGCTCTCGAGCAGCAACCCGGCCGCCTACCGCTACCTCGCCGAGTCGATCGACGCGTGGCCCGACCAGCAGGTGCTCACCCAGTGGCTCCGCGGTGTCGGCTTCTCGGTGGTCGCCTACCGCAACCTGACGGCCGGTATCGTCGCACTGCACCGTGGCCGCAAGCCCGTCGCCGACACGGTGCGCGAGTCCGCGGCACGGCGTGCGAAGGCCCGCCGTGACCACCAGAACACCGGCGAGCAGCCGCGCGTCGACCCGGCCGCCGACTGACCGGTCACCACCCCCGAAGACGGAGCAGCACTTGAATCCGAGCGTCCCGGTCGCACGTCGCGCGCCGAGCCTGCGCGCATCGCTGGGCATCGGCGAGCGGTTGTTCGCCACGCCCGCCGACCGACGCTTCATCTCCGCGGTCGACGACGGGCTCGAACTCGTCGAGCAGGGGCTCGAGGACGCCATGCGTTCCACCGACACCCTCGCCGACACCACCAGCCGGTACCTGCTGTCCGCCGGTGGCAAGCGCATCCGCCCGACCCTGACCCTCCTCATCGCCCAGCTCGGTGACGGCGTGACCGACGCCGTGGTCAAGGCCGCGGTGAGCATCGAGACCACGCACCTGGCGTCGCTGTACCACGACGACGTCATGGACGAGGCACCCGTCCGCCGCGGGGTCCCCGCCGCGCAGATCACCTACGGCAACAACGTGGCGATCCTGACCGGTGACCTGCTCTTCGCCCGCGCCAGCCTGATCACGGCCGACCTCGGCACCGAGGGCATCCGGATGCAGGCCGAGACCTTCCAGCGCCTCTGCATGGGGCAGCTGCACGAGACGACGGGGCCGCAGCCGGACGACGACCCGCTCGAGCACTACATCCAGGTGCTCAGCGACAAGACCGGTTCGCTCATCGCCACCGCGGCACGCGCCGGCGTGATGTTCTCCGGTGCCGACCGCGCCTACCTCGACGCCGTCGGTACCTTCGGCGAGAAGGTCGGCGTGGCCTTCCAGCTCGTCGACGACGTCATCGACCTCGCCCCCGCGACGGACAAGACGGGCAAGATCGCCGGCAACGACCTGCGCGCAGGCGTGGACACCCTGCCGGTCCTGCAGCTGCGCCGGATGGCCGCGACCGATCCGTCCGCGCAGCACCTGGTCGAGCGCATCGAGCGCGACGTCAACGGTGCGCCCGACGACGTGGTCGACTCCGCGCCGTACCAGTCGGCCGTCGCCGCGCTCCGCGAACACGAGGCGACCGCGGCGACCCGCGCCGTCGCCGTCGCCTGGGCCCGCGAAGCCGTCGCCGCCCTCGCCCCGCTCCCCGACGGCACCGTGAAACGGGCACTCACCCGCTTCGCGGACTCCGTCGTCGACCGAAGCCGCTGAACACCCCTCCCGACGCGCACGCCCACGGCGGCCCGGTCGGGAGGCCCCCGGGAACCCCCACCCGAACGAACTGGAGACGATCAGTGCCCACCCTCCGACTCGCCATCGTCGGCGCCGGCCCGGCCGGCATCTACGCCGCGGACATCCTGCTGCGCGAGGCGCACGGCTACGACGTGTCGATCGACCTGTTCGAGCAGCTCCCCGCGCCCTACGGTCTGGTCCGGTACGGCGTCGCCCCCGACCACCCGCGCATCAAGGGCATCATCAACGCCCTGCGTGACGTCCTCGACCGCGGTGTCGTCCGGCTGTTCGGCAACGTCCGCTACGGCGAGGACATCACCCTCGAGGACCTCAAGAAGCACTACAACGCGGTCGTGTTCTCGACCGGTGCGATCAAGGACGCCGACCTCGACATCCCCGGCGTCGACCTCGACGGCTCGTACGGCGCAGCCGAGTTCGTGAGCTGGTTCGACGGCCACCCCGACGTCCCGCGCACCTGGCCGCTGCACGCCGAGAGCGTCGCGGTCATCGGCGTCGGCAACGTCGCCCTCGACGTCTCGCGCATCCTGGCGAAGCACGCCGACGACCTGCTGCCGACCGAGATCCCCGCGAACGTGTACGAGGGCCTCAAGGCATCGCCGGTCACGGACGTGCACGTCTTCGGCCGCCGCGGCCCGGCGCAGGTGAAGTTCACGCCGCTCGAGCTCCGCGAGCTCGGCGAGGTCCGCGACGTCGACATGGTGGTCTACGACGAGGACTTCGACCACGACGAGGCGTCGAAGACCGCGATCGCGACGAACAAGCAGGTCATGGTGATCAACCGTGTCCTCGAGCAGTGGCGCACGCGCGAGGTCGGCCAGGCCAGCCGCCGGCTCCACCTGCACTTCTACGCGAAGCCGATCGAGTTCGTCGGCGACGAGCAGGGCAAGCTGACCGCCATCCGCTACGAGCGCACCCGTCCGAACGGCGAGGGCGGCGTCGAGGGCACCGGCGAGATCCGCGAGATCCCGATCCAGGCCGCGTACCGCGCGGTCGGGTACTTCGGTTCCCCGCTGCCCGGGGTGCCGTTCGACGAGCGGCACGGTGTCATCCCGAACCACGAGGGCCAGGTCCTCGACGACGACAACCAGCAGATCCCCGGGGTGTACGCCACCGGCTGGATCAAGCGCGGTCCGGTCGGGCTCATCGGACACACGAAGTCCGACGCGATGGAGACCGTGCAGCACATCGTCAACGACCAGGCGAGCTGGTGGACCCCGGAGGACCCGTCCGACGAGGCCATCCCGGCCCTGCTCCGCGAGCGCGGCGTCGAGTACACCGACCTCGAGGGCTGGCACCACCTCGACACCCACGAGCAGGCGCTCGGTGCGGTCGACGGGCGCGAGCGCATCAAGGTGGTGCCGCGCGACGAGATGATCGACGTCTCGCTCGGCCGCGTCGACACCCCGACCAGCTGACGACCATGACCGACACGCGCCCCGTCCCGCCCACCGCGGTGCGGGGCGCGTCCGCGTCGGGGTCACGGCTGCAGGGCGTGGACGTGGCCCGTGCGGTCGCGCTGCTCGGCATGATGGCCGCACACGTCGGCGGGATCGCGGATCAGCTCGACTGGACCGACCCCGCCACCTGGACCGCCGTCGCCCACGGTCGCCCGTCCACGCTGTTCGCGGTCCTCGCCGGGGTCTCGATCGGCCTGACGAGCGGCCGCACCGACCCGCCCGGCCCGCCCGCCATCGGCCGCATCCGTGCCCGGCTCGCCATCCGCGCCGTGGTGGTCGTCGTCATCGGGTTCGCCCTCATGGCGCTCGACACCCCCGTGTACGTGATCCTGCCGACCTACGGGGTGCTGTTCCTGCTGGTGGTCCCGGTGCTCCGCCTCCGACCGGCGGCGCTGCTCGGCATCGCCGCGCTCTGCGCGGTGCTGTCGCCGCTCGCCGCGCTGACGATCGCGCCGGTCTACGCGGACGCCGGCATGATCGGCGTCCAGCTCGGCCTGGTCTACCCCGTGGTCACCTTCCTGGCGTACGTCCTGGTGGGGCTCGCGGTCGCCCGGGCCGGCCTGGGCCCACGCCGCCGGTTCCCGGACGACGCGCCAGCGGCGTACGGGCCGTGCCGGTGGGGAGAGGACCGTGGCGAGCAGGTCGTGCTCCTGGCGTCCGGCGCACTGGTCGCCGCCACCGCGTACGTCGCCGGGTCGGTCCTCGCCCCGCTGCCCCACGACGCGGCCCTGGCGTTCCCCGGGGTCCCGTACGCGGGCGGGGCCTCGACCCCCGGCCAGGCCCTCGCGCAGCTGTTCCTGTCCCCGCGTGACCACTCGTCGTCGGTCGTCGACGTGGTGGGGACGGCCGGGGTGGCGGTCGCCGTCATCGCTCTCTGCCTGCTCGTGTTCGACGGCCGCGGGCGTGTCGCCGAGCGGATCGCGTTCCCCCTGGCCGCGGTCGGCTCGATGCCGCTGACGGTGTACTCGGGGCACCTCGTGGTCATCGCGATGCTGCCGACCTCCCCCGAGTCGGCCGAGGCCTGGGGCTGGTTCGCCCTCGGCTCGGTGGTCTTCGCGATGCTGTGGCGGCGGTTCCTCGGCCGCGGCCCGCTCGAGCGGGTGGTGGGGGCCCTGGCGTCCCTCGTCCCGATGCGCTGAGCGCACCTGGCGGAGCCGCACCGGGCCTCCAGGCGGCTACTGCAGCGCCGCCGTGAGCCGCGCGACGTTGTCGAGCACCTTGGACCGGCGCGGACGGTCGACCCACTCGTCGAGCGTGAGCTCGAAGCTGTGCTCCTTGTAGGAGTCCTGCACCTCGCGCAGGGCGTCGACGAAGCGGTGACCGCGCACCATCACGGAGACCTCGAGGTTCAGGCTGAACGAGCGCATGTCCATGTTGCTCGACCCGATCACCGACACCTCGTCGTCGATCGTGAAGTGCTTCGCGTGCAGGATCGTCGGCGCGCGGTACAGCCAGATCCGGACGCCGGCCCGCAGGAGTTCCTCGTAGTACGAGCGCTGCGCGTGCCAGGTCATCGCGTGGTCGCCCATCTCACCGACGAACAGCTCCACGTCGACCCCGCGCTGCGCCGTCGTGGTGATGGCGTAGAGCATCGAGTCGTCCGGCACGAAGTACGGCGACGTGATCGAGACCTTCTGCTGCGCCGAGTAGAGCAGCGCGTTGAACAGGCGCAGGTTGTTCTCGCCGTCGAAGCCCGGGCCGGACGGCACCACCTGGCAGTCGAGCGCATCGCCGCGGTCTGCCCGCTGGACGGGGTCGCTCTCGCGCAGCAGCAGTTCATCGGTCTCGCTGTACCAGTCGGTGACGAACAGGGCGTTGAGCCCGGCGACGACCGGCCCCTCGAACCGGGCGAACAGGTCCTTGTAGACCATGCCCTTCTCGACGTGGGACTTGATGTCGTACGACGCGTCGATCAGGTTCTGCGAGCCGGTGAACGCGACCGAGCCGTCGATCACCATGATCTTCCGGTGGTTGCGGAGATCGGGCCGCTGGAACTTCCCCTGCAGCGGCAGGAGCGGCAGCATCAGGTGCCACTCGATGCCCGCCTGGTCCATGAACGCCAGGGTGTCCTTGTAGCCCGGGTAGCCGCGGCTCGCCCAGTGGTCGAGCAGGAACCGCACGGTGACGCCACGGCCCTGCGCCCGCGCGAGCGCCTCGAAGAACGGGCGCGTCGTGTCGTCGAGCGTCGCGATGTAGAACTCGACGTGCACGAACCGTCGGGACTGGTCGATCGCGCGGGTCATCTCGGCGATGGACTCCTCGGAGTCGGGGTAGAGCTCCGCGGAGTTGCCGCCGACCAACGGCATCGCGCCGAGTTCGCGGTTCAGCCGCGTGACGCTCTCGAGCCACGCGGGCCACGGGTGGTCACGGCGGACCCGCTCGATGCCCTCGGTCTGCTCGAGGATGTACGCGTTGATCTCGGTCTGCTTCTCGCGACGGGCGCGGGGGAGCTTCGTCGACCCGATGACCAGGAAGACGATGAAGCCGATGTAGGGGATGAGGAAGATCGCGAGCAGCCACGCCGTCGCGGTCTGCGGCTTCCGGTTGATCGGGACGTAGATGATCGAGAAGACGCGGATCGCCAGGTCCAGCAGGACGAGCAGGACGGTGATGACGACGCTGAGCCAGTGCTCCACGGGGTGTCGGGTGTCGTTCGCAGGGGCCGCGGGTCAGCGGAAGTTGATGAACTGCAACGGGACGTCGAACTCTTCACCCTTGAGGAGCTGGATCGTGTTCTGCAGGTCGTCACGGCTCTTCGACGAGACGCGGAGCTCGTCACCCTGGATCTGGCTCTTCACCGTCTTCGGGGCGTTGGCCCGCAGGAACGCGCCGATCTTCTTCGCCACGTCCTGCTCGATGCCGTTCTTGAACTTCACCTCGATGCGGTACTCCTTGCCCGAGGGGTACGGGTCGCCGGCGTCGAGGCTCTTCAGGCTGATGTTCCGCTTGATCGCCTTGCTCTGCAGCACGTCGAGGACCGCCTTGGCGCGCTCTTCCGAGTTCGCCTTGATCAGGACGTCCTCGCCGCTGAACGCGACCGAGGCGTCGGCGCCCTTGAAGTCGTACCGCTGCTCGATCTCCTTGGCCGCCTGGTTGAGGGCGTTCTCCGCCTCCATCTTGTCGACCTTGCTGACCACGTCGAAGGAACTGTCTGCCATGCCGACAGCCTAACGGCGGACGGGAGGCCCGGTCCGGCCCCCGTGCGCGGGCCCTGGTGGGTGCGTGGTCGCGTCCAGGGCCGATGGTCACGAGCACCGTTCCGGATCGGCTATGCTCTTGTGCGCGCCTTCGGTTGGTGATCACACCGGCTGGGTGCGCATGGCAAGTTACCCAAGCGGCCAAAGGGATCTGACTGTAAATCAGCCGGCGTAGCCTTCGGGGGTTCGAATCCCTCACTTGCCACCATCTGATCGGCCCCGTCCACTGCGGACGGGGCCGATGGTGTTTCCGGGAGGATGGGTGCATGGCATCCGACCCCACACCGTCCCAGTTCGCCGACCTCGCCGAGTCGATCGCCCGTGACGCAGCGGCGCTGGCTGCACGCCGCCGCGCCGAGGGGGTCGAGGTCGCGGACCGGAAGTCGAGCATCGTCGACGTGGTCACGGCCGCCGACCGGGAGGTCGAGGCACTCATCCGCGCCCGCATCGCCGAGGCCCGCCCCGACGACGCCTTCCACGGCGAGGAGTCCGGGTCGGCCTCGGGTGCCTCGGGCATCACCTGGGTGGTGGACCCGATCGACGGCACGGTCAACTACCTGTACGGCAGCGCCGAGTACGGCGTGAGCATCGGCGTCGTGCGCGGCGCGCCCGACCCGATGACCTGGGAACCGATCGCGGGCGTCGTCGTGGCTCCGGCGACGGGCACCGTCTTCCGCGCGGCCGTCGGCCAGGGTGCGAACCGCGACGGGGAACCGTTGTCCGTCGCCGCGCCCCGTTCGCTCGCCGAGACGCTCGTCGCCACCGGGTTCGGGTACACGGCCGACCGTCGCCGTGAGCAGGTCGCGGTGCTCGCCGGACTCATCGGCGAGGTGCGGGACATCCGCCGTGGGGGAGCGGCGTCGCTCGACTGCTGCGCCGTCGGGGCGGGAGTGGTGGACGCGTACTACGAGCGCGGGATCAACCCGTGGGACATGGCCGGTGGTGCCCTCGTCGCGCAGGAGGCCGGCGCGGCGATCCGCATCTGGGAGGCCGGAGGGACCCGCTCCTTCCTGTTCGCGAGCCCGGCGGTCGTCGACGAGCTCGAGGCCCTGGTGCGCGGGCTCGAGGCGGGTGTGCTCGGAGCCGTGCGGGCCTGACGACGCGCCGGTCCCCAGGTCTGGGGGGTGCCGGGTGGACATGACCACGACTGGCGACGTGCCACGACGTTTGCTAGCGTGCTCTGGTCCCGTTATCTGCTCGTTACCATCGAGCGAGCCCTTCCCCGATCAGGATCGCCACCGCACGCATGCCCCGTACTCCTCTGTCCCCCGCTCCCACCGACGGTTCCGTCGACGCCGCCACCCCGGTCGTCCACCTGACCCGACGCGCTCGGATCGAGGCGGAGCGAGCAGCGGCGAAGGGCGCGGTCGTGGTGCAAGAGGGACAGGGCTCGACGCGTCCGAGCTTCGACGACGTGATCGGCGCGGCCACCCCGGGGACCCCGGCCGCCCCCGTGTCGCCGATCGACCTCGCACCGGCATCGCCCGTACGCCCGGCCTCCCGCATCGCGACGCCGCCCGCACCCACCTCGCCCGTCGTGCAGGCCCAGCGGGTCGCTCCCGTTGCCTCCGCCGCCTCGGCGTCGCAGCCGCGTCGTGTCGTGGGGCAGGTCCCCGCATCGCGCCGCCGCGGCCGTCCGACCACGAAGACCCCGGTCGACCGCGCGACCCGTCACATCCGGTCCACCGCCACCACGACCCCTGCAGCAGCGCGGTCCCCGAAGCAGGGCGCGTCGTTCCGCCGTGCTGCATCCCGTGTGACCGCGGTCGGCGCACTGCTGTTCGCAGCAGGCCTGGTCGTCTCGACCTCACTGCCGGCCCAGGCGCTCTGGGTCCCGGCCTCCGGCTCGACGGCGGCCCGTGCCACCGTCGACGGTGCCACCCAGTCGATGCAGGTCGGTGCCTCGGCCGACGGTTCGACCGCCCGCGACCAGTACACCGTGTCCGACGCCACGCAGTACGCGAACGTCGACTCCTCGACCTTCACGAACGACCCGACCGGCACGATCCAGTGGCCGTTCCTGACCGGTGTCCCGATCACCTCGGGGTTCGGTGGGCGCCAGGTCGCCGGGTGCTCGTTCTGCTCGACGAACCACATGGGCATCGACTTCGCCCCGGGCGAGGGCACCCCGATCGGCGTCATCGCCGCCGGCACCGTCATCAAGGTGCAGGCGAACGACGGCGGTTTCGGCAACGACGTCTGGGTCGAGCACGACGTGGACGGCAAGCAGTTCGTCAGCGTCTACGGCCACATGGAGGACAACTCCTTCAAGGTCGTCACCGGCCAGCACGTCGAGGTCGGGGACATCCTCGGTCTCGTCGGCAGCACGGGCAACTCCACGGGTCCGCACCTGCACCTCGAGGTGCACGTCGACGGGGTCCCGGTGGACCCGCTGGCGTGGCTCCAGACCAACGCGAACTAGCGGCCGACGGCGCGGCACGCCCGGGCGTCTCGCCCGGTTCCGGAGCAGCGTCGGAGGTCTGCTATCCTCGTGTGGTGCCGTTCGCGGCACATCGCCCCGATAGCTCAGTGGTAGAGCACCTCCATGGTAAGGAGGGGGTCGTCAGTTCAATCCTGACTCGGGGCTCCGACCCGGTGCGCGTGCCGCTCCGGATCTCTGGCGGGGTAGCTCAGTTGGTTAGAGCACACGACTCATAATCGTGGGGTCGCGGGTTCAAGTCCCGCCCTCGCTACACGCAAGGCCCTCTCGTCCAGGATCCCTGGGTCAGGGGGCCTTCTCTGTCGCCGGCTCCACCTCGGTTGCCGGCTCCACCTCGGTTGCCGGTTCCGCCTCGGTTGCTGGTTCCGCCCACCGCGCGCTCAGTCTGCCGCCTGCACATCGGCCGCGACGTTCTCCTGCGCGGCGAACTGGGTGCGGTGCAGCTCCTCGTACCGGCCACCCGCGGCCAGCAGTTCGTCGTGCGTGCCGCGCTCCACGATCGAGCCGTCCTCGACCACCAGGATCATGTCCGCGCTGCGGATCGTGGAGAGCCGGTGCGCGATCACCATCGCCGTCCGCCCCTCGAGCGCCTCGCCGAGCGCAGCCTGCACCGCTGCCTCGGACGTCGAGTCGAGTGCCGCCGTCGCCTCGTCGAGGATGACGACGCGTGGCTGGGCGAGCAGGAGCCGGGCGATCGTCATCCGCTGGCGCTCGCCCCCGGACAGCCGGTAGCCGCGTTCGCCCACCATCGTGTCCAGCTGGTCGGGGAGGGACCGGATGAGCGGCTCGAGCCGCGCACGGCGGACGGCGTCCCACACCTCGTCGTCGGACGCCTCGGGCCGTGCGAAGCGCAGGTTGGAACGGATGGTCTCGTGGAACAGGTGGCCGTCCTGCGTCACCATGCCGAGGGTGTGCCGCATCGAGGCGGAGGTGACGTCGCGGACGTCCTTCCCGGCCAGGCGCACCGCGCCGCTGTCGACGTCGTACAGGCGCGCGAGCAGCTGCGCGACCGTGGACTTGCCGGCCCCGGACGAGCCGACCAGGGCGACGGTCTGCCCCGGCTCGATCCGGAAGGACAGTCCGTGCAGCACCTCCTCGCCGCCGCGGGTGTCGAGCGTGGCGACCTCCTCGAGCGAGGCGAGGGACACCTTGTCGGCAGACGGGTAGGCGAACCGGACGTCGTCGAACTCGACGGAGACGGGGCCGTCGGCGATGGTCACCGCGTCGGGCTGCTCCCGGATGAGCGGTTCGAGGTCGAGCACCTCGAAGACGCGCTCGAAGCTGACCACGGCGCTCATGATCTCCACCCGCGCGTTCGCCAGGCTCGTCAGCGGGGCGTACAGCCGCGTGAGGAGGAGTGCCAGGGTGACGACCTCGCCGGTGTCCAGCCGGCCGGCGAGCGCGAGGAAGCCGCCGAGCCCGTAGACGAGCGCCAGGGCGAGCGCGGAGACGAGCATCAGCGCGGTGAAGAAGACGAACTGCAGCATCGCGGTCCGGACACCGATGTCGCGGACCCGGGCGGCACGGACGCGGAACTCCTCGGCCTCTTCGTCGGGTCGGCCGAACAGCTTGACGAGGGTGGCGCCGGGAGCCGAGAAGCGCTCGGTCATCTGGGTGCTCATCGCGGAGTTGTGGTCGGCGGCCTCGCGGCGCAGGGCGGCGAGGCGGCTGCCCATCCGGCGCGCGGGGACCAGGAAGACCGGGAGCATGACGACGGCGAGGACCGTCACGAGCCACGAGGTGCTGAGCATGACGATCAGGGTGAGGATCAGCGCCACGAGGTTCGTGACCACGCCGGACAGCGTGCCGCTGAAGGCCTGCTGGGCGCCGATCACGTCGTTGTTGAGGCGGCTCACGAGCGCACCGGTCCGGGTGCGGGTGAAGAACGCGATGGGCATCTTCTGCACGTGGTCGAAGACGGCGGTGCGGAGGTCCAGGATCACGCCCTCGCCGATCCGCGCCGAGTACCACCGCGTCGTCAGCGACACGGCGGCGTCGGCCACGGCCACCAGGGCGATGACCACGGCCAGCCGGACGATCGTCGCGACCTCACCGCGGGCGACGATGACGTCGACCACCTGACCGGCGAGGACCGGCGTCGCGACCGCGAGGAAGGCGCCGACGACGGAGAGACCGATGAAGACCAGCAGCTTCGCCCGGTACGGCACCGCGAACGTCAGGATCCGCCGGACGGACGCGCGGGAGAACCCGTGCTTGCCGCCCTGCGCGGACGAGATCTTGTACAGCGAGCTCCAGGCTGCGCTCTCCATGCTCATGGCGGTTCCTTTCCGGGGCCCCTGGCCCAACCTAGATGGCTGGCCGGGTGCTCGGTGACCGCTCCCGGGACGGTGCGCCGCACGGCCACCCGCCGGAGGCCGTCGGGCCCGCCTACTGCGTGCGGTGGGAGCCGGTGTCCGTGCGCGTCGCGAGCACCCCGGCCGCACGGAACGCGTCCTCGACCGCGGCGGTGACCTGCTGCCAGGCGGCCCGTCGACGGTTCGCCCCGATGCTGCCGCCGGACACGGCCGTGCCGTGCCCGGCCCGGCGCAGGGTGATCGTGGTGGTGGCACCGTCCACGACGGTCGACAGCTCGTACCGGCGGTACTCCCGGGCCGGCTGCACGAGCGCACCGAGCAGGATGGTGAGGGTCCGGCTGCCCGCCGTCGCGGTCATCGTGCCACCCGTCGACTCGACGTGGTGGCCCGTGCGGCGCAGCGCAGCGGCCGCGACCTCCATCGCGGTGCACCGGTCTCCCGTGTGCACCGCGAACTCCGTCGTGGTGTCCATCGGCCCTCCCCGTCCCGAACGAACCCGTGCCGCACGGCACGCCCCGATTCCCCCGAACCGGTCTCAGACAGCCTAGCTGATGCGTTCTCATGGATCGCAGGCCCCCGGACAGGCCTCGGTAGACTGCCGTGGTGTCAGTGAACCCCGAGCTCGTCGGCAGGACGTTCCCGCCGGCCCAGCCCTACCTGGTCGGCCGCGAGAAGGTGCGCGAGTTCTCGCGTGCGGTCTTCGCGACCAACCCCGTCCACCACGATCCGGGCGCCGCACGTGCCGCCGGGTACGCCGACGTGGTCGCGCCCCCGACGTTCGCCGTCGTCGTGCAGGAGGCCACGCTCGCGCAGCTCCTGAACGAGCCCGACGCCGGCATCGACTTCTCCCGCGTCGTCCACGGCGAGCAGTCCTTCACCTACGACCGGCCGATCGTCGCCGGTGACGAGCTCACCGCGACCCTGACGGTCACCAGCGTGAAGACCCTCGGCGGCAACGCGATGGTCACCGCCCAGAGCACAATGAACGACGCCGAGGGGGAGCACGTCGTCACGGCGACCTCCACCCTCGTGGTCCGAGGAGACGACGCATGACCGCCGCACCCGCCACCGCGCTCGAGGTCGGCACCGTCGTCGCCGAGCGTGACGTGCACATCACGCGCGACTCGCTCGTCCGGTACGCCGGCGCCTCGGGCGACTTCAACCCGATCCACTACCGCGACGACGTCGCCGCCTCGGTCGGCCTGCCCGGTGTCCTCGCCCACGGCATGCTCACGATGGGCATCGCCGTGCAGCCGGTCGCCGAGTGGCTCGGCGACAGCGGCTGGGTCACGGGCTACGGCGTCCGCTTCACGCGCCCCGTCGTCGTCGACCCGGAGCAGGGTGCCACCGTCGGCATCGTCGCGAAGGTCGGCACCGTCGACGAGGACGGCCGGCCGAAGCGCATCGACCTCACCGTGACCGCCGCCGGGCAGACCGTGCTCGGCAAGGCGCAGGTCACGGTGGTGTTCCGCTGACCGTGTCCGAGCCGGTGCTGGCCGACCTGACGACGCTCCGCGTCGGCGGGGCCGCCACCCGGCTGCTCACGGCCACGACGACCGACGAGCTCGTCGCCCACGCGCTCGACGCCTTCGACGACGACGAGTGGCTCGTCCTCGGGGGCGGCAGCAACCTGCTGGTCGCCGACCAGGGCTTCGACGGCACCGTCGTGCTGGTCCGGACGACGGGCGTCGACGCCGACCGCGACGCCGAGGGCGTCACCGTGCGCGTCGCCGCGGGGGAACCGTGGGACCCGTTCGTCGCCACGACCGTCGCGAACGGCTGGACCGGCCTGGAGGCCCTCAGCGGCATCCCGGGCACGGTCGGTGCGTCCCCGGTGCAGAACATCGGCGCCTACGGGGTCGAACTCGCCGACGTGCTCACCCGCGTCGAGTTCCTCGATGCGGTCACGGGGGAGCGCACGTGGGTCCCGGCAGCCGAGCTGGCGCTCGGCTACCGCACGTCGACCCTCAAGCACGGTCGGCGCGGTGTCGTGCTGACGGTCGAGTTCCGGCTGGGGCTCGCGGGGGAGCACGGTGTGCCCGTGCGGTACGCGCAGCTCGCCGGTTCGCTCGGGGTCGAGCTCGGTGCGCTCGTGCCGCCCACGACCGTCCGCGACGAGGTGCTGCGGCTGCGCGGCTCGAAGGGCATGGTGCTCGACGGGGACGACCACGACACCTGGAGCGCCGGGTCGTTCTTCACCAACCCGATCGTCTCGCCGGCGTTCGCCGAGACCCTGCCGGCGGATGCGCCCCGTTGGCCCGCGGGCGACGACGTCAAGCTCAGTGCCGCGTGGCTCATCGAGCACGCCGGCGTCCACCGTGGCTACGCGGTGCCGGGCTCCCGTGCGGCGATCTCGTCGAAGCACACCCTCGCGCTGACGAACCGCGGCGGGGCGACGGCCGCGCAGGTGGCCGAGCTCGCACGGTTCGTGCAGGTGACCGTCCTGAACCGGTTCGGTGTCTCGCTCGTCCCGGAACCCGTCGTGGTGGGGGACCTGCTCGGCTGATCGTCCGCGCGACGGGACGGATGCGCACCGCGCACCACGGGCCTCCCGGAACGTGCGAACGGGCCACCTCGGCGAGGTGGCCCGTTCTGCGGATCCGAAGGGGCTACGCGAAGAACTCCGCCAGCCGGGCGACGCCCTCGGCGATGTCGTCGTCGCCCAGCGCGTACGACAGGCGCAGGTAGCCGGAGGGGCCGAAGGCCTCACCCGGCACGACCGCGACCTCGGCGTGCTCGAGGATCAGGTCGGCCAGCTCGAGCGTGGTCGTCGGTGTGGTGCCGGCCCACTCGCGACCGAGCAGTGCGGTGACGTCCGGGTAGACGTAGAAGGCGCCCTGCGGGGTCGGCGTGCGGAAGCCCGGGATCGCGTTGAGGCCGTCCACGATGGCCTTCCGTCGGCGGTCGAAGGCCTCGCGCATGGCGGCGACGGGCTCCTGCGGACCGGTGAGGGCGGCGATCGCGGCGCGCTGCGACACGTTGGAGACGTTCGACGACAGGTGCGACTGCAGGTTCGACGCGGCCTTGACGGCGTCGGTCGGGCCGATGAACCACCCGACGCGCCAGCCGGTCATCGCGTAGGTCTTCGCGACGCCGTTCACCAGGATCGTGGTGTCGGCGAGGGCGGGGACCTCGGCCAGGATGCCGGCGAAGCGGACCCCGTCGTACACCAGGTCCTGGTAGATCTCGTCGCTGATCACCCAGATGCCGTGCTCGAGCGCCCACTCGCCGATGGCCCGGGTCTGCTCGGCGGAGTACACGGCACCCGTGGGGTTCGACGGCGAGCAGAACAGCAGCGCCTTGGTCGCCGGGGTGCGGGCGGCCTCGAGCTGGTCGACCGTCACCAGGTAGTCCTGGTCGCTGCCGGCGAAGACCTCGACGGGCTCGCCGCCGGCCAGCCGGATGGCCTCGGGGTAGGTGGTCCAGTACGGCGCGGGCAGCAGGACCTCGTCGCCGGCGTCGACGATGGTCTGGAACGCCTGGTAGACCGCCTGCTTGCCACCGTTCGTGACGATGACCTGCGACGGCTCGACGGTGACGCCGGACACCCTGGCGGTCTTGTCGGCGATGGCCTGCTTGAGTTCGGGCAGGCCGGTCGCGGGCGTGTAGCGGTGGTTCTTCGGGTCCTGCGCGGCAGCGACGGCCGCGTCGACCACGTGCTGCGGGGTCGCGAAGTCGGGCTCGCCGGCGGCGAACGAGATCACCGGACGCCCGGCGGCCTTGAGCGCCTTGGCCTTCGCGTCGACCTTGAGCGTCGCGGACTCGGCGATGGCCGCGATGCGGGACGCGATGCGCGGGCGATCGGCCGGCGCGGTGGCGAGGGTGTCGACGGACACGTGGGCGGTGGACTCGGGGCCTGGGGCTGCGGTGCTCACGGGGCCCAGCCTACCGGCGCGGCACGCCGTGGAAGGGGCCAAGTGGACACCGTGTGACGGACTCCCGTAGACTCGTCCACCGGAACGCGGATCGGTGACGAACCGTGTTGCGAAGGGCGGTGGCTCAATTGGTAGAGCAGCGGTCTCCAAAACCGCAGGTTGCAGGTTCGAGTCCTGTCCGCCCTGCAACTCTGGAAGGGTAGAAGTTGGCGAGCAAAGACATGGAGACGACGGCGGACGACGTTGTCGCCAAGGCGAAGCAGGACCGGGCCGAGCGCCGCGGGCCCATCGCTGCCATCGTGCTCTTCATCCGCCAGGTGATCGGCGAACTGCGCAAGGTCGTGACGCCGACCCGCAAGGAACTCTTCAGCTACACGGGCGTCGTGCTCGTGTTCGTCGTCGTCATGATGATCCTGGTGTCGATCCTCGACTTCGTGTTCGGTCTCGGCGTCGGGTACGTCTTCGGCAACGGGCCCACGGCCTGACCCCGACGTCGACTGCCGTGTGCGGTCGTTCCGAGGAGTACGGTCGCCCGAGACGGCGTCGATCGTGACGGCGTCGCTCGTGACCATGAACGAACGCCACCCCGACCCGAACCACCGAACGGAAAGAATCGACTGTGTCTGACAACTCCCGCGATGACATCGACCTCGCGACGGCTGCCGAGCAGTCCTCCGAGGTCGAGGAGAACCAGGAAGGCGACGTCGAGACCGGCGAAGGACGCTCCGTCGAGTCCGCTGAAGAGCGTGCGATCTCGATCGAGGGCGACGACGACGAGTCCCTCGGCCTCAGCTCCGAGCCCGACGACGGCACCGTCGACGCCGGCCTCGACGAAGCACTGACGGCCCTGCAGGAAGCCCGCGACCCCGAGGCCGACGCCGTCGTGGACGACGCCCTCGAGATCGACTCCGCCGACGAGGCCGAGGCCGCCGTCGAGGCCGTCGAGGACGAGGAAGAAGTCGAGCTCGAGTCCGAGACCGCCGCCGAGGCGAACGAGACCCTCGCCGCCGACGAGGCACTCGACGCCGAGGACGAGGACGACGAGCCCGCCGAGGTCGACCCGTACGAGGCCTTCAAGGCCGAGCTGCGGATGAAGCCGGGCAAGTGGTACGTCATCCACTCCTACGCGGGCTTCGAGCGCCGCGTGAAGTCGAACATCGAGAACCGCATGGTCTCGATGTCGATGGAGGACTACATCTACCAGGTCGAGGTCCCGATGGAGGACGTCGTCGAGATCAAGAACGGGCAGCGCAAGTTGGTCACCCGCGTCCGGATCCCCTCGTACGTGCTCGTCCGCATGGACCTCAACGAGGACTCGTGGTCCGTCGTCCGGCACACCCCGGGCGTCACCGGCTTCGTCGGCAACGCGCACAACCCGACCCCGCTCCGTTTCGACGAGGCGTTCGGCATGCTCAAGTCCCTCGTGCAGGTCGCCGAGGCCGCCCCGACCAAGGGTGGCGCGAAGGGCAGCGGCTTGCAGGCACAGCCCGCAGCCGAGGTCGACTTCGAGATCGGCGAGACGATCACCATCAAGGAAGGCTCGTTCGCGGGCCTGCCGGGTTCGATCTCCGAGATCAAGCCGGAGAGCGGCAAGCTCACCGTCCTCGTCTCGCTGTTCGAGCGCGAGACCCCGGTCGAGCTCAGCTTCGACCAGGTCACGAAGCTCTAGCGACCACCAAGCTGTAGCGATCACCGAGATCGACTACACTGAACGGGTTTGGGCCCGCGCGCCTCGTGCGAGCGGGCCTTCACCGCTGTCCGGAACGGCCGGACCAGCGGGAGAGTGCACGGATCCCCGTGTGTTCGATTCCAGGAGGAAGACAAGTCATGGCACCGAAGAAGAAGGTCACGGGCCTGATCAAGCTGCAGATCAACGCGGGAGCCGCCAACCCGGCCCCCCCGATCGGTCCGGCGCTCGGTCAGCACGGCGTCAACATCATGGAGTTCTGCAAGGCGTACAACGCGGCGACCGAGTCGCAGCGTGGCAACGTCGTGCCGGTCGAGATCACCGTCTACGAGGACCGTTCGTTCACGTTCGTCCTCAAGACCCCGCCGGCCGCCGAGCTCATCAAGAAGGCTGCTGGAGTGCAGAAGGGGTCCTCGACCCCGCACACGGTCAAGGTCGCGAAGATCTCGATGGACCAGGTCCGTCAGATCGCCGAGACCAAGCAGGCCGACCTGAACGCCAACGACATCGAGCAGGCCGCGAAGATCATCGCCGGCACCGCACGCTCGATGGGCATCACGGTCGAGGCCTAAGCACCGATCGGGCTCCGGCCCACCACCAGACACCTTTCCGTGGGAGAGCCTCGCCGGCTCGCCAACCACGTATCTCGCAAGGAGACCACCATGGCGAAGAAGTCCAAGGCCTACCAGGCCGCGGCCGCGAAGATCGAGGCCGACAAGTTCTACACCCCGACCGAGGCGGTCGCCCTGGCCAAGGAGACCGGTTCCTCGAAGACCGACTCCACGGTCGAGGTCGCGCTGAAGCTCGGCGTCGACCCCCGCAAGGCCGACCAGATGGTCCGCGGCACGGTCATCCTGCCGCACGGCACGGGCAAGACCGCCCGCGTCATCGTCTTCGCGACGGGTGCGGCTGCTGAGGCCGCCATCGCCGCCGGCGCCGACGAGGTCGGTGGCGACGAGCTCATCGCGAAGGTCGCCGAGGGTTACACCTCCTTCGACTCCGCCGTCTCGACCCCGGAGCTCATGGGCAAGGTCGGTCGTCTCGGTAAGGTGCTCGGCCCGCGTGGCCTCATGCCGAACCCGAAGACCGGCACCGTGACCCCGAACGTGGCGCAGGCCGTCAACGACATCAAGGGCGGCAAGATCGAGTTCCGCGTCGACAAGCACGCCAACGTGCACTTCGTCGTCGGCAAGGCCTCGTTCACGCCGGAGCAGCTCGACGAGAACATCTCGACCGCGCTCGAGGAGATCAACCGCCTCAAGCCGTCGTCCTCGAAGGGCCGTTACGTCATGAAGGGCGCCGTCTCGACGACCTTCGGCCCCGGCATCCCGCTGGACGTCAACAGCATCTGACGACCTTCGGCACTGCGTTCTCCCAGTGCCATCCCGCTGGACGTCAACAGCATCTGAGTCCCCTGACTCGTGGAAGGGCCCGCACCGGCAACGGTGCGGGCCCTTCCTGCACGTCGGGGTCGTGTCCCGATAGCGTGGAACCGTGCGCACCCTCGTGAACTCGCTCCGACTGATCGCCGTCATCGCCATCGTCGTCGCGGTCGTGGCGCAGTGGCTCGAGAGCTCGCAGACCCCGACCTACTCGTTCTGGAACTTCTTCGGCTACTTCACGATCCAGTCGAACCTGATCGTCGCCGTGGCGCTCGCGGTGACGCTCGTGGCCGCGGCCCGTCGCAAGCGGGGGGACCTCGCCGTCTCGGTGCTCCGTGGTGCCGCGACGGTGTACATCGCGACGACCGGCATCGTCTACAACACACTGCTCACGGGTGCGAACGTGTCGGCCTCGGTGCCGTGGTCGAACGACATCGTGCACAAGATCATCCCGGTGTACGCGGTGCTCGACTGGCTGCTGTTCTCGGATCGCGCACGGCTGCTGCTCCGCCACGTGTGGTGGTTCCTGCTCTACCCGGCGGTCTGGACCACCGTGGTGCTCGTCCGCGGTGCGACCGACGGGTGGGTGCCGTACCCGTTCCTCGACCCGGCGCAGGGCTACGGCGTCGTCGCGATCTACGTCGTCGGCATCGCGGTCTCGATCACGCTGCTCGGCATCCTCGTCGTGGGGATGAGCCGGCTGCGACTGGTGAAGGTCTAGCTGGTGGCGGTCCAGCGGACTGTCTAGGAGCGGAAGCCGCGGAGCTTGTCGAGCACCAGATCGGCGAGCTGGACGAGCCCGCGGATCTGGTCGTCGTCGCGGTCGACCCAGCGGCACTCGGGCTCGTCGGCGACCGGCACGAACCCGTCGTGGCGTTCCCAGACGAACAGGGTGCGGTCGGCACCGAGCACGTACTGCTGCCACCAGATCTGCCGGAGGTAGTGCCGGGGGATGCTCCGCCAGGCCTTGCCGGTGGTCTTGATCTCGGCGAGCACCACGCGGGACGACTCGTCGACCCCGACGCCGTCCGGGGTGGCGAGGTGGGCGCGGTTCGCGGCGGCGTGGAACAGGTGCGCCGAGGGCTGGATGCCGTGGGTGGCGGCCACCCAGGCGGCGATGACCGGTTCGCGGTCCTTGCCGTGCTCGGTGAACGCGTTGCCGGAGAACCGGGAGCCGTAGCGTTTCTCGGTGACGACGGCCTCGACGGCGCGCAGCGAGGCGAGCCGGGCGACGTCGGTGGCGGTGATGCCCATGGCGCGGGCGCGGAGCCAGGCGACGCGGTCCGAGGAGTGCGCGACGATGCGCTCGGTGTGGCCGCGCAGGGCGGTGAACGCATCACGCGCAGCCGGGACCGGCGCGGACGACCCGGGAAGGGCCTCCAGACCGGGGTCCAGGTCGCCCCACAGGGTGGGCTGCACGATCGTCACCCGACGATTGTCCCCCCGACCACCGGCAAGACCGAAACCGACGCGCTCACACGGCCGGCGGTGTGCGTCAGGAGACCAGTTCGCGACCTTCGGCGAAGGCGACCAGCTCGTCGACCCCGACGGGGGAGAGGGCGTAGCCGATGGCGAGGGCCGCAGCTCCCTGCAGCGCGGCGAGGGACCCGGCGCGGGACTGCACGATGACGAGGTGCTCACTGGCCAGGGGCATCGAACGGGAGTAGACGACCTCGCGGACGCCGGCGAGCAGGTGCTCACCGGCCTGCGTGATCGATCCGCCGAGTGCGATGACGGACGGGTTGATGAGCGAGATGCAGGTCGCCAGGACCTCGCCGATGTCCCGACCGGCCTGTCGGACGGCGTAGATCGCGTCGAGGTCCGACCGGTTCACCAGGTCGATCACGTCCGCACCGGTGTGCACGTCGTGCCCCTTCGCGCGGAGCGCGCGGGCGATGGCCGGACCGGAGGCCACGGCCTCGAGGCAGCCGGTGTTGCCGCAGTGGCAGGGGACGTCCCCGGCGCGGGAGACCCGCACGTGTCCGATGTCACCCGCGGTTCCCTGGGCGCCGCGCTGCAGCCGGCCCTCGGAGACGATGCCGGACCCGATGCCGGTGGCGACCTTCACGAACAGCAGGTGGTCGACGTCCGGCCAGCCGTGCTCCCGCTCACCGAGGGCCGCGATGTTGACGTCGTTGTCGAGGAGCACGTGGGCGGCGATGTGCTGACGGAGCCACGAGGGCACGTCGAAGCCGTCCCAGCCGGGCATGATCGGCGGGTTGGCCGGGCGGCCGGTGGAGAACTCGACCGGCCCGGGGACGCCGATCCCGATCGCGATGACGTCCTGCCGGCTGCGCCCGACCTCGGCGAGCAGGTCGTCGATCGTCTCGACGAGCCAGGACAGCGTCGGCACCGGACCGGCGGCGATGTCGATCCGGGCCTCGCGGGTGGCGAGCGGTGCCGCGACCAGGTCGGTGACGGCGACGCGACCGTGCGACGCGCCGAGGTCGGCGGCGATCACGAGCCGGGCACGGGGCTTCAGCGCCACCTGGGCGGGCGGACGGCCGCCGGTGGAGACGGCGGTGTCCACGGCGCCGACCAGCCCGATGTCGATCAGGGAGTCGAGGCGCACGCCGATGGTGGAGCGTGCGAGTCCTGTCAGTGCGGCGAGCTCGGCCCTGGTGCGCGGCACGCCGTCGCGGAGGATCTGGAAGAGCTCGCTCGTCCCGACCGGAGGCGACGCTGCCGTCCGGTTCAAGTCGACCATGTGGGGAGTGAAGCACACATCGTTCGCGCCACGCAATGAAGTCCGTCGACATTCCTCGGACTTCTGCTTGACCGCCGACAAAAGTGCTCGTAGTGTGACGATCGGTCAGTGACGACCGCACCATCTCGACGAGGAGAACCCCTGGTGACCCAACCGCTCTCGGTCCAGCTCTACACGGTCCGCGATGCCCTCAGTGCCGATCTGCCCGGTACCCTGCAGCGCATCGCCGACATCGGCTACACGAACGTCGAGGCCTTCGGCTTCGTCGACAACGCCGACGAACTCGCCGCCGCCCTCCGCGACGCCGGCCTCGCCGCCCCGAGCGGCCACGCCCGTCTGCTGGACGCCGGCGAGCAGGACCTCGAGCGCATCTTCCACGCCTCCACCACCCTCGGCTTCGGGACCCTCATCGACCCGCACATCGACGAGTCCCGCTGGACCACCCGCGAGGACGTCGAGGCGATCGCCCGCGAACTCAGCGCCCTCGCCCCCCGCGCCGCCGACCACGGGCTGGTGCTCGGCTACCACAACCACGCGTTCGAGTTCTCGAACCGCATCGACGGCGTCAGCGCCTACGAGGTCTTCGCCGACGCCCTGTCCGACGACGTCGTGCTCGAGCTCGACACCTACTGGGTGCAGGTCGGCGGGGACGACCCGGTCGCGGTCATCGGCAAGTACGGCGACAAGGTCCAGTTCCTGCACGTCAAGGACGGCGACGGCTCGCACGACGACAAGCAGCAGGTCGCCGTCGGCAACGGCATCATGCCGATCCGCGACATCATCGCCGCCGCGCCCGACGCACTGCACGTCGTCGAGCTCGACGACCACGAGGGTGACGTCTTCCAGGCCGTCGCCGACTCCTACACGTTCCTCGAGGGGGCCCGCGCATGACCGACACCACGACCGCTGCTGCAACGGCAACCGACAGCGCCACGCGCACCGGCCCCGTCGGCGTCGGCGTCATCGGCGCCGGGGTCATCTCGGACCAGTACCTGTCGAACCTCACCGTCTTCCCCGACGTGACGGTCCGCTTCATCGCCGACATCGACCTGCCACGCGCCGCCGCCCAGGCCGAGAAGTGGGGCGTCCCCGGATCGGGCACCGTCGAGGAGCTCCTGGCCGACGACGACATCGAGATCGTCGTGAACCTGACGATCCCGGCCGCTCACGTCGAGGTCGCGCTGCAGGCCCTGGACGCGGGCAAGCACGTCTGGGGCGAGAAGCCCTACGCCCTCGACCGTGCCAGCGCCGCGGAGCTCCGCGACGCCGCGGCCACCGCCGGCAAGACCGTCAGCGTCGCCCCGGACACGTTCCTCGGCGCCGGCCTGCAGACCGCGCTCCGCACCATCCGCGACGGCCGCATCGGCACGCCCCTGAACGGCCTGACGCTCTTCCAGAGCCCCGGCCCCGAGTCGTGGCACCCGAGCCCGGAGTTCCTCTTCGCATACGGCGCCGGTCCGCTGTTCGACATCGGCCCGTACTACATCACCACCCTCGTCCAGACGTTCGGACCGGTGAAGAAGGTCACGGCGACGGCATCGAAGTCCCGCGCCACCCGCACCATCGGCTCCGGGCCGAAGGCCGGCACCGAGTTCCCGGTGGACGTCCCGACGAACCACTCCGCGCTGATCGAGTTCGAGAACGGCGGGAGCGCGCAGAGTGTCTTCTCGTTCGAGTCCGACCGTGGCCGCACCGGCTTCGTCGAGATCGCGGGGGAGACCGGCACCGTCGTGTTCCCCGATCCGAACAACTTCGACGGCGACACCGAGCTGTACGCCCTCGGTTCCGAAGAGCCCGAGACGATCCCCGCGGTCGGCTCCACCTACTCGCGCGGCACCGGCGTGGTCGACCTGGCCCGCTCGCTGCGGGCCGGCGACGAGAACCGCGTCCCCGGTGCGCTCGCCTTCCACGTCCTCGACGTGATGGTCTCCATCGCCGAGGCGGCAGAACGTGGCGAGGCGGTGCTCGTCGAGAGCACCGTGTCGCCCTCCCCGACCCTCCCGGAGGGTTGGGACCCCGCGGAACGCACCCTGGCCTGACCGCCAGGGGGCTGCCCGCAACACACAGCAGCACCCGACCAGCACCATCCGCAGCACCAGCTCCACCTCTGCACCATCCCCTGCACCATCTCAACGACGAGAAAGTAGAGAGTCATGCGCACTGCCATCCGCGCACTGGCCATCACCGCGGCCGCCGCACTCACCGTGTCCGGCCTCGCAGCCTGCTCCTCCGGATCGTCCGGCGACTCCGGCGACTCCAAGACGCTCACCTACTGGGCGTCCAACCAGGGCACGTCCCTGCAGAACGACAAGGAGGTGCTGACCCCCGTCCTCAAGAAGTTCACCAAGGAGACCGGGATCAAGGTCGACCTCCAGGTCATCGGCTGGAACGACCTGCAGAACAAGATCCAGACCGCCGTCACCTCGGGCCAGGGCCCGGACGTCGTCAACATCGGCAACACCTGGGCGACCTCGCTCCAGGCCACCGGCGCCTTCCAGGAGTTCGGTGACGCCGAGATGAAGGCGATCGGCGGCGAGGACAAGTTCGGCAAGGTCGCCCTGTCCACCGGTGGCGCGCCCGACAAGACGGTCACGAGCGTCCCGCTCTACGGCCTCGCCTACGGCCTGTACTACAACAAGCAGATGCTGTCGGACGCCGGCATCACCCCGCCCACCACGTGGGAGGAGATGGTCTCGGCCGCCGAGAAGCTGACCAAGGGTGACACCTACGGCTTCAGCCTCGCGGGCGGTTCGTACACCGAGAACTCGCACTTCGCGTTCATCAACTCGGCGCAGAACGGTGGCGAGTGGTTCGACGAGGACGGCAAGCCGACCTTCACCTCGAAGGCCAACGTCGACGGCATCAAGCGCTACCTCGACCTCATGCAGGACTCGAAGGTCGCGAACCCGTCGAACGCGCAGTACGACAACGCGACGCAGTCCACCACGGACTTCGCGAAGAAGAAGGCCGCGTTCATCCTCAACCAGAACAACGCGAACGCGACCATCGAGTCCCTCGGCATGAAGTCGTCCGAGTACGGCGTCGTGGCACTGCCCGCCCCCAGCGGTGGCGAGCAGATCGCGTCGTTCCCGGCCGGCATCAACCTGTCCGTCTTCAAGAACACGAAGAACAAGGACGGCGCGCTCAAGTTCGTCAAGTACATGACGAGCATGGACACGCAGACGACGCTGGACAAGCCGTACTCGGCCCTGCCGGTGCTCGCCGAGGCTGCTGACTCCGTCACGGACGAGCAGACGAAGACGTTCCTCGACATCTACAACAACAAGGCGAAGCCGCTCCCGCTGGTGCCCGCCGAGGACCAGTTCGAGTCCACGGTCGGCAAGGCGATGAACGACATGTTCGCCAAGATCGCGACCGGTTCCAAGGTCTCCGAGGCCGACATCAAGTCGGCGCTGCAGACCGCCCAGGACCAGGTGTCCCAGGCCGCCGGTTGATCCACCCCGGAGGCCCGGGTCGCGTCCGCCGGACGCGCCCGGGCCTCCGCCCCTGACGTTCCAGGGCCGACCACCCGTCGGCCGTGAGGCGCACGCCCCAGGGCCGACCACCCGTCGGCCGTGAGGCGCACGCCCCACGCACCCCGCGCCTCCCGGCCGCTGCCACGGCCCGCGCGGACCGCACCTGCACGCCCCTCCTGCCGAAAGGCCCCACCAGATGTCCACGACGGTCCTGCCCGACTCGGAGCGCATCGACCTGACGCACACGAAGGGCCCGACGATGTCGGGCCGTCCGCCAGGTCGCAAGCGCAAGACCCACTGGCTGCCCTACGCGCTCGTCGCGCCGGCCATCCTGTTCGAGCTGCTCATCCACATCGTCCCGATGCTCACCGGCATCTGGATCTCGTTCATCCAGCTCACCAAGTACTTCATCGCGAACTGGGGTGCCGCGCCCTTCGCCGGGTTCCGGAACTACCAGGTCGTCGTCGACTTCGACCAGGCGATCGGCCGCGGGGTCCTCAACTCGTTCCTCATCACGTGCGCCTTCACGGTTCTCGTGGTCGGGCTCTCCTGGACCTTCGGCATGGCCGCAGCCGTCGCGCTGCAGAAGCCGTTCGCCGGACGCGGGCTCTTCCGCACCCTGTTCCTCGTGCCCTACGCGCTGCCGATGTACGCCGGCGTCATCACCTGGAAGTTCATGTTCCAGCGTGACTCGGGGGCCCTGAACCACCTGCTCGTCGACCAACTCGGGCTGTTCGGCGGGGACGCTCCGTTCTGGCTCATCGGCAACAACGCCTTCGTCGCCGTCGTCGTCGTGGCGATCTGGAAGACCTGGCCGTTCGCGTTCCTGATGCTCATGGCCGGTCTGCAGTCCGTCCCGAACGACGTGTACGAGGCCGCCTCGGTCGACGGCGCCAAGCCGTTCCGCCAGTGGCGCTCGATCACGCTGCCGATGGTCCGCCCAGTCAACGTGACGCTCGTGCTCGTGATGTTCCTGTGGACGTTCAACGACTTCAACACGCCGTTCGTGCTGTTCGGCTCGACCGCCCAGCCGGCCGCCGCGGACCTGCTGAGCTTCCACATCTACAACGCGTCGTTCATCACCTGGAACTTCGGTTCCGGTGCCGCGATGAGCGTCCTGCTCCTGCTCTTCCTGCTCGTCGTCACCGGCATCTACCTCGCCGTGACCAACCGGAGGTCCGTCCGTGCGTGAGACAACTGGCGCCAAGTCCTTCAAGATCATCACCCTGGTCGTCCTGACGCTGTTCACGGTCGTGCCGCTCTACGTGATGATCACCACGGCCATCAAGCCCCTCGGCGACGTGCAGGACAACTTTACGTGGATTCCGTCGAGGATCACCTTCCAGCCGTTCATCGACATGTGGTCGACGGTGCCGCTCGGCCGGTACTTCATCAACTCGCTCGTCGTCTGCACGGTGGCGACGGTGTTCTCGCTGATCATCGCGACGTTCGCCGCCTACGGTGTCTCGCGCTGGAACTTCAAGGGCAAGAGCACCTTCACCACCGCGGTGCTCTCCACGCAGATGTTCCCCGGCGTGCTGTTCCTGCTGCCGCTGTTCCTGATCTTCACGAACCTCGGCAACACCCTGGGCATCCAGCTCGTCGGATCGTGGCTCGGCCTGATCATCACCTACCTGACGTTCACGCTGCCGTTCTCGATCTGGATGCTGGCCGGGTACTTCGAGACCATCCCGCGCGAGCTCGACGAGGCCGCGATGGTCGACGGTTCGGGTCCGATGGGTGCCCTGTTCCGGGTCATCCTGCCGTCGGCCCGCCCGGGTCTGGTGGCGGTCGGGATCTACTCGTTCATGACGGCCTGGGGTGAGGTCCTCTTCGCCTCGGTCATGACGAACGGCCTCGGTTCGACCCTGGCGGTCGGTCTGCAGCAGTACTCGACGCAGACGAACGTGTACTGGAACCAGGTCATGGCGGCGTCGCTCGTCGTGTCGATCCCGGTCGTGGCCGCGTTCCTCGTGGTCCAGCGCCAGTTCGTCGCCGGCCTGACCGCGGGTGCCGTGAAGTAGGAGGTCGCCCTTCCGCACGGCCCCCTTCCGCAAGACACCGGTGTTCGCGCTCGACGCCCCCGCATGACGCGGTGCGCAGCGTGAACACCGGTGTCTTGCCGTTCCCCACCCGACGACCCGACGACCGACAGGATGGAAGCATGAGCGACGAGACCCGAGGGCGGCAGCTGCTGCCCGGACAGACCAGCCGCGTGCACGTGTACGACGTCGAGTCCCGCACCTCGCGGCTCGTGTTCGAGTCGGCCACGGTGCTCGTGGAGGCGCCGAACGTGCTGGACGCCGAGACCCTGGTGCTCAACGGCGACGGCGACCTGTGGCTGCTGCGGCTGCCGTCGGCCGACAGCGGCACCGTCCTCGACGAGACCGCGCTCGTGCCGGTGCCGATGGACGGCGTCGACGAGATCAACAACGACCACGTGCTCGACCCGTCCGGCAGCTCCGTCGTGGTGAGCGCCCGTGACGGCGAGCTCTACCGCGTCCCGCTGCCCGAGGGCGGCGCCGCGACCCGGATCACCGACGTCACGTCCGTCCTGCCCACCAAGCGGAAGTTCTACCTGCACGGCATCGCCCCCGACGGCAGCGCCCTCGCCGCGATCGTGGGGGAGCTGTCCGAAGACGGCGTCTGGACGACCGACGTCGCGATGGTCGACCCGGAGACCGGCGAGCCGACGTTCGTCACGCGGGACGAGCACCCCGACGACGGCTGCACCATCAGTCCGGCCGGCGGGATCCTGCTCTGGAACACGGAGCGGTTCACCCCCGGCACCGCGCAGCTGGCCGTGCGCTGGCCCGGGCACGACGGCCCGGTCCGCCTGACGAACGACGACCGGGTGAACTGGTTCCCGCACCTGTCGCCGGACGGTGCACACCTGCTCTACCTGTCGTACGAACCCGGCGTGCAGGGCCACCCGGCCGACCACCGCGTCGAGCTCCGGCTGCTGCCGGGTTCGCTCGTCCGCGGCGCACGGATCGCGGTCCAGCCCGAGACCCTGGTGGCACTCGACGGCGGGCAGGGGACGGTCAACGTGCCGCCGTGGGCCTCCGACTCGTCGTGGTTCGCGTACTGCGACTACCCGGTGGCCCGGTAGCGGCCGGCGCCGGCGCCGGGGCCTGCGGCGCCGGGGCCTGCGGCGTCCTCACGCGCTGAGCGACAGTCCACGCGCCGCCGGACGCGTGGACTGTCGCTCAGCGCGAAACGCGGGAGGACGCCCCGCCCGCCGCCCGCCTCAGCTAGACCTCGCGGACCTGCCCCTGCTTGATGTGCAGGCGCCGCTCGGCACGCTTCGCGACCCACGAGTCGTGCGTGACGATGACGACGGTCAGTCCGCGCTCCCGCCACTGCTTCTCGATGAGCGCCATGATCTCGTCGCGGGTCGACTCGTCGAGCGCACCCGTCGGCTCGTCGGCGAGCAGCACGCTCGGGTTCTTCACCAGCGCCCGGGCGATCGCCACGCGCTGCTGCTGTCCGCCGGACAGCTCGGCCGGCAGGTGCTCCATCCGCTCGCCCAGTCCGACCTCGCGGAGGGCAGCGACCGCACGCTCGCGGACCTCACTCCGGGGCCGGTTCGCGAGCGACCCCGCGAACGCCGTCTCGACGTTCTCGAGAGCGGTCAGCGTCGGGATCAGGTTGAAGCTCTGGAACACGAAGCCGATCTCGGTCGCCCGCAGGTCGGTCAGCGCGCCGTCGCCGAGCTTCGCCACGTCGCGGTCGCCACCGAGGTGGATCGAGCCGGCACTCGGCCGGTCGAGTGCTCCGAGCATCTGCAGCAGCGTCGACTTCCCGCCGCCGGTCGGCCCCTGGACGGCCACGAGTTGCCCCTGCGGGATCGCCAGGTGGACGTTCGTCAGGGCGGTGACGGTCCGGTTCTTCTGCTCGTAGGTCTTGCTCACGTTCGTCAGCCGGTACATCGGACTGGAGGCGCGGCTCGCCTCCGCCTCGCCGGTCGCGGTGTCGGTGCTGGTCACGGTTGCTCCTGTCGTCGGTTCGGTCGTGTCGGTGCGGCCGGGCATCAGGCGACGCTCCGGAGCGCCTCGGCCGGACGGAGCCGGCTCGCGCGCCAGCCGCCGAGCGCGCCGGCGATGAGGCCGCCGAGGATCGCCAGGCCGATGGCCAGCAGGATGATCTCGACGGTCACCGGGGCGTGCAGGACCACGTCGGTCGTCGACGCGGTGCTCGCGCCACCGCCGAAGCCTCCGGCCGGTGCGCCACCCGTCGTGCCGCTGCCCGCGGCCGCGGTCGCTGCGCCTCCGGGCATGCCACCACCGCCACCGGCGCCCCCGCCGGTCGTGCTCGAGGCGCTCGCCGAGATCGTCGGACTGATGACGTTCACGACGAGGATGCCGATCAGGCCGGCCGCGGCGCCGAGCACGCCGCCGATCAGGCCCTGCACCAGGGACTCACCGGCCACCTGTCGGGTGATGCGGCCGTTCGACCAGCCGATCGCCTTGAGGGTCCCGAACTCGCGGGTGCGGCGGGTCACGCCGGAGATCGTGAAGAGGATCGCGATGAGGAACGCCGCGGCGAGCACGACGATCGACAGCCACTTGCCGAGGTTCGAGACCAGGCTCGACGCGGTGCTGAGCGACCCGGACACGCTCGAGGCCAGGTCGGCCTCGGTGGAGACGGTGGCGCTCGTCAGCTTCGCCTGCAGTGCGGACTTGATCGTGCTGACGTCGGAGGAGGACTCCGCGGAGACGTAGATCGACGTGACCTTGCCATCGAGGTCGGCCAGCGCCTGCGCGGTGTCGAGCGGGATGTAGGTGTTCGAGCCCGTGGTCGAGGCCGAGCCGGTGGAGCTGACGATGCCGATGACGGTGAAGTCGGTGCCGCCGATGTCGACGGTGTCGCCGACCGCCTCGGACTCGCTCTTCGCGTACGACGCATCGAGCACGACGACGTCCTTGCCCGCGTCCTTCGCGGCGAAGGTGCGCCCCTTCGTGAGTTCGGTGCTCGTGAGCGGACCGACCGCCGCGCCGGACACCGGGATGCCGGTCACCGTGAACGAGTCGACGCTGAACGACCCACCGCCGAACCCGCCGCCACCGCCGGTGTCCCCGCTCGGCGGGCCCTGCTGGGTCGTGCTGTCGCCGCCGGAGTCGCTGCTGCTGTCCGTGCTGCTGTCGTCGGTCGACTGCTGCTGGACCTGGCCGGAGAACGTGCTGTTCTCGAGGGTCAGCACACCCGTCGCGGCCTTGACGCCGTCGGTGCTCGTGATCGTGGACACGTTCGCGGCGTCCAGGGTGCTCGTGCCGCGCGCGACCGCGAGCCGCGACTGCGACAGGTCGGTCGAACCGCCGTCGTCGTCGCTGTCGCCCTGGCTGCCGAAGTCGAAGCTCGGACGCCCGCCGTTCGTCGACGCCGTCGCGGTCTTGGTGACGGTGATGTCGGTGCCGACGCCGTAGACGGACTGCAGGACGCTCGACTGCGCTGCCTGCACGCCACCCGAGATCGACGACACGATCACCACGAGGGCGATGGCCAGGGCCATCCCGATCGCGATGATGACCGTCTGCTTCTTGCGGTTCGTGAGTTCGCGCCTGAGGTAGGTCAGGAACATGGTTCTCCTCGGTGGTGGCCGGCTGGGGTCACCGGCCGCGCAGAGCACGCGGCGGGGCCGACGGAGGAGAACCTAGGCACGCTGTCGATGACCGACCCATCGCTCACCTATGAAGCGACCAAGGCCGCATCAGCCGACGTCGCCGTACCGCTGGCGTAGGTGCTCCGCGTACCCGCCGGGGGTCCGGCCGGCGAAACGCCCGCTCGTCACCACCGGCAGGTCGACGGTGGCGTCCACCCGGAGGCCCAGCGCCCGCGCCCGGGCCACCAGCCGTGCGTCCTCGTGCTCGGGTACGGGGTCGAACCCGCCGAGGCTGACGTACGCCGCGGCGAGCACGCCGAGGTTCGCGCCGTGCACGTGGCCGAGGGCAGCACCGGGCGGGTGCGCCTGCGTCCACCGGTCGAGCACCGCGGGCGCCAGGTCGTCCGGGTCGGGGACGACGGCGCCGACGAGCACCTGCGCACCGGACGCCAAGGCGTCGGACTGCTGGACGAGCCACCGTTCGTGCACCCGGGAATCGGCGTCGGTGTGGGCGAGCCACCGGGCCGCCGGGTCGCCGTCGTGCGTCCGGAGCGCGTGCGTCGCCCCGATGGTCCGTGCCCGACCGACCCCGACACGGTCCGTGGTCAGGACGTCGACCGGGTACCGCTCGACCACCGAAGCGGTGCCGTCCGTGCAGCCGTCGAGCACCACCGTGACGGCGGCGTCGACTCCGGGTCGCTCCGCGGCGAGCCGGTCGACGGCCACCAGGAGCGCGTCGAGGCACGCGGCGATCCGGTCCGCCTCGTCGTGCGCGGGGACGACGACGTCGACGCGTGCACGCGGTTCCGGTCGGGTCACCGGATGATCCCCTCGGCCCGGGCCACCGAGGTGACCGCCGGGCCGGGCAGGACGCTCAGGACGAAGTCCTCCTCCACGTGTCGGAGCAGGGCGGGACGCGGCCACCGTTCGGTCAGCCGCGCGTCCACCGCGTCACCGCTCGACACGGCCTCGTCGTCGGGGTGCCGCCAGTGGCAGGCCACGAGCACGCCGTCGTCGTCGAGCGATCCGAGCACACGGTCGATCGTCGCGTCGAGGTCGGCGGGCGACAGGTAGTACCCGACCTCGGACATCACCACCAGGTCCCAGCGCCCGTCCGGCCACTCCGACGGCAGGGCCGCCTGCACGAACCGCGCGGCCGGGGCGCGGCGGGCGGCACGCTCCAGCGGCGCCGCCGAGATGTCGGTGCCGAGCACGTCGTCCGCGCGTTCGGCGAGGGCGGCGGTCAGGACGCCGGTCGCACAGCCGAGCTCGAGCGCCGACCGGTAGCGCGGGCGGGGGAGCGCCGCCAGCGTCACGGCCCGCTTGCGCTGCTCGTACCAGGACCCGTCGAAGTCCCACCCCTCGGGCTTCCGGTCGTAGTGGGCGTCGAACGACTCGCGAGACCGCGACGGGGCCGGACCCGGCGCGAAGAACCACTCCGTCGTCCGGAGGTGGTGGGCGGCGTGCCGGTCGTCGACGATCGCCTCGTCTCCCGGCGCGGGCGAGAGGGGCCGGGTCTGCGACGGGTAGGCGACGAGGGCGGCACGCTTCCGGGCGACGAGGTCGTCGGGCAGCGACAGTGCCCGAACGTCGTCCCACGGGGCGACCGAGTGGTCCGGGTCGTCCCAGTGCCAGGCCCAGATCGGGTACGCGAGCAGGTCGACGTCGGGGGCGCTCGCCGCGGCGGCCTAGGCGACCTCGCCGGCGATGCGGTGGTCGCGGTGCCCGTCCCCTCGCCACGGCGCGACGAGCAGCACGGGGCGGGCGGCGCCTGCGAGCACGGTGTCGAGGGCGTCGACGACACGGTCTCGGTGTTCGCGGGTCGCGCCGTCCGGGATCCCCACCGAGGCCGACGTCACGTCGGGGCGCAGGGCGCTCAGGGCCGCCACGAACTCGTCGTCACGGGCGGCGGCGAGTGCTTCCGGGGTCGTCGTGGGGGAGTCCGGGTGGGAGCGCTCGCCGCGGGTGAGGAGCAGTACGTGCACGGGGACGCCGGCCTCTGCAGCGGCCGCGATCAGCCCACCGGCGCCGAGTGTCTCGTCGTCGGGGTGGGGTGCGACGACCACCACCGATCCGGTACCGGCGAGGTCGATCGCCGGTGCGTCCAGGCCGTCGAGGAACCCCGTCCACGCCGCCGGGTCGGTGCCCGGCTCGCGGTGGTCGAAGCTCACCACGCCACGCCGCCGCGCTCGAGCACCATCCGGCCGATGCGGGCGAGGTCGCGGGCGCCGTGGTCCTGCAGGACGTAGAGCTCGAGGTCGGCGACCCGCGCGGCGACGGCGGGGTCGGCGGTCAGCGGAGCCGGGCCGATCGTGGCGACCACCCGCTCGCGCACGGCGTCGACCGAACGGCGCACCCGCGACCGGACGGTCTGGGCGAGCAGCCGCCAGTCGGTGTCGTCGGAACCCGGGTCGGACCCGTCGATCCGGGCGGCGGCGTCGGCGAGGGCGTCCTCGGCGTCGGCGAGGTCGGCCACGGTGGCTCCGAGGGCGGCCTGCAGCAGCTCGGACTCCGGGTGCGCCGACGCGGTGTCACGCAGCACCCGGGCGAGCCCGACCGCACCGCCCCACCAGCAGGCCGCGACGCCGATGCCACCCCAGGCGAAGCCCGGACGGCGCAGGTACCAACCGGGAGTGCCGACGGGTCGTGCCAGGACGCCGTCGAAGTCGACCGGTCCGCTCGGCACGTCCGGCATGCCGCGTGCGACCCAGGCGTCGTCGTGCACGGTGACCCCGGGCTGTCGCAGGTCCACGGCGACGAGGACCCGCTCGTCGCCCAGGTGTGCGGTGACCAGGGCGTGCGAGAGCGTCGAGGCGAGCGAGCACCACGGCTTCGTGCCGTGCAGCAGGACCGTGCCGTCGTGCTGCGGCGCTGCGTCGAGCCGGAGGCCCGGCCCCTCGGCGGCGAAGACGCCCCAGGTCGAGCCGTCCGGGGCGTCGACCCCGGCCTGTGCCAGGATCCCGAGCGCGTCCAGGTGCGGTTCGACGGTGCGGGCGGTGGCGACGTCCGCCGCGGCGACCGCGGCGAGCGTGCCGAAGAACCCGCCGGCCGCACCGGCGGACAGGGGTGGGGTGGTGACGGCGACCGCCCGCGCGACCGCGAGGCGCTCCGTCGGTGACGAGCCGGGCCTCCCGGTCGTCCGTTCGATCCGCTCGGTGTCCAGGTGCCGGGCCGACGGGGGCCAGGCTGCAGATCGCAACATGCTCCCAACGTACGGAGCGGTAGATGGGGACGTGTCCTCGATCCACAGAACGCACTGGGCCGTGCCACAGACGACTCATAGGAACTTCTCGATACTCGAAGACGTGACCATCTCCCAGCCCGCAGCAGCCCCGCGCCTCACGCGTGCCGACGGAACCCCGTTGCGCATCCTGGTCGTCGACGACGAAGCCAGCCTCACCGACCTGTTGTCCATGGCGCTCCGCTACGAGGGCTGGGACGTCAAGAGCGCGAACGGCGGGCAGGACGCCCTGACGACCGCGCGGGAGTTCAAGCCCGACGCGATGGTGCTCGACGTGATGATGCCGGACCTCGACGGCCTGCAGGTGCTCAGCCGGCTGCGGCAGAACAACGACGACACCCCGGTGCTGTTCCTCACCGCGAAGGACTCCGTCGAGGACCGCGTGACCGGGCTCACCGCTGGCGGCGACGACTACGTCACCAAGCCGTTCTCCCTCGAGGAGGTCGTGGCGCGCCTGCGCGGGCTCATCCGCCGCTCGCAGATCTCGATCTCCGAGGCCGGCGACTCCCGCATCGTCGTCGGCGACCTGGTGCTCGACGAGGAGTCGTACGAGGTCTCCCGCGCCGGCCGGCCGATCGAACTGACCGCCACCGAGTTCGAGCTGCTCCGGTTCCTGATGCGCAACCCCCGTCGGGTGCTCTCGAAGGCGCAGATCCTGGACCGCGTGTGGTCCTACGACTTCGGTGGCAAGTCGTCGGTCGTCGAGATCTACATCTCCTACCTGCGCAAGAAGATCGACGCCGGTGAGACCCCGATGATCCACACGGTGCGCGGCGTCGGGTACGTCATCAAGCCGACCTCGTGACCCTGCGGCGTCGGCTCGTCCTGAGCATCGTCGCCCTCGTCGTCGCCGTCAGCGCGGTGATCGGGGCGGCCAGCATCATCGCGCTCGCCTCGATCCAGACCAGCGCGATCGACAAGCAGATCACCGGCGCCACCCACCGGGCGCAGCGGTACCTGCAGCAGAACCAGTCGGGGCAGCCGAGCATCGACCTGTCCCGACCGTCCGGCCAGGCCGCCGGTACCCTGACCGCGTACTTCGTCGACGGGCAGGTCGTCATCGCGAACGTGCTCGACGACTACGGCCGCCCGAGCGGGGTCCCGCAGACGAGCGCCGAGGCACTGGGGTCCGTCCGGGTGGACGCCGACCCGGAGACGATCGACCTCGGGTCGGACGTCGGGCGGTACCGCCTCGCCGCCGTCAACGTCGGCCCGGCCGTCCTGGTCGTGGGGCTCCCGATGGCCCCCGTCTACGACAGCGTCTGGAAGCTCTTCGGGGTCGTCCTCTCCGTCGTGGCGACCGCACTGGTCGCCGGTTCGGTCGTCGCCGCGTTCGTGGTCCGGCAGTCGCTCCGACCGCTCGAGCGCGTCGCGGAGACCGCGTCCACCGTCGCCCGCATGCCGCTCGACCGCAGCGACGCCCTCGACGGCGTCCGCGTGCCCGACACCGACCCCCGGACCGAGGTCGGCCGGGTCGGCAGCGCGTTCAACCGCATGCTGGGGCACATCGGCAGTGCGATGCAGGCGCGGGAACGCTCGGAGCAGAAGGTGCGGCAGTTCGTCGCCGACGCCTCGCACGAGCTCCGGACCCCGCTCGCCTCGGTGCGCGGGTACGCCGAGCTCACCCGGCGCATGGGCGGCGACCTGCCGAAGGACGTGGTCTACGCGATGAGCCGCATCGAGTCCGAGTCCATCCGGATGACCTCGATGGTGGAGGACCTGCTGCTCCTGGCCCGGCTCGACGAAGGCCGCGAGATCCAGTTCGCCGAGGTCGACCTGACCGGGCTGGTGCTCGACGCCGTGAACGACGCACACGCCGCCTCACCGGAACACCCCATCGAGGTCGACGTCCCGCCGGAGCCGGTGACCATCACGGGCGACGCCGCACGCCTGCACCAGGTCATCGTGAACCTCGTCACCAACGCCCGGACCCACACGCCCGAGGGCACCCGCATCACGGTGGGCCTCGCCCCGGTCGACGGCGGCGTGGACCTCACCGTGCGCGACACCGGCCAGGGGATCGACCCGGAGTTCCTGCCGAAGCTGTTCGAGCGCTTCGCCCGGGCAGACAGCTCGCGGTCCCGCACGGTCGGGTCGACCGGCCTGGGGCTCGCCATCGTGGACGCGGTCGTGCAGGCGCACGGCGGCCGGGTCGAGGTCACGAGCGAGCCGGGGGACACCGTGTTCACGGTGCACCTGCCCCGCGACCCGGCTGCGGCTGCCGCCGCGGCAGGGGCTGTCGCGTCGTCGTCGGCTGACCCGGCCGGGTCCGCGGACTGGTCGGCGACACCCGCTGCGGTGGACGGCACCCACTGACGGTCGGGAGGCGCGGGGCGGGGCCGCCCCGCGCCTCCAGTGGGGGTGTTTGGTGACGCCCACGGCGTCTGGTACAGTTCTCGAAGCCAAAGACCGCCGGATGTCGTGCTGCTCGCAACGTGTTTGTGAACATCGTGACCGAAGGTCCTCACTCGTGAGGCATCCCGCGCAGGTGTTCCGAACCACTCCTCCCGTTCTCGGGGGAGCAGCTCCGAGCCTCTGCGCCGGAGCTTTTTTCGTTCGTGGACCTGGGGCTGCCGGCAAGACCCCCAAGGAGAACCATGGCGAACAAGGAAGCTGCGGTCGCCGAGCTCACGGAGTTCTTCCGTAGCTCGAACGCCGTTCTGCTCACCGAGTACCGCGGTCTCACGGTCGCGCAGCTCAAGGAGCTCCGCAACTCGATCCGTGAGCACGCCACGTACGCCGTGGTGAAGAACACGCTGACCAAGATCGCGGCGAACAACGCCGGCATCTCGTCGTTCGACGACGAGCTCGCCGGTCCGTCCGCTCTCGCCTTCGTCCACGGTGACACCGTCGCCGTCGCGAAGTCGCTGCGTGCATTCGCCAAGGCGAACCCCGAGCTCGTGGTGAAGGGCGGTTACTTCGACGGTAACCCGCTCACCGCGACCGAGGTGGACAAGCTCGCCGACCTCGAGTCCCGTGAAGTGCTGCTCGGCAAGCTCGCCGGCGCACTCAAGGCCTCGCTGTTCGGTGCTGCGTACCTGTTCCAGGCACCCCTCTCGCAGGCCGTCCGCACCGTGGACGCCCTTCGCGAGAAGCAGGAGTCCGCGGCCTGATCAGGCTCGCGTTCATCAACCACACGTACTAGCTAGTAGTAGGAGAAAATCATGGCGAAGCTTTCGCAGGACGAGCTCATCGAGGCCTTCAAGGAGCTCACGCTCATCGAGCTCTCGGACTTCGTGAAGAAGTTCGAAGAGGTCTTCGAGGTCACCGCGGCCGCCCCGGTCGCCGCTGCCGCCCCCGCCGGCGCAGCTGCTCCGGCCGAGGCCGCTGAGGAGAAGACCGAGTTCGACGTCATCCTCAAGTCCGCTGGTGACAAGAAGATCCAGGTCATCAAGGAGGTCCGTGGCCTGACGTCGCTCGGCCTCGGTGAGGCCAAGGCGCTCGTCGAGACCGCCGACGCCAAGATCCTCGAGGGTGCGAACAAGGAGACCGCCGACAAGGCGAAGGCGACCCTCGAGGCCGCTGGCGCCACGATCGAGCTCGCGTAGTCTCGACCGTTCCGGTCACGAAGGCCGCTGCCCCTCGGGGCGGCGGCCTTCGTCGTGTGCGGGGCGCTTTGCCTTTCGCCGAGACTCGGCTGAGCGGGCATCTTGCCGGCCTCTGAAGCGGGAAGTTGTCCGTTGGGCCGAGACTCGACCCGGCGCAGGAGCCGCTCACGGAGTGATCAACACCGCGTGCGATCGAAGCAGCGCACGAAGCCGGTCGAGGCTCTCGAGGTGCCACCAGGTCACTCGGATGACGGACCGAACTTCTCGGCGGGTACGGATGCGGTCCTCGCGGCGCTTCTCCTGCCATAGGACGTCGCCGGGATCCCGACCTGCGAGCATCTCGCGGTCGACGTACTTCTGCTTGCCATCGAACTCGACGACGACTCCGGCGTCGGGCAACCAGAAGTCGACGCGGTCGCGGAACCCGTTCGTGACGAACTCATGCTGCGGGTGGATGTTCGTCACTCCCAGTTGCACGAGTCGGATCGAAGAGTAGGACTCACCGGGTGACTCGTGTGCCGGATCGAGCGCAGCGGCGACGAGCCGAGCCCTCCGGCCACCACGCGATGCGGGCGGAGGCAGGTGCTCCTCGAACACCTTCCTGTCGATCGCCTTCATGCGTACCGCGTGGTCGATGGCCACGGAGGCTACCGCCGGGTCGCACGTTCGCGCGACGGCCATCGCCGTTCCGAGCGCATCGACCACGGGGACGCCGTCGAATCGGCTGGGGCCGAGGCGCAGGCCAGCGGGGTCGATGCCGTGTCGAATGAGCCCGACCCGGTGTTCGACACCGACCAGCTCCCAGTCGACGACGTGAATCCGCTCGGGAGCCGGCCCGATCAACGGCCAGCCATGGATGAGTGCAGCCGTGACGTGGGAGAACGCGCTGGTCGGACTCAGGTCGGGAGCGACAGCCCAAGCCATGGCGAGGTGCTTGTCCGACGTGTCGAGTGAATCCCACACCCGCTTGTCCAGGTAGACACCCGCACGGAGCCGGACGACTCGCCCAGCGGCATGGAGCCGTCGGAGTTGTCGTGCTCGCGATGGATCCGACGGCTCGGCGCGGAGGAGATCGGGCCGTGTCCGGTGCAGTTGCATGATGCGAGTGTGCAGACTCGGATCTGTGCCGTGTGCCCTCCGGTGGGATCTGTGGAGAGCGGGAGTGCACGACTGTCTCGAAAAAGGTGCCGAGTCTCGCCTGGGCAGACACTTTCGCGCCTTCGTGTGCAGTGAAGAGTCCGCCTGGCCGAGACTCGGCGCGGCGCGGCGCGGCGCGGCGCGGGTGGGCGCGGCGCGGCGGGCGCGTCAGCGCAGCGTGCTGTGGCGGCGGCCGTAGGCCAGGTAGAGCAGGGCGCCGGCGGCCATCCAGATGCCGAAGGCGATCCAGGTGGTGGCGCCGAGGAACACCGCGAGCAGCACGCAGCTCAGGGTGCCGAGGATCGGCACGACGGGGAACAGCGGCACCCGGTACGAGCGCTCCAGGTCGGGCTGCGAGCGGCGGAGCACGATGACGGACACGTTCACCAGGGCGAAGGCGACGAGGGTGCCGATGCTCGTCGCGTCGGCGAGCTCACCGAGGGGCACGAGTGCGGCGACGATCGTCACGGCGATCCCGGTGATGAGCGTGTTCGCGATCGGGGTGCCGGTGCGACGGGAGACCCGCCCGAAGACCTTCGGTACCAGGCCGTCGCGGGACATCGTGAGCAGGATGCGGGTCTGGCCGTACAGGACGGTGAGGACGACGCTCGCGATCGCGACGACGGCGCCGATCGAGAACACCAGGGCGACGAGCGGCTGCCCCGTGACGTCGACGACGATGCGGACGAGTGACGCTTCGGACGACGAGAACGCCGTCCACGAGCGGGCCCCGACGGCGGCGATCGCGACGAGGATGTACAGCGCCGTGATGAGCGCGATCGAGCCGATGATCGCCCGGGGCAGGTCACGGCGGGGGTTCTTGGCTTCTTCACCGGCGGTCGAGGCGGCGTCGAAGCCGATGTACGAGAAGAACAGCCGTGACGCGGCGGCGGTGACCCCGGCGGCGCCCATCGGGGCCAGCGGCTCGAAGTTCTGCGCCCGGAACGCCGTGAACGCCACGACGACGAAGAAGACCAGCAGGGCGATCTTGACGATGACCATGACCGTGTTCACCCAGGCGCTCTCGCGGGCACCGGGCAGCAGCACGACGGTGGCGAGCAGGACCAGGACCGCCGCGGGCAGGTTGACCACGCCGCCGTCGACCGGGGGAGCGGAGAGTGCGGTGGGCAGGTGCAGGCCGAACACGCGGAGGGTCTCGTCGACGTACTCGCTCGCACCCACCGCGACCGCGGCCACCGAGACGGCGTACTCGAGCACGAGGCACCAGCCGCAGATCCAGGCGATGCCCTCGCCCATCGTGGCGTACGTGTACGAGTAGCTGGACCCCGACGTCGGGACGGCGCCCGCCATCTCGGCGTAGGACAGCGCGGACAGCAGCGCGGCGATCCCCGCGACGACGAACGAGATCCAGACGGCGGGACCGGCGAGCGGGACCGCGGTGCCGAGGACGACCAGGATGCCGGTTCCGAGCGTGGCCCCGACGCTGATCATCGTCAGCTGCCAGACGCCGAGCGACCGACGGAGCGGTTCACCGTTCACACCACGGGAGGCTTCGGCCTGCAGCTGCTCGATCGGCTTGCGGCGGGCGAGCTGCGCCCCCAGGGACGTGGGACGTGACGGCGCGGACGACATGGGACCTCGGTGGTGCGGGGACGGGGACGGCACATGCTCGCACGCCCCCTGAACGGGGTCAAATACTGCGGTGCTGTGGAGTGGCGGTCGATGTCCGAGCGCGGGGCTACGGTGGCTCCATGAGCATGGGACACGGCGGGCGAGGCGGCGGTCCGCGCGGGGGTGGGCGCATCTCGAGCGGCGACTTCCGCGCGCAGAAGGCCGCCAACGCCGAGGCGCCGAAGATCCCGCACCTGGTCCGGCGCATCGCCGCGCTGTTCGAGCCGCACCGCCGGGCGATCATGCTCACGGTCGTCCTCGTGCTGGTCGGTGCGGCCATCTCGGTCGTGCCGCCACTGCTCACCCAGCAGGCGTTCGACCGGGGGCTGTTCCCGCCGTCGGGTCGCCCCGACGTCCCGGTGCTGGTCGAGCTCGTGTCCGCGATGGTCCTGCTCTGGATCGCGAGCGCCGGGGTCGGCGTCTGGCAGACGTACCTGACCGCGACGGTCGGCAACAAGGTCATGGGGGCGATGCGGATGCGCCTGTTCGCGCACCTGCAGCGGATGGAGCTCGCGTTCTTCACCCGCACCAAGACCGGCGTCATCCAGTCACGCCTGCAGAACGACGTCGGCGGCGTGGCGAGCGTGCTGAACAACACGATCTCGTCGGTGCTCGGCAACACCGTGACCGTGATCGCCGCCGTGGTCGCGATGCTCCTGCTGAGCTGGCAGATGACGCTGGTCGCCGTGGTCCTGCTGCCGCTGCTCGTGATCGCGCAGCGCCGCGTCGGCCAGGTCCGGGCCCGCATCGCCGCGCAGACGCAGGAGTCGCTGTCCGACATGACGGCCATCACGCAGGAGGCGCTGAGCGTCTCGGGCATCCTGCTCGCGAAGAGCTTCAACCAGCAGGCCAGCGAGACCCGCCGCTACGGGGACGAGAACCGCAACCAGATCACCCTGCAGGTGCGCCAGCAGATGTCCGGGCAGTGGTTCTTCGCGATCGTGCAGATCTTCCTGTCGATCATCCCGGCGATCATCTACGTCGTCGCCGCGTACCTGATCATCGGTGACGTCCCGATCACGGCCGGAACGATCGTCGCGTTCACGACGGTGCAGTCCCGGCTGCTGTTCCCGACGGTCGGGCTGCTGCGCGTGGTCCTCGACCTGCAGACCTCCGGTGCGCTCTTCGCCCGCATCTTCGAGTACTTCGACCTCGAGCCGGCCATCACGGACTCGCCGACCGCCCGGCCCGTGGACGAGTCGAAGGTCGGCCACGTCGCCTTCGACAACGTCGTCTTCACCTACCCCGACGGCGAAGCCGACAAGCCGACCCTGCGCGGGGTGTCGTTCGAGCTCCGCCCCGGGCAGTTCGCGGCCTTCGTCGGTCCCTCCGGCGCGGGCAAGACGACGGTGTCCTACCTGGTGCCCCGGCTGTACGAGGCGACCGAGGGATCGGTGCGGTTCGCCGGGCAGGACGTCCGCGACCTGGTGCACGAGGACCTGATGCGGCACGTCGGCATCGTCAGCCAGGAGACGTACCTGTTCCACGCCACGATCGGCGAGAACCTGCGGTACGCCAAGCCCGACGCCACCGACGACGAGCTCGAGCGTGCGGCCCGTACGGCGAACATCCACGACACGATCGCGTCGTTCCCGGACGGCTACGACACCGTCGTGGGGGAGCGCGGCTACCGCTTGTCCGGTGGTGAGAAGCAGCGCATCGCCATCGCCCGGGTCATGCTGAAGGACCCGCCGGTGCTCGTCCTCGACGAGGCGACCAGCGCGCTCGACTCCATCTCGGAGCACGTCGTGCAGACGGCGCTCGACACGGCGGCGGCCGGCCGGACCACCATCTCGATCGCGCACCGGCTCTCGACGATCCGCGACGCCGACGTCATCTTCGTCCTCGACCACGGCCAGATCGTCGAGCAGGGCACGCACGACGAACTCCTCGCCCTCGACGGCACGTACGCGCAGCTGCACCGGCAGCAGAACACGTCGGCGGACGTCGTCCGCCCCTGACGGTCGTGGTCGCGACCGGGCGCCGGACAGGAGGCCCGTGGCGGCGCCCGCACGGGCCTCCCGTCCGGCGCGCAGCGCGACCAGGGCACGTCGCCCGCCGCGGGATCCCGGTGCGTTGTCCGCACACGACACATCCCAGCGGGACGCGGTGACCGCGTCCTAGACTCGACGGCGTGCGTTACGCGAACTCCGTCGTCGACCTCGTCGGCGACACCCCGCTCGTCAAGCTCAACCGGGTGACCGAGGGGGTGCGGGCGACCATCCTGGTGAAGGTCGAGTACCTGAACCCCGGTGGGTCGTCCAAGGACCGCATCGCCACCCGGATCATCGACGCGGCCGAGGCCTCCGGCGACCTGCGCCCCGGCGGCACCATCGTCGAGCCGACCTCCGGCAACACCGGCGTCGGTCTGGCCCTGGTCGCACAGCAGCGCGGCTACCGGTGCGTCTTCGTGCTGCCCGACAAGGTCGGCGAGGACAAGCGCAACGTGCTCACGGCGTACGGCGCCGAGATCGTCGTGACCCCGACCGCGGTCGCGCCGGAGCACCCCGAGTCCTACTACTCGGTGTCGGACCGGCTCGTGCAGGAGATCCCCGGCGCCTACAAGCCGAACCAGTACGCGAACCCGAACGGTCCCCGCAGCCACTACGAGACCACCGGTCCGGAGATCTGGCGCGACACCGATGGGAAGATCACCCACTTCGTCGCGGGCGTCGGCACCGGCGGCACGATCTCGGGCACCGGACGGTACCTGAAGGAGGCGTCCGACGGCGGCGTCCGCATCGTCGGGGCCGACCCCGAGGGCTCCGTGTACTCCGGCGGCACCGGTCGCCCGTACCTGGTCGAGGGCGTCGGCGAAGACTTCTGGCCGAGTGCGTACGACGCCGGCGTGCCGGACGAGATCATCGCCGTGTCCGACGCCGACTCCTTCGCGATGACCCGGCGCCTGGCGCGCGAAGAAGGACTGCTCGTCGGCGGTTCGAGCGGCATGGCCGTCGTCGCGGCGCTCCGCGCGGCCGGGGACCTGACCGAGGACGACGTCGTCGTCGTGCTGCTGCCGGACGGCGGCCGCGGCTACCTCGGCAAGATCTTCAACGACCGGTGGATGCGCTCCTACGGCTTCGCCGAGACCGATGACGAGCGCACCGTCGGCTCGCTCATCGCCGGCAAGGACGGCCGCCTGCCCGACCTGGTGCACGCGCACCCGGCGGACACGGTGCGCGACGTCGTCGACATCATGACCAAGTACGGCGTCTCGCAGATGCCCGTGCTCAGCGCGGAACCGCCCGTCGTCATCGGCGAGGTCGTCGGCGCCGTCGAGGAGAAGGCGCTGCTCGAGCAGGTCTTCACCGGCGCCGCGAAGATGTCGGACGCGCTCACCGGTTTCGTCGGCGACCCGCTGCCGCTCATCGGCGTCGGCGAGTCGGTCTCCGCGGCGCGTCGTGCGCTCGAGTCGGCCGACGCGCTCCTCGTCGTCGAGGACGGCAAGCCCGTCACCGTGCTGACCCGGCACGACCTCCTCACCTACCTCTCCGAGTAAGGAACCACCGAGCATGACCGAGTTCAGCACCCGGGCCGTCCACGCCGGCCAGGAGCCCGACGAGATCACCGGCGCCGTCATCCCGCCGATCCACCTGACGTCGACGTACGTGCAGGACGGCGTCGGCGGCATGCGCAACGGCTACGAGTACTCGCGCGCCGGCAACCCGACGCGCGACTCGCTGCAGGTGCTCCTCGCCGACCTCGACGGTGGCGTCGCGGCGTCGTCGTTCGCGTCCGGGCTCGCCGCCGAGGACGCCCTGCTCCGCGCCGCGCTGGTCCCGGGTGGCCGTGTCGTGATGGGCAACGACGTGTACGGCGGCACCCACCGCCTGGTGAGTCGGCTGCACGTGCCGTGGGGCGTCGAGCTCGTCGTCGTCGACATGAGCGACCTCGACCAGGTCCGCGCGGCGCTGCAGGGCGCGCCGGCCACCACGGTGCTGTGGGTCGAGACGCCGACGAACCCGCTCATGAAGATCGCCGACATCGCCGCGCTCGCGACCCTCGGGCACGAGTCGGGCGCCCTGGTGGTCGTCGACAACACGTTCGCGTCGCCGTACCTGCAGCAGCCGCTGTCGCTCGGTGCCGACGTCGTCGTGTACTCGACCACGAAGTACCTCGGCGGACACTCCGACGTCGTCGGCGGAGCCGTCGTGCTGGCGGACGAGGAACTCGCGGCGAAGGTGCAGTTCCTGCAGTTCGGCGCGGGGGCGATCTCGTCGCCGTTCGACGCCTACCTGACCACCCGTGGCATCAAGACGCTCGCGGTGCGGATGGAGCGGCACTCGCGGAACGCGCAGGCCGTCGCGGAGGCGCTCGTCGTCGCGCCCGGCGTCGAGCGGGTCTACTACCCGGGCCTGCCCGACCACCCGGGGCACGACGTCGCCGCCCGCCAGATGCGCGGCTTCGGCGGGATGCTCTCGGTCGCGCTGTCCGGCGGCGCGGAGGCGGCGAAGCGGTTCGCGGAGTCGACGGAGCTGTTCGCCCTGGCCGAGTCGCTCGGTGGCGTGGAGTCGCTCATCGGGTACCCGAGCGAGATGACCCACGCGTCGGTGAAGGGCACCGAGCTGGCCGTGCCGGAGAACGTCGTCCGGCTGTCGGTGGGGATCGAGGACGCCGGCGACCTGGTGGCGGACCTGGAGCAGGCGCTGGCGCGCTGACGCGTGACCTGCTGACGCTGCCACAGCGTCACCCCTCGCCCCTACGATGTCCCAGGTGAGCACAACGGCGTCGCGGACCAGTCTGCTGAGCGGGCCGTACGCCCTCGCGACGATCGGCATGGTCGCGATCGTCGGCGTCGCGGCGTTCCAGAACCTGGCGATGACGACGATCATGCCGGTGATCAGCCGTGACCTCGACGGCGAGACCCTGTACGCGCTCGCCTTCGCCGCCCCGCTCGCCGCCGGGGTGCCGGGGATGGTGCTCGCGGGCAACTGGACCGATCGCGCCGGTGGCCGGATCGTGGCGTGGGTGTCGGCGGCGTTCTTCGCGGTGGGGACCGCCGTGGTCATGCTCGCGCCGACCATGGAGGTGTTCCTGGCCGGTCGGCTCATCGAGGGGTTCGGTGCCGGGGCCATCGACGTGGTGCTGTACGTGCTGGTCGCCCGGATCTTCCCCGCCGAGCTGCACGGGCCGGTGTTCGCCGGGTTCGCCGCCGCCTGGGTCGTGCCGGCGTTGATCGGCCCCGCCCTGGCCGGCATCGTCACCGACACCTGGGACTGGCACTGGGTGTTCGCCGGGGCGCTGGCGATCGCGCTGGTCGCCTTCGCCCTGCTCGTGCCGACCCTCGGCCGGGTGCACGCCCCGGTCGCGTCGCTCCGCCCGCCGTGGCAGCGGGTCAGGATCGGCTGGTCGGTGGCCGCTGCCGTGTCGATCCTGCTGCTCAACGTCGCGCCCGACCTGACCCCGTGGGGCATGGTCGCGGCGGTGCTCGTCGGGCTGGTCGGCACCTGGTTCGCCCTGCGGCCGCTGCTGCCGACCGGGACGTTCCGGGCCGCGGCCGGGCTGCCGTCGGTCGTGCTGCTGCGCGGGCTCGTCGCGGCGTCGTTCTTCGGCAGCGAGGCGTACGTGCCGTTCCTGCTGCAGGCCGAACACGGGTTGTCGCCGTCGGCTGCGGGGCTGGCCCTGACGGTGGCGGCACTCAGCTGGGCAGCGTCGAGTTGGGCGCACGGTCGTCTGGGGGAGCAGCGGCTCACCGCCCGTCGCACCTTCGGGGTCGGGCTCACGCTGGTGCTCGTCAGCCTGGTGACCGCGCTCGCGGTCGCGACGTTCGACCTGTCGTGGTGGGTGCTGGTCGCCGGCTGGTTCGTCGGTGGCGCGGGCATGGGCGCGATCTACCCGCGCGCCTCGATGCTGACCCTGCGGTTCTCCCGCGAGGGCGACGACGGCTTCGCGAGTTCGGCCCTGACGATCGCGGACGCCGCGGGCAGCGTGATCGGTCTCGCGGTGACCGGCCTGCTCTTCACCGCGACCGGTGGCGCCGACGGCACGGTGTCGTTCCCCCTGGTCTTCGCGGCGATGATCGGTTTCGCTGCTCTGGCGATCGCGGCCGTCCGACGGCTCGGCCCCGTGCCCGCGCCGGCGACGACGGTCGCGGCAGGCTCGGGCGGATCCGTCCCGTCGCCGAATCCGTCGTCGCACGGGCCGGCTGCCGGGTAGCGTGGCAGACCGGACCGAAGAGGAGACCACCGTGCTGCGCATCGTCGCCGTGACCGTCGCCCTGGCGGCGGCCCTGACCCTGGCAGGGTGCCAAGGCACGACGTCGGCTGCCCCCACGCCGGTGCAGAGCACCGACCTGACGAGCTCCGACGGCGGTTTCGACAAGCAGGCCGTGATCGGCGTCGTCCTGCTCCACGACGACGCGGCCCTCGCCGCCCGACTCCGTACCGACCTGACCGACGCCGGGTTCCGACCCGACGTCCGGGTCGCTCCGGCATCGGGCGCGGCGGCGTCACAGCAGACCGCGGTGGCTCAGCTCGTGCGCAAGGGGGCCAAGGCCCTGCTCGTGCACGCCGCTCGACCGTCCGCGCTGACCGGTGTGATCCAGACGGCCCACGACGCCGGGGTCGTCGTGGTCTCCCTCGGCGATCCGCTGCCCGCGACCGGCACCGGTGGCGACGGGGTGTCCGCCGACTACCGCGTGCCGTCGGTGGGCGACGACGCGGACGTCGCGGCGACGGCGGTCGAGGTCGTGCAGTCCCTGCAGCGCGGCGAGAAGCCGGAGGCCGACCCGGCGGACGGCGACACGACCGACGCCGAGTAGGCACGCGCAGCACGAGCACGGCCGGAAGCCAGCACCCACGGGAGCACGGGCGCGCAGGCGATCACACGATCGGGTGCAACGGTCCGCTCAGCTCCACCACGCCGGGAACGACAGCGTGATCGTCTCCACCAGCGCCTTCCGCGACCGACGTGGCCCGGCGAGCCAAGCCTCGATCGCCCCGACGAAGCCCTGCGCCACGAACCCCGCGGCGACGTCGTCGAGCAGGTCGGGCCGGCGTGCGGGGTCGAGCTCGCGGATGTGCAGGGCGCTCGACACCGTGAAGTGCTCGACGAGCAGCCGGTGCAGTGACGCGTCGTTCGGGTCCGGCAGCGCCTTGCCGTAGATGTCGCGGTGTGTCGTCACGTGCTCGACCACGGCGTTGATGCCGCGCCGGGTGATGGCTGCGAGCTCGTCGGCTCCGGCGCCCCGGTCGGCCGCGGCTCGGCGCTCGTCGGCGTCGTCCTGCCGGATGCGGTCGAGTTCCGGCGTCAGGACGTCGGCGAGCAGCGACCCGGGGGAGACGGCGTGCGAGTAGAACGTGGCCCGGTTGATGCCGGCGGCACGCGTGACGTCGGCGACGGTGATCTCCGAGACCGGTCGGTCCGCGGCGAGTCGCAGGATCGCCTCGCGCAGCGCTGCAGTGGTGTGCAGGATCCGGGCATCCACCATGACGCCCACCCCCTTCTGATCCGCTTCACCCGGAAGGCCCCCGAGCAGTCCGACGGTACCGCATGGTCCCCGCGCGGCCGAGTGGCAGCACGAGCCGCTTCACGCGGGCGGCCGGCACGGGCGGCGCCGAGCACGCACCGGCGACCGTAGGATGGTTCCGCGGACGAATCGATTCGATCGACCCGCGATCACCCCCGCCCCCTCATCGTCGAAGGACTCCTGTCTCGTGACCGCGCCCGCCACCACCGGTTCGCTCCGGGTCGTCCTGCACCCGGGAGACTCGCTCTCCCGCGGGCAGCGACTCGTCTACGTCTTCGTCCTGGGCGCCCTCACGGCGCTCGGTCCGTTCACGATCGACCTGTACCTGCCGACGTTCCCGGCGATCAAGGACCAGTTCAGCGTCACCGACGGCGCGGTCCAGCTGACGCTCACCGCCACGACGCTCGGCTTCGCCATCGGGCAGCTCCTGGTCGGCCCGTGGAGCGACAAGGTGGGCCGCCGACTACCGCTGATCATCGCGACGACGGTGCACATCGCCGCGTCGATCGGTGCCGCCACCGCGCCGGACATCGAGCTGCTCGCGGTGTTCCGCGTGCTGCAGGGCATGGGCGCCGCAGCCGGTGGTGTCGTCGCGATGGCGACGGTGCGCGACCTGTTCGGCGGCAAGCCGCTCGTGCGGATGCTGTCCCGCCTGGCGATGGTGAACGGCCTGGCGCCGATCCTCGCGCCGCTCATCGGTTCGCAGATGCTGCAGTTCACCAGCTGGCGCGGCATCTTCGTCTTCCTCGCCTGCTACGGCCTGGCGGTGGTGATCGCGTCGATCCTGCTCATCGTCGAGACCCTGCCGCCGGCCCGCCGGCACGAGGCCGGGCACTCCACCATCGGCCAGCGCTACAAGGCGCTGTTCTCCGACCGGATCTTCGTCGGTGTCGCGCTCATCGGCGCCATGGTGTTCAGCGGTCTGTTCTCGTACCTCAGCGCGTCGCCGTTCCTGTTCCAGCAGGTCTACGGGCTCGACGCGCAGCAGTACGGGCTGCTCTTCGCCGTCAACTCGGTCGGGGTCGTCCTCGGCGTGCAGATCTCGTCGCGGCTCGCCCAGCGGGTCGGTCCGCAGTGGATCCTCGCGTGCTCGACCGCGACCCTGCTGCTGGCGTCGCTCGCGATCATCGTCCTCGACCAGCTCGGTGCCGGTCTGGTCGGCGTGCTGGTGCCGCTGTGGTTCTTCATCGCCGCGTGCGGGTTCTCGTTCCCGCTGGTCCAGGTCATCGGTCTCGCTGCCCACGGGAAGGAAGCGGGGACCGCGGCCTCGGTGCTCGGTGCCCTGAACTTCGGCGTCGCCGGTCTCATCTCGCCGGTGGTCGGCTGGCTCGGCATCACGACGGCCACCCCGATGGCGATGGTGATGGCGTCGACCGCCGCCGTCGCGATCCTGATGCTCTGGTTCGTGGTCCGCCCCCGGACGGTGCCCGCGCTGTCGCACTGACGACCCGGACCGCCGGGCCGCCGGCGAGGCGGCGCGGCGAGCCGAGGAGCTCGCCGCAGCGCCGGCGGCGGAGGAGCAGCGGGACGCACCGCCGACGCGGAACCCGCGGTCGTCGGGTCCCCGCCACCCACCGGCCTGGAGGCGCGGCTCGCGCCCGACGCGGAGCCCGCCTCTCCGGCAGCACCGGCTCCCACCGCCCCTGCCGGGGCGGTCGAGGCGACCGCCCCGGACCCGGTGGCGACGGCAGAAGGTCTCGCCGGTCGGTCAGCGGGCGTTGAGGCCGGCGAACTCGACGGCGAGCAACCCGCCGACGACCAGCACGACGAGGCCGCCGACGAGCAGGAACGCCGACCGCTGCTCGTACCAGGCGCGGCTCGTCGGGTAGCGCTTCGCGAAGGTGCGGGCGGAGACCGGTCGGGCCTCCTCGACGACCTGCACGCCGAGCGCGTCGACCACCCGGTCGAGCCCGTCGTCGCCCCACACATCGGCACGGAGCCGGAAGAGGTGGGCGCCGGTCCGGTCGAACGCGACGAGTTCCCGCACGGTCCGGTCCACGGACGAGCCGAAGGTCGTGGCGAGCACCAGGCTGTGCACGCGGTCGCGGGGGACCCGGCGGTGCGCCGTGAGGACACCACGGATCGTCAGGCCGTCGTCGTCGATCCCGATGAACGCGGTGTGCAGCCGGACGAACACGATGCCGACGGCCGCGGCCATCGCGACGACGACGCCGGCGAACACGGCCCACGTGCGGAACGGGAACGAGACCCAGACCAGGGCGACGGCGAGCGGCACGGCCGAGAAGGCGATGCTCAGCGCGGTGGAACGGACGAGGGACCGGCGCGGACGGAGGACCGTGTCGAAGACGGCGGGTCGCACGGGCACTGCGGGCACGGTGGTGTCCCCCATGGCGCGTCTCCTCGTCCCCTCGGGTGTTCCGGGCACGCTGACCAGCACGCCCTCCGAGCGACGCCCCTGCCGCTCGATGCACCGCGGTCGGCTCGTCCCGGAGCCGTTCGCTCCGCCAGCATAGGCGACCGACGGGTACCGGGGACAGCCCGTTCCACCCCTGGTGGGCGTTTCCCGGCCAACCGAGGGTGAACAGGGCACGCGCTCGTCCGCAGGGTGGGGGACCGATCGCCCGTGGAACGACGAAGGACCCGCACCGATCGGTGCGGGTCCTTCGTCGTGGTTCGGCCTTGCTCGCTGCGGAGAATGGGGGATTCGAACCCCCGAGGGCTTGCACCCAACACGCTTTCCAAGCGTGCGCCATAGGCCACTAGGCGAATTCTCCTGACGCCGTCTCGCGACGGCGACACCCAATGGTACAGGTTCTCCGAGGTGCTCACGACCGCGTGTCGTCGGCGACGGTGCTCCCAGATGTCGTGACATGTGCGGCGACTACCCTGGGCGTCGTGTCGACCCGCATCTACATCACGTCAGCAGAAGGGCACACGGGCAAGAGCACCGTCGCCCTCGGTGTCCTCGAGACCCTCGCCCGGTCCGTCGGCCGCGTCGGCGTGTTCCGGCCCGTCGCCCGCTCGGTCGTCGAACCCGACTACGTGCTCGAGCTGCTGCTGCAGCACACGGCCGTCGGCATCTCGTACGACGACGCGGTCGGGGTCACCTACGACGACGTGCACGCCGACCCCGAGGCGGCGCTCGGCACCATCGTCACCCGGTTCGCCCAGGTCGAGCGGCAGTGCGACGCCGTCGTGGTGCTCGGGTCCGACTACACCGACGTGGGCAGCCCCACCGAGCTGTCCTTCAACGCGAAGGTCGCCGCGAACCTCGGCGCCCCGGTGCTCCTCGTGCTGGGTGGCCGCGACGCCGCCGAACGTGCGGCCCGCACTCCCGAGGGCATGGCGCAGGTGGCGGACGTCACGACGAGCGAGTTGCGGGCGGCACACGCGCAGCTGTTCGGCGTCGTGGTGAACCGCGCCGACCCGGACGCCCTGGCCGCCATCGTGACGAGCGTCGAGCGGGCCGTGCACGACGACCACCCCGACGTCCCGGTGTGGGCGATCCCCGAGGACCGCGTCCTCGTCGCCCCGACGGTCCGCGCCCTGCTGCAGGCCACCGGCGCCACCCTGGTCCGCGGTGACGACGCCCTGCTCGACCGCGAGGCCCTCGGCACCGTCGTCGCGGGCATGAGCATGGAGAACGTCCTGCCCCGGCTCATCGAGGGCGGCATCGTCGTCGTCCCCGGTGACCGGAGCGACGTCCTGATCGCCACGCTGCTCGCCAACCAGTCCGAGACGTTCCCGAGCCTGGCCGGCGTCATCCTGAACGGCGGGTTCGAGATCGCCCCGCAGGTGTCCCGGCTGCTCGAGGGCCTGTCGAGCTCGCTGCCGATCGCGCAGAACGACCTCGGCACGTACGACACCGCCCTCCGGATCACCCAGACCCGTGGCCGCCTGGCCGCAGACTCGCCCCGGAAGGCCGACCTGGCGCTCGCCCTGTTCGAGCAGCACGTCGACGCCGAGGCCCTGCGCGACCGCCTGCAGCTCGCCCCGTCCGGGGTCGTCACCCCGCTCATGTTCGAGCACGGCCTGCTCGACCGGGCGCGCAGCTACGGCAAGCGCATCGTCCTGCCCGAGGGCGAGGACGACCGCATCCTCCGCGCCGCCTCCACCCTGCTGCAGCGCCAGGTCTGCGAGCTCACGATCCTCGGCGACCCCGCCGCCATCCGCACGCGGGCGACCGAGCTCGGCCTCGACCTCGAGGCCGCGCAGCTCGTCTCGCCGTTCGACCCCGAGCTGCGGGAACGCTTCGCCGAGGAGTACACCCGGCTCCGCGCCCACAAGGGGATGTCGATCGAGCTCGCCCGCGACACCGTCACCGACGTCTCGTACTTCGGCACGATGATGGTGCAGCTCGGGCTCGCCGACGGCATGGTCTCCGGCGCGAAGCACACCACGGCGCACACCATCCGGCCGTCGTTCGAGATCATCAAGACCCGTCCGGACACCTCGATCGTGTCGAGCGTGTTCCTGATGGCGCTCGCCGACCGCGTGCTCGTCTACGGCGACTGCGCGGTGATCCCGGACCCGACGAGCGAGCAGCTCGCGGACATCGCGATCTCGTCCGCCGAGACCGCGACCCAGTTCGGCATCGACCCCCGCGTCGCGATGCTCAGCTACTCCACCGGCGACAGCGGCTCCGGCGCCGACGTCGACAAGGTGCGCGCCGGCACCGCGTTCGTGCGGGAACGCCGGCCCGACCTGCTCGTCGAGGGCCCGATCCAGTACGACGCCGCAGCCGACCCCACGGTCGCGTCGACCAAGATGCCGGACTCCCCGGTCGCCGGCCGCGCGACGGTGTTCATCTTCCCCGACCTCAACACCGGCAACAACACGTACAAGGCCGTGCAACGCTCGGCCGGCGCCGTGGCGATCGGCCCGGTCCTGCAGGGTCTGCGCAAGCCGATCAACGACCTGTCTCGGGGCGCCCTGGTGGGCGACATCGTGAACACCGTCGCGATCACCGCGATCCAGGCCGGCACCGCGACCGACGCGGCCTGACCGCCCGACCCGCACCGCGCCTCCAGACCCGACAGAAAGTGACCACCCCGTGACCGCAGCCCTCGTCGTCAACTCCGGCTCGAGTTCGTTCAAGTACCAGCTCATCGAACTCGAGGGCGAGCACACGCTCGCCTCCGGGCTCGTCGAGCGCATCGGTGAGTCCGCCGGGGCCTGGAAGCACACCAACGCGCTGACGGGGGAGTCGTCGTCGAACGACGCCGCGTCGGTGCCCGACCACGCGGCCGGGTTCCAGGCGATGATCGACGCGTTCGCGAAGGTCGGGCCGTCGTTCGACGAACACCCGCCCGCCGTCGTCGGCCACCGTGTCGTGCACGGCGGCACCACCTTCGACCGTGCGACGGTCGTCACGGACCAGGTCGAGCAGCAGATCGAGGACCTCAACAGCCTCGCACCGCTGCACAACCCCGCGAACCTCGAGGGGATCCGCGCCGCGAAGCAGGTCTTCTCGGACGTCCCGCACGTCGCCGTGTTCGACACCGCGTTCCACCAGACGATGCCGCCGCACGCGTACACGTACGCGATCCCCGCCGACCTGGCCGCCGAGTACGGGATCCGCCGCTACGGCATGCACGGCACCAGCCACAAGTACGTCTCCGAGCAGGCCGCGGAGTTCCTCGACCGGCCGCTCGCCGAGCTCAAGACGATCGTGCTGCACCTGGGCAACGGCGCCTCGGTCGCGGCGATCGACGGCGGGAAGTCCATCGAGACCTCGATGGGGCTCACCCCGCTCGAGGGGCTCGTCATGGGCACCCGCTCCGGCGACCTCGACCCCGCGGTGCTCATCCACCTGCACCGCGAGGCCGGGATGACCTTCGACGAGCTCGACACCATGCTCAACAAGCGGTCCGGTCTGCTCGGCCTGACCGGCAACGGCGACATGCGGGACGTGCAGGACGCCGCCACCAAGGGCGACGAGCAGGCCGAGGCGGCGCTCGCCGTGTACCGCCACCGCATCCGTCGCTACGTGGGCGCCTACACCGCACAGCTCGGGGGGCTCGACGCGGTCGTGTTCACCGCGGGGGTCGGCGAGAACAACGCGCTGCTGCGGCGGCGCGTGCTCGCGGGGCTCGAGCACCTGGGCATCGAGATCGACCCGGACCGCAACGAGCTGGCCTCGCGCGATGCCCGCCGCATCTCCACCGACGGCTCACGGGTCGCGGTGCTCGTCATCCCGACGAACGAGGAGCTCGAGATCGCCCGGCAGTCGGCTGCGGTCGCGCTCTGACGCGCAGCGCGCGTGCCGCCTCGCGTCGTCGCGCTGGCACGGTGCGGCCGGGAGGCGCGGTGCGGGCTGGCACCGCGCCTCCCGGCCGTCCGTGGGCCGCGTCCAGTGCACCGTGCGGGCCGTGCGGACCGGTCAGGTGAGGGCGTCCAGCGCCGCGGGGATCGGGGTGTCGCCGCTGGTCACCTCGAACTGCACGCCGACCGCGGCGTCGTCGAGCAGGGCGTGCAGGACGACGGTCGCGACGTCCGCGCGGGGGATCGAGCCGCGCGGCACCGTCCGGCCGACGTGGACGGTGCCCTGCGGCGGCGTGTCGAGCAGGCCGCCGGGACGCACGATCGTCCAGCGGAGGCGTCGGGCCCGCAGGTTCGCGTCCGCCTCGGCCTTCGCCCGCAGGTAGACCTGGAACACCGCGGCGTCGTCCTGCGCGGGCACGACGGCGAGCTCGGGGTCGTAGGTGTCGGCTGCCATCGCGGAGATCATCACGTAGCGCTCGATGCCGGCACGCTCGGCGGCGTCGGCGAGCAGGATCGCACCGTCACGGTCGACGGTGAGCTTCCGTTCGGCGCCGCTGTTCGGCCCGGCACCGGCGGCGAACACCACGGCATCGACACCGCGCAGGCGGAGCGCCAGGTCGTCGTCGCCGAGCTGCTCCAGGTCGGCGACGATCGCACGCGCCCCCTGTTGCTCGACGTCGGCCACGTGCGCGGGGTTGCGGACGATCGCGACGGCGTCGTGGCCGGCGTCGGTGATCTGGCGGGCGAGGAGCAGGGCGATCTGGCCGTGTCCTCCGGCGATGGCGATCTTCATGTGTTCGAGTCTGCCCGTCGCGTCCGGTAGACTTCTCGGCGGCTCCTCACGTGACGCCATCCAGGCCAACTCCCCCAGGGCGGAAACGCAGCAAGGGTAACCGGGCTCTGGCGGGTGCGTGAGGAGTCTTCTTCGTTTCCGCCGGGTCTGTTCCGGGCCGACGCCACCCCCGTTCGGGAGGGCCGGCGCACTTTTTCGGCGGCACGTGCGGACACGAACCTGATCATGTGTAAAGATCTGCCTCAGGAATCCCCAACCAGGGTTCCGACCCTCCACCGCCTCACCAGCGGAGGAGCCTCCACCGCCTCACCAGCGGTGGATTCCGAGGATCAGGTGGCGGGCGCGCCCGCCAGGAAAAGAGACACGCATGCGCAGGCACGCGTCGCTGCCCGGTACCCCCGTACCCTCCGCAGCGGACGAACGGACACGACGGATCACCCGCGCCGACGGCCGAGCTCGAGGACGAGCGACGGACGGTCGGCGGCTCCTCCTGCGCGGCGGCGTCGTCGCCACGGTGACGGCGCTCATCGCCGCCACCGTGGCGATCCAACCCGCTGCGGCCGCCCAGACCGACGTCGCCGAGGCCGAGGGGCTGCTGCTCAGCGGCTCCGGCATCGTCAACGCCGACGCGGTCGCCCAGCTCGGCGGCGCGTACTCCGCGCGTGGGGCGAGCTCCGGCGGCGGCACCACGAATCAGCCGCTCAACCTGACGGCGCTCAACGCCGTGGGGGTCGACCTCGGCAACGACATCGACCTGCTCGGCCCGAACGGCATCCTGACCCTCGGTGTCGACGGCCAGTACGCCACGACCTCGGCCACGGGCGCGACCGCCTCGTCGGGGCTCCTGACGAACGACGGCGGCATCGGGGTCGGCACCGGGTCCGGCACCGGCGCTGCGACGGTGGACCTCAACCCGCTGTTCTCACGCGTCGGCGCCGACACCAGGGTGCTGTCGAACGCACAGCTGCGGGTCGGGGCGCTGGCGTCCCGGATCCAGGCGACGCGCGGCACCACGGTCGGGACGACGACGGACTACCGGATCGCCGGCGCGGACCTGAACCTGACGAGCCCCGCGGTCGCCGGACTCAGCACGGCGCTCCGGAACGACCTGCGCACCTTCTCGGGCACGGTGAACTCCGCGGTCGGGGCGGACGGGGCGCTGTCCGGCACGACCACGGCGCTGACGAGCGAGCTGCAGCGGCTCCTCCGCACGACGAGCCTCGGACTCGTGAACCTCAACGGCACGACCGTCACCGCGACCGTCGACCTGAACCTCGACGACACCCTGACCCGGGTGCTGCAGCAGCCGCTCACGGACGGTGCGGTGACGATCACCCCGTCGACCGGCGCGATCACCGTCGACCTCGACCGGCTCACCACGCTGAACGGTCAGCCGGCGAACACGTCGGTGCTGACCGAGGCTGCCGTGAGCTCGATCAACCGGAGCATCACGACGATCCTCGGCACGCAGCTGCCGACCGCACTGCAGACCGCGGTCGTCAACACGATCAACTCGACCGCCGTGCGGGTGAACGTCACCGCGAACGTCAACCTCGCGGGCATCCCGCTCACCGCACTGGCCCTCCGGGCGGACACCACGCTCGGCGCCCTCGCCGGCACGTCGCCCGCCACAGCCACGGTGACGGCGACGGGCGGGCCCCTCGGCCTGAACGTGCTCGGCACCCTGCTCGCCCCGGCGGTCAACACCGTCGTCATCCCGGCACTGCAGACCATCGTGCGTCCCCTGGTGACGGGCACGGCCCTGACGAACCTCGGCACGACGCTCACGGCGACGACCTCGGCCGTCTCCACCCTGCTGAGCCCCGTCGTGCTGCTGCTCCGTCAGGTCGTCGACCTCACCGTGAACGCGCAGGACACCACGGGCTTCCGCGACCCCCGCGGGTTCGACACCGGATCGCGGAGCGTGCACGCCCTGCGGCTCTCCGTGCTCCCCGGGGTGAACGTCGCCACCGTGGACCTCGCCACCTCGACCGTGCGTGCCACGGCCTTCGCGGCCCCGACCATCACGGCGCCCACGGCCGGACAGCAGTTCACCGTGCCATCGGCGACCTCGACCCGCAGCGTCGTCGTGAGCGGGGCCGGCGAGCCCGGCGCCTCCGTGGCCGTCAGCCTCGGCGGGGACCGGACCGGCACCGCGACCGTCGCTGCCGACGGGACCTGGACGACGACCATCCCCGACGTCCCCACCGGTTCGTACACCGCGACCGCGACCCAGACGGTCGGCGGCACCGCGGCCGGCACCGCGACGCAGGACTTCTCCGTCGTCGCCCAGCGAGCCCTGACGATCACCACGCCCACGGCCGGTCAGACCTTCACCACGACGGGGGAGACCGCCCCCGTCACCCTGACGGGCACCGCGACGGCGAACGCGCGCATCAGCGTCGACCTGGGCGGCGGCGTGACCGCGACGGGCACGGCCGACGACGCCGGCGCCTGGAGCATCACCGTCCCCGAGGTCCCGGTCGGCGAGCAGACGGCGAGCGCCACGCAGACGGTCGGCGACACGACCTCGGCACCCGTGACCCGGTCCTTCCGGGTCGTGGCCGCGGCCGGCCTGACCGTCGACACCCCCACGGCGGACCAGGACTTCCCGCTCGCCGGCGACACCCGGTCCGTCCCGTTCTCCGGCAGCGCACAGGCCGGTGCCCGCGTGGACGTCGACCTCGGTGACGGCCTGACCGCCACCACCCGCGCGAACGCCGACGGCACCTGGTCGACGAGCGTCACGGACGTCCCGGCCGGGGAGTACTCGGCCGAGGTCACCCAGACCGTCGGCGGCACCACGAGCGCCCCGGTCACCCGGGACTTCACCGTGACGGCGGCCCCCGCGCTCACCATCGACGAGCCCGCCGACGGCAGCACCATCACCGTCGCCGACGAGAGCTCGACCACCCCGGTGACGGTGTCCGGCTCGGCCGCCCCGAACGCCCGGGTCACCGTCGGCATCGGTGGTTCCTTCGCCGCCGCGGTCACCGCCGACGAGGACGGCGCCTGGACGACGACCTTCGCCGACGTCCCGGTCGGGGAGCGCACCGTCACGGCGCGTCAGAGCGTCGACGGCACCACGTCCGGCCCGGTCGAGACCACCTTCACCGTCGAGGCGGGCGACCCGCTCGCGATCACCTCGCCCGAGGACGGCGACGTGGTCACCGTCCTCGACGTCGACACCACCACCGACCTCGACCTGGCCGGCACGGCCGAGGCCGGCGCCGAGGTGCGGGTCTCGCTCGGCGACGGGCTGACCGCCACCACGACGGCCGACGACGACGGCACGTGGACGCTGACCGTCACCGACGTCCCGGTCGGTCGGTACACGATCTCAGCGACGCAGACCGTCGGCGGGACCACCTCGCCGGCCGTCCGCCAGGTCGTCACGGTGCAGGCGGGCGCCCCGCTCGCCGTCACCGCTCCGGCGCAGGACGCCACCGTCACGGTCGCCACCGACGACTCCGTCGTCGACGTCACCGTGCGGGGCACCGCGCAGCCCGGCGCCCGCCTCGAGGTCGTCCTGGACGACGGCGACGCGGTGTCCACGACGGCGGACCCGCAGGGTGCCTGGTCGGTGGTCCTCACCGACGTCGGCACCGGCGACCACACCGCGACGGTCACCCAGACCGTCGACGGTGCGACCTCGGCACCGGTCGACCGTGACTTCGCGGTCGGGGCCGGCGACGAGCTCGTCATCGTGGCACCGGGTGACGCCCAGCAGGTCCCCGCCGGCACCGGCGGGCAGGCCAACGTGGTCGTCCGCGGCACCGCGGAGCCCGGCGCGACCGTCGCCGTCACGATCGACGAGGGCGACTCCGTCGAGGTCGTCACGGACACGGCCGGCAACTGGGAGCTCCCGACCACGCAGCTCGGCATCGGCGAGCACACCGTCGAGGCCGTGCAGACCGTGAACGGCACCGACGGCCCGGTGGTCACGCGTGACTTCACCGTGATCCCCGGCAACGCCATCGTCATCGACACCCCGGCGAGCGGCGCACGCTTCGTCGTGGTCGACGCCGACGCCACCGCGACCGTCCGGATCACCGGCACGGCCGAGCCCGGTGCCGCGGTGACCGTCTCGGTCGGACCCGGCACCCGGTTCACCACCACGGCTGACGACGACGGGCGGTGGGCGGTCGACGCGACCGGTCTCGCCCCGACCGGCGTCTACACGGCGTCGGCCAGCCAGGAGGTGGAGGACGTCGTGACGAGCGCCGTCCCGATCACCTTCGAGGTCGTCACGGCCAACGCGCTGACGATCACCGGTCCGGACACGGACCCGATCACGGTCGCCGGCCCCGGTGTCGAGCGCGACGTCACGGTCACCGGCACCGGCCAGCCCGGCGCCACGGTCACGGCGACCCTCGCCGGGTCCGACGACCGGGAGACGACGATCGGTGCCGACGGCACGTGGTCGGTCACGTTCCCCGACCTCGGCGTCGACGTGCACCAGGTCACGGTCACCCAGACCCTGGCCGGCACCGTCTCCGACCCGCGCACCTCCGACCCGGTCGAGCGCGCCGTCACGATCGAGGCCGCCGAAGCGGTCACGATCACCGCACCGGGGACCGACGTGGTCCTCCTCGTGCCGGACGCCGACGCCACGCGCGACGTCGTGGTCACGGGTTCGGCGGAGCCGGGCGCGCCGGTGACGGTGCGACTCGGCGACGACGAGGCGACCACCACCGCGGACGCGGACGGCGACTGGACGGTCACGTTCGGTGGGGTCGGTGTCGGCACCCCGACGCTCACCGCCAGCCAGACGGTCGGCGGGACCACCGCCTCCAGTCCGGACCAGACCGTCACGGTGCGGGCCGGAACCGCGCTCGCCATCGTGACCCCGGAGGACGGCGACGTCCTGACGGTCGCCGACACGTCCGGCACCGCCGACGTCGAGGTGACCGGTCGGGCGCAGCCCGACGCCGAGGTGACGGTCCGGCTCTCGACCGGCGAGGCCGAGACGGTGACCGCGGACGAGGACGGCCGGTGGGAGACCACCTTCCAGGACGTCCCGGTCGGCGACCACCGCGTCACCGCGACGCAGGTCGTCGGCGGGCAGACCTCGACGCCGGTGACGGCCGCGGTGTCGGTCCGTGCCGGAGCCCCGCTCGTCGTGTCCACGCCGCGGGGTGCCACCACCGTCACGGTGGCGGACGACGACGCCACCACCGGGGTCGACTTCGCCGGCACCGGTGAGCCGGGCGCGACCGTCACGGTCGACCTCGGCGACGGCGGGAGCGCCACGGCGACCGTGGACGAGGACGGCCGCTGGGCGACCACGGTCGAGGACGTGCCGACCGGCTCGTTCACGGCCTCGGTCACGCAGGCCGTGAACGGCACCACGAGCGCGGCGGTCGAACGACCGGTGTCCGTGGTCGCCGCTGCGGCCCTGGTCATCCGTGAGCCCGGCGACGACCCCATCACGGTGGCCGACGGCGACGCGACGACGACCGTGACGGTCGCCGGTGACGCCCAGCCCGGCGCCACGGTGACGGTCACCGTCGACGACCGCGACCCCGTCGAGGTCACCGCCGGTGACGACGGCTCGTGGAGCGTCGACGTGCCGGACCTCGGTGTCGGCGAGCACGCCGTCGAGGTGACGCAGACCGTGGACGGCTCGACCTCGACCACCCCGGTCGAGACGACGTTCGAGATCGAGGCTGGCGCACCCGTCGTCATCACGGAGCCGACGGCCGACCAGGAGTACACGGTCGCCGACGGCGACGGCACGACGACGGTCGACGTCGCCGGCACCGCCGAGCCGGGCGCGACCATCGTGGTCGACCTGGGCGACGGTCGCACCGAGTCGACCACCGCGGACGACGAGGGCGCGTGGAGCGTCTCGGTCCCCGGGGTGCCGGCCGGCACCACGACCGTCAGTGTCACGCAGCGCATCGGCGACACCGAGTCCGCGCCGGTGACGGTGGACGTCCGCGTCCTCGTCGCCGACCCGATCACGATCGCCACCCCGGCGGACGGGACCACGATCCGGGTCGCCCAGCGCGACTCGGTCGCGACCCTCACCGCCGCGGGGGCCGCCGAGCCCGGTGCCGAGGTCCGCGTCACGATCGACGGCGGCGACGCCCGGACCGTGACCGCGACCGACGCCGGCACCTGGAGCGTCGAACTGCCGGACACCGCCGTCGGTGAGCACACGATCCGTGCGACCCAGACGGTGGACGGCTCGACGTCCGCAGCGGTGGGCAGCACCTTCACCGTGGCACCCGGTGCCGCGCTGACGGTCACCGCCCCGGCGGACGACACCACGTTCACCGTGCCGAGCACCGACCCCACCGCGACCGTCCCGGTCGGCGGCGTGGGCCAGCCCGGTGCGACGGTCCGCGTCGTCCTCGACGACGCCGACCCGGTCGTGGTCCGTGTCGGCACCGACGGACGGTGGGAGACCGCCCTCGTCGACGTGCCGGCGGGCGAGCACACGCTCGTCGTCACCCAGGTCGTGAACGGCACGACGTCCGATGCGATCGAGCGCGACGTGACCGTCGTGGTCGCCGCTGCGGACGCGATCGTCGTGACCAGCCCGGCCGACGGCGCCGACGTCCGCGTGCTCGGCGGTTCGACCGACGTCCGCGTGACCGGTACCTCCGCACCGAACGCCGCCGTCTCGGTCCGCATCGACGACGGCACCGCGGTCACCACGACCGCGGACGACGACGGTGCGTGGTCCGTGACGGTGCCGGACGTCGCCGAGGGATCGCACACGGTCGCCGCCAGCCAGACGGTCGACGGTGCCACCACCGACGCTCCCCAGGTCGGCTTCACCGTGACGGCCGCGACGCCGGTCGTCATCTCGAGCCCGACCGACGGCCAGGCGTTCCCGACCACGGGGTCGACGACCTCGGTCCCGGTGAGCGGCACCGCCGAGCCCGGTGCGACCGTCACGGTCGACGTCGACGGCCGGACCGCCACGACGACCGCCGGCGACGACGGCTCGTGGACGGTCACGATCGGTGGGGTCCCCGTCGGGGACCACACGGTGTCGGTGACGGAGACGGCCGGCGGTCGGACCTCCGACCCGGTGACGGTCGACGTCACGGTCGTGGCCGCGCAGGAGACGGGCATCGTCATCACGAGCCCCGACCCCGGGCAGCTGATCCCGGCGGACGGCTTCGGCGACACCGGCTCGTTCACGGTGACCGGTCAGGCCACCCCGGGCGCCGCGGTGACGGTGACCCTGTCCACCGGGCAGGTCCGCACCACCACCGCCGACGACGAGGGCGCGTGGAGCGTCGTGTTCGATCGCGTGCCCGAGGGTGAGTGGACGATCGGTGCCACCCAGTCGGTGAACGGCACGACCTCGACGGCGCCCCGGGTGCCGGTCGTGGTCGACACCCTGGAGCCGCTCGCGGTCACCTCGCCGACGCCGGGCTCGCAGTACATCGCGGACGAGGACGGTGACCACGACCTGATGGTGACGGGCACCGCCGAGCCCGGCGCGACGGTCACCGTGCAGCCGATGGGCCGCGACGCGGTCGCCACGACGGCCGACGAGGACGGCACGTGGTGGGTCATGGTGGGGCTGCCCGTCGGCGGCCACGTGCTGCGAGTCACCCAGTCGGTCGGCGGGTTCACCTCGCAGGCGCAGATGCTCCGCGTCATGGTGATGGACGACGCGGTGGACCCGGAGGAGCCGGGCACGCCCGGGAACCCGGGGACGCCCGGAACGCCCGGCACCCCCGGAACGCCGGGTGCGCCCGGTCTGCCCGGCACGCCGGGGACCGGCGGTGGTTCCGGAACCGGCACCGGGACCGGCATCGGCACCGACGGTGGCTCCGCGAACGGCTCGGGCACCGGGACCGGTGGCTCCGGCAACGGCAACGGTGACCTCGCCTGGACCGGCGCGGACGTCGTCCCGATCGCCGGCACCGCGGCGGGCCTGGTGGCCCTCGGGTTCCTGCTGCTGGGGCTCTCCCGCCTCGCCGGCGGGTTCCGTCGCCGCACCCGCGGCTGAGTCCGCACCAGCGTCACACACCGCGCCTCCCGCCCGTCGACCAGACGGACGGGAGGCGCGGTGCCGTCCGGGCGCTCGGCCCACCGCCGGCGGGTCATCCGGCCCGGTGGGACGACCTGTGGACGGGCACGCGGGTTGTCGGTCGTGACGGCTACCCTTGTCGCGTGGTCACCGCCCTGTATCGCCGTTACCGGCCCGAGAACTTCGCCGAGCTGATCGGGCAGTCGCAGGTCACCGACCCGCTCCGCACGGCGCTCCGCATGAACCGCGTCAACCACGCCTACCTGTTCAGCGGCCCGCGTGGTTGCGGGAAGACGACCTCGGCCCGCATCCTCGCGCGCTGCCTGAACTGCGCCGAGGGCCCGACCGACACCCCCTGCGGTGTCTGCCCGAGCTGCGTGGAACTCGCCCGCGACGGCAGCGGCTCGCTCGACGTCATCGAGATCGACGCCGCGAGCCACAACGGTGTCGACGACGCGCGTGACCTGCGCGACCGGGCCGTGTTCGCCCCGGCTCGCGACCGCTACAAGATCTTCATCCTCGACGAAGCGCACATGGTGACGCCGCAGGGGTTCAACGCGCTGCTCAAGCTGGTCGAGGAACCGCCGGAGCACGTCAAGTTCATCTTCGCGACGACCGAGCCCGAGAAGGTCATCGGCACCATCCGGTCGCGCACCCACCACTACCCGTTCCGGCTCGTCCCGCCCGCGGTCATGCTCGAGTACATCGAGCAGCTCTGCACGCAGGAGTCCGTGTCGGTGGCCCCCGGCGTCCTGCCCCTGGTGGTGCGTGCCGGCGGCGGATCCGTCCGTGACACCCTGTCGCTGCTCGACCAGCTGATGGCCGGCAGCGAAGACGGTGCGATCGCCTACGAGCGTGCCGTGGCCCTGCTCGGTTACACCGACGCCGCCCTGCTCGACGACGTCGTCGACGCCCTGGCCGTCGCCGACCCGGCGTCCGCGTTCGCCGCGATCGACCGTGTCGTGCAGACCGGACAGGACCCCCGCCGCTTCGTCGAGGACCTGCTCGAGCGCCTGCGCGACCTGATCGTCGTCGCGGCGACCAACGAGAGCGCCGCTGCCGTCCTGCGCGGGGTCTCACCGGAAGAGCTCGACACCATGAGCCGCCAGGCCGGGGTCTTCGGCGCGACGGGGCTCTCCCGTTCCGCCGACATCGCGAACCGGGCGCTCACCGAGATGACCGGCGCGACCTCGCCCCGGTTGCACCTCGAACTCATGACGGCCCGGATGCTCGTGCCCGAGGCCGACGACACCCAGCGCGGGGCCCTCGCCCGGGTGGAGCGGCTGGAACGTCGTGTCGGTGTGGGCGACGCCGGTGGACACCAGGCCGGCGCCGGCGAGCAGTCCGCTCCCGCAGTCGCCGCTGCACCCCGTCGTGAGCAGCCGACGGCCGCGGCTCCCGCAGCTCCTGCTCCCTCCCTCGCCCCGACGCCCGCTCCGGCAGCGGCTCGCACGACGACCGAGCGTCCCGTCGAGCAGCCCGTCGCGCCGCAGGCCGGCTCCGGAGCCGTGGCTCGTGACGCCGCAGCGTCGTGGGCAGCGGTCGCTCCGAGCACTCCTGGAGCGCCCGCGCAGACCTCGACCGAGCCCGCGAAGCCCGAGCCCGCGAAGCCCGAGCCCTCGCCCGCGAAGCCCGCGGCCGAGCCGGTCAGTCCGTCGTCCACCGGTCAGGGCACGACGATCGGTGACGAGCCCGCCGTCCGGACCGTCGGTGCCGTCGGCTTCCAGCAGATGCGCGACTCCTGGCCGCAGATCGTCGAGCACGTGCAGCACGCCAAGCGTTCGGCGTGGTCGGTGGTCGTCACGGCGCAGGTCACCGCGCTCCGCGACGACGTGCTGACGCTGACGTTCCCGAGCCAGCAGGACGTCGCCTCGTTCAAGGAGATGTCCGACCCCTCGGCCAGCGTCAGCGAACTGCTCCGTGCCGCCATCGTGGACGTCCTCGGGCTCCGCGTGAAGTTCGTCGCCCGCGGGCCCGGACAGCAGCAGCGTCCCCAGCAGCAGCAGCAGCAGCAGCAGCAGCAGCAGCAGTCGGCTCCGGCACAGCAGGCCGCGCCTGCGAAGCGTCCGGCGCCCGCTGCGCAGGTGCCCGCCGCCGCCCCGACCGCGGCACCGGCACCGGCACCGGCATCGGAACCTGCAGCACCGGAGGCGCCGGCGTCCGCTGCCGTCCCGACGCCGACGGCCGCCCCTGCCACGGAGCCGAAGGTCGCGTCGGCAACACCCCGGTCGACGGCAGACCCGGCGCCGAAGGCAGCGCCGGAGCCGAAGGCAGCGTCGACCGCGTCCGCACCGCAGCGCGACCAGGCATCGGCCGAGCCGACCCCCGCTCCCTCCGGTGCACCGGTGACGGACTGGGCGGTCGCGACGATCCCGGCCAGCGACCCCACCGTCGACGCCGTCCCGGAGTCCGTCGAGCCCAGCTGGGCAGCACCCTTCGGCACCGTGCCGGCGTCCGCGCCGGTCGCCCCCGCCGAGACGAGCACGCCCCAGCCGACCGAGCCGGCACCGTCGGCCGCACCCGCGCGACCGGCCGGTGCCACGGCCGGGCAGCCCGACCAGCCGACCGCCCCGGGTCCGCAGGCGGCGTCCGGAGCCGGAGTCGTGCCTCCCGGCGGTCCTGTCGTGCCGGGCGTACCGGTCGACGACTACCCGCTCGACGACGAACCGTACGACGACGGAGCACCGTTCCCCGACCCTGGGATCGGACGCGGCTCCGCGCCCGCAACCGCAGCGCCCGCAGTCGCGGCGCCGGCGGCCCCGGCGCAGCAGGCCGCACCGCAGCGCGCGGCCCAGCCCGCCGCCGCTCCCGCGCGCACCGCACCGCCCGCGCGCCGTGCCCCGGTCGCCGGCCGGTACGGCGAGGCCGTCGTGCGTGAGATCCTCAACGCCCAGTTCATCGAGGAGACCGCTCTCCACCAGGACGGTGCCTGATGTACGACGGGATCGTCCAGGACCTCATCGACGAGTTCGGCCGACTGCCCGGCATCGGCCCGAAGTCGGCGCAGCGCATCGCCTTCCACATCCTGCAGACCGAGTCGTTCGACCCGAGCCGGCTGTCCGAGCTGCTCGCCGACGTCAAGGAGCGGGTCCGCTTCTGCGAGATCTGCGGCAACGTCACCGAGAACGTCCAGTGCAGCATCTGCCGTGACCCCCGCCGCTCGCCGGCCACGATCTGCGTGGTGGAAGAAGCGAAGGACGTCGCGGCGATCGAGCGCACCCGGGAGTTCCGTGGGCTGTACCACGTGCTCGGCGGGGCGATCAGCCCGATCGACGGCATCGGACCGGACGACCTCCGCATCCAGCAGCTCATGACGCGCCTGGCCGACGGCACCGTGGCCGAGGTCATCATCGCGACCGACCCCAACCTCGAGGGCGAGGCGACGGCGACCTACCTCAGCCGGCTGCTCGTCCCGATGGGCATCCGCACCACACGGCTCGCGTCGGGGTTGCCGGTCGGCGGCGACCTGGAGTACGCCGACGAGGTCACGCTCGGTCGTGCCTTCGAGGGTCGCCGCGTCGTCGGGGGCTGACCCCCACGCAGGATCCTTGCGTGCGGGCCCGCTCGCACGCAACATCCCCGAAACACCGACTACCATTGTGAGACCGCGTGACCTCGCGGTGTCGCCGTCCCCGGGAGTACCAGCCAGTGGCCTTGATCGTGCAGAAGTTCGGTGGTTCATCCGTCGCGGACGCCGAGAGCATCAAGCGCGTGGCGAAGCGGATCGTCGAGACGAAGAAGGCCGGCAACGACGTGGTCGTGGCGGTGTCGGCGATGGGCGACACCACCGACGAACTCGTCGACCTGGCGCACTCGGTCACGCCGATCCCCGCCGGCCGTGAGCTCGACATGCTGCTGACCGCGGGGGAGCGCATCTCGATGGCGCTGCTCGCGATGGCGATCAAGAGCCTCGGGGTCGAAGCGTCCTCCTACACCGGCAGCCAGGCCGGCATGCTCACCGACGCCCAGCACGGCAAGGCCCGCATCGTCGACGTCACCCCGAAGCGCGTGCGTGAGGCGCTCGACTCCGGCCACGTCGCGATCGTCGCCGGGTTCCAGGGCTTCAACCGCACCACGGGCGAGATCACCACGCTCGGCCGCGGTGGTTCGGACACCACGGCCGTCGCCCTCGCCGCAGCACTCGACGCCGACGTCTGCGAGATCTACACCGACGTCGACGGCATCTTCACCGCCGACCCCCGCGTCGTGCCGAAGGCCCGCAAGGTCGACCGCGTCACCAGCGAAGAGATGCTCGAGCTCGCAGCCTCGGGTGCCAAGGTCCTGTACATCCGCGCCGTCGAGTACGCCCGGCGGCACGGCGTCACCCTGCACGTCCGGTCCTCGTTCAACAACAACGAGGGCACCATCGTCTACAACCCTGCCGAGGGGGAAACCGTGGAAGAACCGATCATCACCGGGATCGCCGGAGACCTCTCCGAGGGCAAGATCACCGTCGTGGGGGTCCCGGACCAGCCGGGCAAGGCCGCCGAGATCTTCACGAACGTCGCGCGCGCCGGGGCGAACATCGACATGATCGTCCAGAACGTGTCGGCGGCGTCGACCGGGCGGACGGACATCTCGTTCACCCTGCCGAAGGACCAGGGCCAGACCGTGCTCACGGCGCTCGAGGTCGCGAAGGCCGACATCGGCTACGAGAGCATCCAGTACGACGACCAGATCGGCAAGCTCGCCCTGGTCGGCGCCGGGATGCGCACGAACGCCGGTGTCTCGGCGCAGCTCTTCCGCGCCCTGCACGACGCGTCGATCAACATCGAGATGATCTCCACGTCCGAGATCCGCATCTCGGTCGTGACCCGCGCCGACACCCTGAACGAGGCGATGCGCGTCGTGCACAGCGCGTTCGGCCTCGATGCCGATGCCGAGGCAGTCGTCTACGCCGGCACCGGCCGCTGACGCCCGCCGACCCGTTGATCCGCTGAACCACCAGGAGCACCGCATGAGCACCCTCACCGTCGCCGTCGTCGGCGCCACCGGCCAGGTCGGCGCCGTGATGCGTCGCCTGCTCGAAGAGCGCGCGTTCCCGGCCGACCGGGTCCGCTTCTTCGCGAGCGCCCGTTCCGCCGGCACGACGCTGCCGTTCCGGGGCGAGCAGATCGTGGTCGAGGACTCCGAGCTCGCCGACCCGTCCGGCATCGACATCGCGCTGTTCTCCGCCGGGGCCACCGCCTCGCGGGCCCTCGCGCCGAAGTTCGCCGCCGCCGGAGCGCTCGTCGTCGACAACTCGAGCGCCTGGCGCATGGACCCCGACGTCCCGCTCGTCGTGAGCGAGGTGAACCCGCACGCCATCGACCAGGCGCCGAAGGGGATCATCGCGAACCCGAACTGCACGACCATGGCGATCATGCCGGTGCTCAAGGTGCTCGACACCGAGTCCGGGCTCCGCCGCCTGGTCGCGACGACCTACCAGGCGGTCTCGGGTTCCGGGCTCGCCGGGGTCGAGGAGCTCCTGGGCCAGGCGAAGGCCGCGCTCGAGCAGGACACCGCTGCGCTGACGCACGACGGATCCGCCGTGACGTTCCCCGAGCCGGTCAAGTACGTCCGCCCGATCGCCTTCGACGTCGTGCCGCTCGCTGGCAGCCTCGTCGAGGACGGCCTGGGCGAGACCGACGAGGAGAAGAAGCTCCGGAACGAGAGCCGGAAGATCCTCGAGCTCCCCGACCTGCTCGTCGCCGGCACGTGCGTGCGCGTCCCCGTGTTCACCGGCCACTCCATCTCGGTGCACGCCGAGTTCGAGCGCCCGCTGTCGCCCGAGCGTGCGACCGAGATCCTGTCGAGCGCACCCGGAGTCGAGCTCTCCGACGTCCCGACGCCGCTGCAGGCCGCCGGCCAGGACCCGGCGTTCGTCGGCCGCATCCGCGCCGACCAGTCCGCGCCCGAGGGACGCGGTCTCGTCCTGTTCGTCAGCAACGACAACCTGCGGAAGGGTGCCGCGCTCAACGCGGTGCAGATCGCCGAGACGATCGTCGCGCGCCGCTCCGTCGACGCGTAGCGCGCCGAGCGCGACCAGCAGACGGACAGGAGGCCCGTGGCGACACCGCCACGGGCCTCCTGTCCGTCTGTCGGATGCCGCCGGTAGGATCGACGGGTGGCAGAGCAGCAGGTGGATCCCATCGACGTCGTCCTGATCGGCGGAGGCATCATGAGTGCCACGCTCGGGGCCATCATCCACAAGCTCGAGCCCAGCTGGAAGATCCGCGTGTACGAGCGGCTCGGCACGGTTGCGCAGGAGTCCTCGAACCCCTGGAACAACGCGGGTACCGGGCATTCTGCACTGTGCGAGCTGAACTACACGCCGGAACTGCCGGACGGCCGTGTCGACATCGCGAAGGCCGTCACGGTCAACGAGCAGTTCCAGGTCTCGCGGCAGTTCTGGGCACACCTGGTCGAGACCGGCGTGCTGCCGGAGCCGTCGAACTTCATCAACCCCACGCCGCACATCTCCTTCGTGTGGGGCGAGGCCAACGTCGCCTACATGCGTGCCCGGTACGAGGCCATGCGTGACCACCCGCTCTTCGCGGGCATCGAGTTCTCGGACGACCCGGCGCAGATCCGGAAGTGGGCGCCGGCGCTGATCCCCGGCCGCAAGAAGGACCAGCCGATCGCGGCGACGTACTCGGCGGCCGGCTCGGACGTCGACTTCGGGTCGCTCACCCGCCAGCTCTTCGACCAGCTCGAGATCGACGGCGTCGAGTTCGAGCCCTCGCACCAGGTCACCAACCTGACCCGCTCGAAGGTGTCCGAGGGCTGGGTGCTCAACGTCCGCAACGAGATCGGCCGGTCGACGCAGCGCATCGCCGCGAAGTTCGTCTTCGTCGGTGCCGGCGGCGGAGCCCTGCACCTGCTGCAGAAGTCCGGCATCCCGGAGATCCGCGGCTACGGCGGCTTCCCGGTGTCGGGTGAGTTCCTACGCACCGACGACCCCGAGGTGGTGCAGAAGCACTCCGCCAAGGTCTACGGCAAGGCCAGTGTCGGTGCCCCGCCGATGTCGGTGCCGCACCTCGACACCCGCATCGTCGACGGTGGTTCGTCGCTGATGTTCGGGCCGTACGCCGGGTTCAGCCCGAAGTTCCTGAAGCAGGGCTCGGTCCTCGACCTGTTCCGCTCGATCCGGCCGCACAACCTCCGCCCGATGCTGAGCGTCGCGTTCTCGAACTTCGACCTGGTCCGCTACCTGGTCGGCCAGCTCCTCGCATCGAAGCACACGAAATTCGAGGCGCTCCGCGACTTCATGCCGAGCGCCGAGCCCGAGCACTGGCACCGGATCACCGCCGGGCAGCGCGTCCAGGTGATCAAACCCGACAAGGACAAGGGCGGTGTGCTGCAGTTCGGCACCGAGGTCATCACCGCAGCCGACGGTTCGATCGCGGGGCTGCTCGGAGCGTCGCCGGGCGCCTCGACGGCCGTGCCGATCATGCTCACGATGCTGCGCCGGTGCTTCCCGGACCGGTGGGACGCCTGGCAGGACGACGTCCGCGCGATGGTGCCGACCTACGGTCAGGACCTCGGCGACGACCCGGAGCTGGCGGACGCCACGCTCGAGCGCACCGCGAAGGTGCTCGGCCTGCACCACTGAGGCCTGCACCGGACCGCTCCGGCTTGCGGTCGGTTCGAACGTGTGTTCGAATGACGGCATGCGGTGGAGTGGACAGGCGATCGATGCCGAGCAGAGCGACGCGCTGCCCGGTATGGAGTCGAACAGCGGGTTCGTCCGGAGCGTCACGACGCCCGAGTTCGCCGGGGTGACCTTCCATGAGGTCCTGGCGAAGAGCGCCCTGAACCGGGTGCCGAGCGCGGACGGCTCGGGCACGTACGGCTGGACGATCAACCCCTACCGCGGGTGCAGCCACGCCTGCGTGTACTGCTTCGCCCGCCCGACCCACACGTACCTGGAGTTCGACGGCGGCGCCGACTTCGACCAGCAGATCGTGGTCAAGACGAACGTCGCCGACGTGCTGCGTCGTGAGCTCGGCAAGCCGTCCTGGGACCGCCACCCGGTGGCGCTCGGCACGAACACCGACCCGTACCAGCGGGCCGAGGGGCGGTACCGGCTGATGCCCGGCGTGATCGAGGCGTTGGCGGAGTCGCGCACCCCGTTCAGCATCCTGACGAAGGGCACCCTGCTGCGCCGTGACCTGCCACTGCTGGCCGAGGCGGCGAAGGTGGTGCCGGTCGACCTCGCGATGTCGATCGCCGTGTACGACGACTCGCTGCAGCAGTCGGTGGAGTCCGGCACACCGACGACGTCGGCCCGGCTGGCGACCGTGCGCGCCATCCGCGACGCCGGGCTCGACTGTGCGGTGTTCCTGATGCCGGTGCTGCCGTACATCACCGACACCCGGGCGCACCTCGACGACGCCGTCGGTCGGGCGACCGCGGCCGGCGCGACGAGCATCATGTACTCGGCGCTGCACCTGCGGCCCGGCGTCAAGCCGTGGTGGTTCGAGTGGCTCGGCCGCGAGCGACCCGACCTGGTGCAGCGGTACCGCGCGATGTACCTCGACAACACCTACGCGCCGAAGGACTACCGACGGTGGCTGTCGGAGCGCATCCGCCCGATCCTGGCGGCGCACGGGGTCGGACTGGGGCGCGTGGACCCGGCGACGGGGTCGATGGGCTTCTCCGAACCGCGAACCCTGCAGCCGGGCGTGCCGCAGGGGCCGCGGCACGGAGTCCCACAGGCGCTACCGCAGGAGCAGTCGGCGCCGGCAGTGTCACCGCTGAAGCGCGCCGACCCCGGGTTCGACCAGCGGCTGCTCCGGCCGGCCGCGGCGCAGACGCTGTTCTGAAGGGTGTCCCTCCGCGGCGTGTCCTGTCCACGTTCGGGGGACAGCAAGACCCCGGTCCGGGCCGCTATCATCGTGCGGGTCGCCGCACGGCCCCGGATTCGGGGTACACGGCCGCTGCTCCGGTGGTTGGATCGTGGGCGGCGCCCTCGCCACCCGGAAGGATCCACCTCGTGCTCGGCATCCCCACGCACCTCGCACCGCGAGTGAACGCGTGGTCGACCGTGCGCGCATTCCACGCCGGTGCCATCGGGTCCCTGTTGGCCGCGGCCATCACGCTCGTGCTCTACGGCCTGTCCGAGCCCGGGGTGCAGGTCGTCGGCACCGCGCTGGCGGTCGTCCCGATGCTCGCCATGATCGGCGTGCACGTGCAGTTCGGCACCCCGGTCTCGGCGATCGCGTTCCTGGCCGTCGGTGGTGTCTGCGCCTGGTGGTTCGCCGTCGGGGTCCAGCAGCAGGTGCCGACCGGCTGGGTGACCTCGTACCTGATGTCCCTCGTCGTGATCCCGCTCATCCTGGTCGGGGGAGCCGGGGCCGTGCCGAGCCGCGTCGTGCTGTGGTCCTTCGTGGGCTTCCTGACCGGACGACTCGCGACCTGGATCGCCATCGTGCAGGCCGACCAGTCGCCCCGTCCGCTCATCCTGGCCTGGGTCACCCTGGGATTCGTGGTCGCGCTCGTGCTCTTCACGACCCGCAGCACGGGGCGGAGCGAACGGGTGCAGCCCGAACTCCTGCGCTCTGCGCGCGAAGAACACGTGTCCGCCTACCGCGCCGGGGTCGAGGCCGAGGCGTCCGCGATCCTGCACGACACCGTGCTCAACCACCTGGGTGCGATCGCCCTCGCGCCGGACGGCCCGATGGACCCGCACCTCGCCGAGACGGTCGACGCCGACGTCGCGGTGCTCACCGGCAAGGGGTGGCTCGCGCCGGCCGCCCGCCCGCGTCCCGGTGCGGCGGCCGAGGCGTTCGGTGTCATGGTCGACGAGCACCGGACGCTCGGGCTGGACGTGACCGTCTCCGGTGACACCTCGGCGCTCGAGCGCCTGGACCAGCGTGCACTGTCGGCGGTCGTCCGGGCGGTCGGCCAGTGCCTGGCCAACGTGCGGAAGCACGCGGGTACCGACGCCGCCGAGGTGAGCGTGTTCGACGACAGCGCGTCCTGCACCGTCATGGTCGTCGACGACGGTCGTGGGTTCGACGAGGACGCCACCGGAGCCGACCGGATGGGCCTCCGCGGTTCGGTGCGTGAGCGGATCGGCCGGGTCGGCGGTGACGTCCAGATCTGGTCGTCGCCCGGTTCCGGCACGAGCGTCATGATGACCGTGCCGTACGGACCGGTCACCGGCGCGGTCACCGTGCCGGTGGTCGGCGACGACCGGGGGACCGAGCGATGACGGCGGCCCGGCAGCGCGTCGGGTCCGGATCGGGGTCCCGCCGCACCGCGCAGCAGTACGACCCGCTCGGCGCGATGGGATCGCGGCCCCTGGCCCTCGTGCTCGGGGCCGGCAGCGTCGTCTGGGCCCTGCTCGTGTCGATCTTCGACCGCGACGTCGTGGGCAGCCCCACGCTCAGCGCCCTCACGGTGCTGCTCGTCGCCGCCTCGGCGGTGGTGGTGCTCGCTGCCTCGAGCCCGTTCCGTGCGCCGTTCCCGCGCTCGGCGTTCGTCGCGCACGTCGGGTTGCTCGGCCTGGCGTCGGTCACGAGCGTCGCGGCGCAGTGGGGGCCGGACCGCAGTGCCCTGAACGACTTCATGTCCCTGATCACCGCGACCGGCATCGTCATGGTCGCGCCGTACCGCCCGTGGACCGACCTGACGATCGGCGGGGTCGTCCTGGCCGCGGTGAACGCCGTGACCTGGGGCGCGGGGGCAGCCGAGTTCCCGCACGAGGTGCCGGTCGCCGTCGCGGCGTTCCTGGCCGCGGCCCCGACGCTCGTGCTGACCGCCGCGTCCGCGGTGTTCGCCTGGACCTTCGCGGGGCTCGCCGAACGGGTGCAGATCCGTGCCGGGTCGTACTCGGTCGCACGCGCCGAGCGGGACGGCATCGCGGCGAGCGTGCAGCAGGACCGCTCGACGATCCTGTCCCGCGACGTCGCCCCGTTCTTCGCCGAGCTCCGCACACGCGACGTCATCACCGACGCCGACCGTGCCCGTGCCCGCGCGATCGCCGACGGCATCCGGGCGTCGATGGTCGCCGACGCCGACCGCACCTGGTTCGAGCACGCCGTCCGGGTCGACGGCGGGCAGGCGCCGGTGGTCGACGACCCCGACGGCCTCATCGCGACGCTCGACACCGACCAGCGGGCGGTCGTCCGCACCTTCGTCCGTGCGGCCCTCCGCGCGTCGACCGTCGACCCGGCCGGGTTCCGCGCGACGGTGCGACGAGTCGACACCGTGGCGGGCCCGGCAGCCCCGGCCGCCGGGCCCGAACGGTCGCCCGCACCCGCTCGTGTGTCCGTGGACATGGAGCTCGCCGTCGCGGACTCCGACATCGGCATCCACCGCACCTTCGACCCCTACTTCGCAGTCCTCCGCGTGACGTTCCCCGACCTCGACGTCGCGGTCCGCCCTTCCGCCCTCGCACTAAGGTTCTCCTATGACCAGCACTGACCCGAACAGGCTCTCGGAGGGGTCGCCGTCCCTCCCGAACCCGGGAGCACGACGTGTGCGGCTGGCCATCCTCGACGACCACGAGGTGCTGCTGGACAGCCTGTCGAGCTGGATCGCAGTGAACGCGTTCGACTTCGACCTGGCCCTGACCGCGCACACCTGGCTCGAGATGGTCCACAGCGACAGCTTCCCGACCGACCTGGTGTTCCTCGACTTCCAGCTCAAGGAACCCGTCTCGATCGAGGCCCGTGTCCGCACCTGCCGTGCTGCCGGCGCGAAGGTGATCGTGCTCTCGAGCGTCGACAGCCGTGAGTCCCGCGACCGTGCCCTGGCCGCCGGCGCCGCGGCGTTCCTGTCGAAGTCGCTCCCGATGCGCGAGGTCATGGACGTCGCCCGCGAGATCATGGGCGTCGCCCGCGAGACCCCGCAGCCCCGGGAATGGCGTCCGCTGCCGACGGGCGCCGCGGCGCACCAACGGCCGAAGCTCAGCGCCGGTGAAGAAGAGGCGCTGCGGCTCTACGTGTCCGGCTACTCGACGAACGAGGTCGCCGCGCAGATGAACGTGCAGTACGAAACCGCCAAGACCTACCTGCGTCGAGTGCGCGAGAAGTACAGCAAGGTGGGCCGCCCCGCCTCGAAGAAGTCCGACCTCATCCGTCGGGCCGCCGAGGACGGGTTCCTCGCGTAGTGGCGAAGCTCTACTTCCGCTACGGCGCGATGAACAGCGGCAAGAGCACGGGCTTGCTGCAGGCCGCCTACAACTACGAGGAGCGCGGGCACCGGGTGCTGCTCGCCAAGCCCGCTGTGGACACGAAGGGCGACCGTGAGATCGTCTCCCGCCTGGGCGTCACCCGGACCGTCGACATCGTCTTCTCCCCGGACGCCGACGTGCGCCAGGCCGTCACCGCCGCCGGCGCCGTCGACCCCGAGTCGGACCGCCTGGACGGCATGGTGCGGCCCGTCAGCTGCGTGCTCGTCGACGAGGCGCAGTTCCTCAGCCCGCGTCAGGTCGACGACCTGCTGCGCATCGCGGTGCTCGACGAGATCCCGGTCATCACGTACGGCATCCGCACGGACTTCCGCACCGAGGCGTTCCCCGGCAGCGCCCGCCTGCTCGAGGTCGCGCACTCCCTCGAAGAACTGAAGACGATCTGCCGCTGCGGCCGCAAGGCGGTCTTCAACGCCCGCACGATCGACGGTCGGTTCGTCTTCGACGGCTCGCAGGTCGCGATCGACGGCGTCTACGTCGCCTACGAGTCGCTCTGCGCCAACTGCTACCTGACGGAGTCCGGCGGCCGCCTCGACGGCGCCTGACCCCTCTGCCGGGCGGACACGCCACTCGCTCGGTTCGTCGAGCGGTCACGACACCCCGCTCGGGTTCGCCGTGCGGTCACGTCGCGTCGGCGGCGCGCCTGTCGGCCGACCGGACGTGACCGGTCCGCGCGGTGCGCGCGGCACGTCGTGACCGCCCGACGTCCGAGACGGAACCGACAGACGGCCTGGAGGCGCGGCGCGGCCCCGCCACGTGCCTCCCGGCCGTCGCGCCGCACGTCCGGGGCGGGCCGCATGCGTCAGTCGAGTGGTCGCGGACCGTCGCTGCCGCGACTTCCGGGCGACGCCCGGTGACCGGGCGGCGGCGGGACGACGGGACGTCCTGACCGGTCGATGTCCCGGTCCCGGGTGGAATGCGGATGTGCCGGAGCGCGTTGGTGACCACATGACCGACGACACCCTGCACCTGTCCGTCCTCGACCTGGCCACCCGCGAGTACGGCCAGTCCAACACCGAGGCCCTGCAGGGGTCCATCGACATGGCTGTGCACGCCGAGCAGCTCGGGTACGAGCGGTTCTGGGTCGCCGAGCACCACGGGATGCCGGGCATCACGTCCTCGGCCCCGGCGGTGCTGCTGAGCGCCGTGGGCGCTGCCACCTCGACCATCCGCATCGGTTCGGGTGGCGTCATGCTGCCGAACCACGCGCCCCTCGTCGTCGCCGAGCAGTTCGGCACGCTCCGTGCCCTGTACGGCGACCGGGTCGACCTCGGGCTCGGGCGCGCTCCCGGCACCGACGGCGCGACGGCGATGGCACTCCGCCGCACGGACCGACTCGACGTCGACGACTTCCCGGACCGCCTGGCCGACCTGATCGGGTTCTTCACCGGCATGGGCGCGGAGAACCCGCTGGCCGGCATCCGCGCCGTGCCGGGCTACGGCGACGTGCCGGAGTTCTGGCTGCTCGGGTCCTCCGGGTACAGCGCCCAGGTCGCCGGCGCGCTCGGCATCTCGTTCGCCTTCGCCCACCACTTCGCGTCGGACAACACCGAGGCCGCACTCGCCCTGTACCGCGACTCGTTCCGTCCGTCGCGCTTCCGGCAGACGCCGAACGCGCTGATCGGCGTGCAGGTCGTCACCGACGAGGACCCCGCCGTCATCGACGAGCAGAGCGCCCCGGGCATGATCTCGTTCATCCGGATGCGCTCGGGCCGGAAGCCCGAGCCGGTGTCGATGGACGAGGCGCGTGCGTACGAGTTCAACGACCTCGAGCGTCGGTTCATCGCGGCCCGCACCGAGCGTCAGGCCTACGGCAACGCCGAGCAGGTCGCGGAGAAGATCAACGCGCTCGTGGCGTCGACGGGGGCGAACGGCGTGATCGTGTCGCCCGGTGCTGCGCAGGCGCGGTACCGGCACCAGGCGCTCGACGTCGTGGCCGGGCTGCACGCGGCCGGCAAGCTCGTGCCCGCGGGTGCGGCTGCTGGTGCCGGGGCGTCGTCCGTCGGCTAGCTCGTCGAGTTCGTTCACTCCGTCGAGTTCGTTCGCTTCGTGAGCATTGCTGCTCACGAGGTTCCGCGGCGCCTCAGGTGAGCAAGCCCAGGCGCGTGGCAGCGGCGACCGCGCCGACGCGGGAGCCGACGTCGAGCTTGCGGAACACGTTGTAGACGTGCCGCTTGACCGTGCCGGTCGCGAGCTGCAGGTCGGCGGCGATCTCGGCGTTGGTGCGAGCGGCGGCGATGAGTCGCAGGACCTCGAGCTCGCGGTCGCTCAGCGGTGAGCCGGCACGGGCCTCGGTCACCAGGTCGACGGGGAACGTGACCGGCGCCGCATCGGCATGTGCCGCCCGCGCGATCCGGTCGACGAGTTCGCGGCTCGGGGTGTCCTTCGTGACGAAGTCGACCGCGCCGGCGTCGAGCAGGGTGCGGCGGAGGACCGCGTCCCGGTGCATCGTGAGCACCACCACCCGGATGTCCGGGCGGGTGCGGCTGATCGTGGCGATCGTCGTCCGTGCCGGCGGGCCGTCGAGCTCGACGTCGAGCAGCAGGACGTCGATCGCGGCGGCCTCGGGGGAGCCGAGCACCTCGGCCGGTCGCTCGCCGTGTGCGACGACGCGGATCGTGGGGACCGCGGCCAGGATGGTGGCGAGCCCTTCACGGAACAGCCGGTGATCGTCGACGATGGCGACGTGGGTGACGGTCACAGGGTGCCCCTCGGGATGGTCAGGCGGACGGTGGTGCCGTGCTGTCGGCGGCCGCGGGTGCTCTCGACGTCGAGCCGAGCGCCGATCACCGCGGCGCGCTCGCGCATCGTCTGCTGTCCGAGGCGACCGTCGGCGTCGCTCTGCACGTCGAAGCCCGGGCCGTCGTCGGTCACCGTCGCGACCACGGCGGCGGGGGACCACGCGAAGCGCACCGAGGTCGACGAACCCGGGGCGTGCTTGCTGCGGTTCGTGAGCGCCTCGAGCAGGATCGTCAGCGCTTCCTCGGCCTGCCAGTTCGGCAGAGGACCGGAATTGCCCATCGACTCGACGGACAGGCGGTCGTCGTCGGGGAACAGGTCGTGGATGTGCCGGCGGAGCGCGTCGTCGAGCAGCGCGTCCCCGACCCGGGCGTGCAGGCTCACTGCGAGGTCCTGCACGTCGCCGAGCGCACTCCGGAGCAACCGTGCCGCGTCGTCGAGCTGTGCGGCGCGCTCGTCCGAGGGCGGGTCCGTCAGCAGGACGAGGTCGAGGCGCTGCAAGCCGGCGAGGATGCCGTGTGCCACGCGGTCGTGCAGGTCTCGCGCGATCTGCGTGCGGGAGTCCAGGTGCGCCGAGGTGACACGCTGGCGCAGTGCCTCCGTGTACGCGACCGCCCCGGCCGGGAACCGGCTCCAGATGCCGGCGTGCAGGGCCCTGGTGGCCCGCAGGACCTCGGCGGTGGACTCCGCGCCGACCTCGTCGACGAAGACCGGCAGGTAGGCGTCGAACAGCATCTCCGCCGCGAGCATGGCGCCCGCTGGGTGCTGGGCGTGCTCGGCGTGCAGACTGCCGGTCGCCAGGTGCTCGGGGTCGAGGAACGCGTGGCTCACCACGCTGCCGTCGGTTCCCGCCGCGTAGCGCTCGTGGGCCTCGGCGATCATCGACGTGACGTTCTCCGTCAGGCTCTCCGCGAGCACCGGGTCGTCCGCGATGGCGGGGAACTCCGCGGCGATCGTGGTGAGCACGGCGGCGAGGGGATGGTCGTTCTGCATGGCGCTTGCGAGCGTAGCGGGAGGTGGTGCTCGCAGCGGGGGAGGAACGGACCGCGTGGGTCGTGCGACCCATCCGACGGTCGAGCTGCACCCGGGAAAGCAGAAGGCCCTGGTTCCGGAGAACCAGGGCCTTCTTCGTACTGTCTCAACACAGTGTCGGGGTGACAGGATTTGAACCTGCGACCTCCTCGTCCCGAACGAGGCGCGCTACCAAGCTGCGCCACACCCCGCGGTGTGATCACTCCGTACCGGAGCAACCCGACAATACTATCCGATGATCGGGGATGCTCACGACCATCCGGCGAACTCCCGGGCGCGTCGGCTCAGGAAGCTCGTGCGGTGAGAGTGACCACGACGGCCTCGGGCCGGCAGGCGAACCGGACGGGCGCGTAGATCGAGGTGCCGAGGCCCGCGGAGACCTCGAGCCACGACCAGTGGTTGCGGTGCTCCCACTTGTGCAGGCCGCTGGCGTACCGACGGGGGAGGTCGCTGTTCGTGACGAGCGCACCGACCCCGGGGACCGCCACCTGACCGCCGTGGGTGTGCCCGGCGAAGATGACATCGGCGCCCTGGGTCACGAAGGCATCGAGCACGCGACGGTAGGGGGCGTGCGTGACGCCGATGGCGACCGGTGCGGGGCCGTCCTCGTCCTCGGACCACGGCACGTCACCGCGCATCTCGTCGACGTTGGTGGGGAGCAGGTCGAGGCGGTCCCAGTCGCGGTGCGCGTCCGAGGTGCCGAACAGCTCGAACCGGGAACCCCGGAGTTCGATCGCGTGCGCCTGGTCGTTCAGGTCGAGCCAGCCGAGCGACTCGAAGAACGCCGTCTGCCGATCGATGTCGAGACCGACGGGCTCCGCCGCCTTGTGCATCCGGCTCGGCCCGGAGAAGTACTTGAGCGGGTTGCGCGGGGAGGGCCCGAAGAAGTCGTTCGACCCGTAGGCGAAGACCCCGGGCACCCCGCGGAACGGCTCGAGCGCGTACTCCACGGCGGCGTTCGCGGTCGCGTGGCCGAGGTTGTCCCCGGTGTTCACGATGAAGTCCGGCTCGACCAGGCTCAGGTCGCGCAGCCACTGCTGCTTGTCGGCCTGCCACGGGGCCATGTGGATGTCGGACAGGTGCAGGACGGTCACGTCACGGGAACCCGGCGGGAGCACCGGGACGGTCTCCCACCGGATCCCGAAACGACGGCGCTCGACGAGCGAGCCCCACGCTGCCGAAGCGGCACCGACGGCCGCACCGGCTGCGAGGACTCCGAGTGCCGCGCGACCGCGGGTCACTTGCAGTCCTTGGGCGCCTTGCCGTTCTTGTCGCCGTACAGGGTCAGCGTGACCGTCGAGTCCTTGCTGGCGTCGGTGTGCACGCCGGGCTCGACCGAGGCGACACGGCACTCCTTGTCGCCGCCGCCCTTCGCGTACTGCTCGGCGATGGCGACGTTCGTCAGCCCGACCTGGTTCAGCTGGGCGCGAGCGTCGGAGAGGGGCTTGCCCGTCACCGACGGCACGGTGATCTGCGACCCGTCGGAGGTGTAGACGGTGACGCTCGACCCGGACGACAGCAGCGAACCGGCCGACGGCGAGGTCGACGTCACGGTTCCGGCCTTGCCGGCGCCCGGCTGCGCACCGCCGTCGACGTAGGTGAAGCCGGCACCCGAGATCGCGGCGCGGGCCTCGTCGGCCGTCTTGCCGCGGAGGTCCGGCAGCGCCTTGCTGTTGCCGCGGAGGGCGGAGGTGTTCGGGTCGGTGAAGGCGCCAGCGGGGTAGGCGGCGTTGACCGGGGTCATCGCCTGCTGCCACACGCTCGCTCGGACACCGGCGTACGTGCCGTTGACGCCGTTGCTGTAGTGCCGCAGGTTGTTGAGCTTGCCGTCGGTGTTGCCCTGCCAGTACGCCGTCGCGACCCGCGAGCTCGACCCGACGAGCCAGATCTGGTTCGCGGTGTCGGTGGTACCCGTCTTGGCGAACAGCTGGGTACCGTCCGGGGTCTGCGCGCCGCGGGCGGTACCGCTGGCGATCGTGCCCTTCATGGCGTAGACAGCGGCGTGGGCGACCTCGGGGTCGAGCACCTGCTTGCAGTCCTTGGTCTGTCCGCCGAGCTGCTTGCCGCTGGGGGAGGTGACCTGCTCGATGGCGATCGGCTTGCAGTAGATGCCGTTGTTCGCGATGGCGGCGTAGGCGGCGGCCATCGTCATCGGCGCGATCTCGTTGACGCCGAGGACGGACGACGGGGTGTACTGCAGTTCGCCGCCGTCGGCACGGTGCACGCCGAGGGACTCCGCCGTGTCGCGGATGTCGCAGAGGTCGAGCTTCTGGGCCATGTTCAGGAACGCCAGGTTGATGGAGCCGGCGGTCGCGGCGGCCACCGTGTAGTTGCCGCTCTCACCGGGGCTGTCGTTCTTCGGGTTGTAGTTGCCCGCGGTGATCGGTGACCCGCAGGCGGTCCAGCCGGACGACATGTTCCGCGGTGCGCCGCTGACGACCTCGTTGAGACCGTGACCAGCCTTGAGCCAGGCGAGGAGCGTGAACAGCTTGTAGGTCGAGCCGGTCTGGAAGCCGCCGGAGTTGCCGTACTTGTAGTCGACGCTGTAGTTGATCGAGGTCGACGTCGGCGCGGACTTCAGTGACTGGTCGTAGTCCTTGTTCTGCGCCATCGTCAGGATGCGACCGGTGCCCGCCTCGATCGAGTTGAGCGTGGCCCCGAGCGCCAGGCCGGTCTCGGCCTTGTTGTCGTAGGTGTTGACGAGTTGCTTCTGCTCGGCGTTCAGGTCGATGTTCAGCGTCGTCTGGATCTTGTAGCCGCCGTTGCGCCACGCGGCGTCACGGGCCTTCTGCGACGATCCGAGCTGCGACATCTCCTTGACGACCTTGACGGCGTAGTCGCAGAAGAACTGCGATCCGTCGCCGACCGACGCCCGGCACCCCTGTGAGGGCTGGGTCAGGCGGACGTAGTCCTTCGGGTTCGAGGCGACGGCCTGGTCGTACTCGGCCTTCGTCAGGTTCTTCTGGGCGTACATCGACCTCAGGATGACGTCGCGCCGGGCGACGTTCGCCTCGTACTTCTTCGGGTTCGACAGGTTGCGCGCCTCGGGGTACTGCACGATGGCGAGCAGCGACGCCGCCTCGGCCGGGGTCAGGTCGGTCGCGCTCTTGTTGTAGTAGTGCTGCGCCGCGGCCTGCACGCCGTACGTCTGGTCGCCGAAGTAGGCGATGTTCAGGTAGGCGGTGAGGATCTCCTTCTTGGAGTACTTCTTCGCCAGCCCGATCGCGAGCTTCATCTCCTCGAGCTTGCGGGGGATGGTCTGCTCGACTGCCTCGTTGTAGGCCTTGACCTGCTCCTTCTTCGTGGGGAGCTCGAGGGCCTGCTGCATCTTGATGTTGCGGACGAGCTGCATCGTCAGCGTGGAGCCACCGCCGGACTCGCCGAGACCGCCCGCGAGGCTGCCGACGCCGGCGCGGACCAGGGACGTCATGTCGACGCCGCCGTGGTCGTAGAAGCGCTTGTCCTCGCCGTCGATCGCGGCGTTCTTGAGCTGCTCGCTGATCTGGTCGAACTTCAGCTCTTCGCGGTTCTGGTCGTAGACCGTCGCGAAGTGCACGGACTTGCCGCCCGAGTACGCGTACACCTCGTTGCGCTGCGGGAGGTCACCGATCTCGATGTACTCCGGCAGGGACTCGAACACGCCGATCGTGGACGTCGTCGTGACACCGGCGACCGCGATGGCCGGGGTGACACCGATCGTGACGAGCAGGCCGGCGAGGGCACTGAACCCGACGAATCCGATGAAGGCGCCGACTGCTGAGACGGGCTTGGTCCGCGATGCAGACGTCTTCTGGGCAGACATAGGATGCAGCCTAAACGACACCCCCGACTGAAAGGCTGGCAAGGAACCGCATGACTCGCTGGGAGTACTTCACCACGCCGCTGATGATCCACAACACCACCGCGATCCTCAACAACTACGGGGACGAGGGCTGGGAGCTGGTCCAGATCGTCACCGGGCCCGAGGGCGGACTCGTCGCCTACCTGAAGCGCCCCAAGGCCGACTCATGAGCGTCTCCGACCGGCTCGCCGGACTCGGCCTGACGATCCCCGCGGTCGCCGCTCCCGTCGCCGCCTACGTGCCCGCCGTCGTGACGGGGCAGTACGTCTACACGGCTGGTCAGCTGCCGTTCGTCGACGGTGCCCTGCCCGTGACCGGCAAGGTCGGCACCGACGTCGACGCCGAGACCGCCGCGGCCCAGGCTCGTGTGGCCGCGCTGAACGCCCTGGCCGCCGTGCAGTCGGTCGCCGGTTCGCTCGACCGCGTGGCGCGTGTCGTCAAGGTCACGGTCTTCGTCGCCTCGGACCCGTCGTTCACCGGTCAGCCCGGGGTCGCGAACGGGGCGTCGACCCTGGTCGGCGACGTCTTCGGGGACGCCGGCGTCCACGCGCGGAGCGCGGTGGGCGTCGCGGTGCTCCCGCTGGACGCACCGGTCGAGGTCGAGCTGGTGGTGGAGCTCACCGCCTGACGGACCGTCAGCCGAACGCAGTACGCGAGCAGGGCCTCCAGTTTGAATCTGACTGGAGGCCCTGCTTCCGTTCCCGGGACTACATGAGTTCCGCGATGGTCGCCATGATCGTCGGGTCGGCGAGCGTCGTCGTGTCGCCGATGCGGCGGCCCTCGGCCGCGTCGCGGAGCAGCCGCCGCATGATCTTGCCGGAGCGTGTCTTCGGCAGCTCCGGCACGATGACGACCTGGCGCGGCTTCGCGATCGCGCCGATCCGCTTGCCGACCCAGTTGCGGAGTTCCGCGGAGGCAGCGTCGCGGTCGACGTCGGCGGCGGCCTCGGCCGTCAGGATGACGAACGCGACGACCGCCTGCCCGGTGGTCTCGTCGGCGGCACCGACCACGGCGGCCTCGGCGACGCCCTCGTGGCCGACCAGGGCGGACTCGATCTCGGCCGTCGACAGGCGGTGGCCCGAGACGTTCATGACGTCGTCGACGCGGCCCTGGACCCAGATGTCGCCCTGCCCGTCGAGCCGCGCACCGTCGCCGGCGAAGTAGCGGCCGGGGAACCGCGACCAGTACGTCTCGACGAACCGGTCCGGGTCGTTCCAGATGCCGCGGGCCATCGACGGCCACGGCTCGGTGATCGTCAGGTAGCCGCTCTCGCCGGGGTCGGCGCGGCGGCCGTCGTCGTCGACGATCTCGGCGACGATGCCCGGCAGGGGCGTCTGCGCGGCGCCGGGCTTGAGCTTCGTGACGCCGGGCAGCGCGGAGATCATGATCGCGCCGGTCTCGGTCTGCCACCACGTGTCGACGATCGGCGTGCGGTCGTGGCCGATGACCTGCCGGTACCACTGCCACGCCTCGGGGTTGATCGGTTCGCCGACGCTGCCGAGCAGGCGGAGGGTCTCGAGACTGCGGGCCTCCGGGATCTCGCGGCCGGCCTTCATCGCCGCGCGGACCGCGGTGGGTGCGGTGTAGAGGACGGTGACACCGTAGGCGTCGACGAGGTCCCACCAGCGGCCGGGCTTCGGCTCGTCGGGGGTGCCCTCGTAGAGCACCTGGGTGACGCCGTTGGCGAGCGGGCCGTAGACGACGTAGGAGTGGCCGGTGATCCAGCCGATGTCGGCGGTGCACCAGTAGACGTCCTTCTCCGGGTGCATGTCGAAGACGTTCTTGTGCGTGTAGGCCGCCTGCGTCAGGTAGCCACCGGAGGTGTGCACGATGCCCTTCGGCTTCCCGGTCGTGCCCGAGGTGTACAGGATGAACAGCGGGGTCTCGGCCGGGAACGCCTGGGCCTCGTGGGTCGGTGCCGCCTTCGCCAGCTCGTCGTGCCACCAGACGTCACGGTCGTTCCACGCGATGTCGTTGCCGCCGCGCTTGACGACCAGGACGTGCTCGACCGTGTCGGTGCCCTCGCCGGTCAGTGCCTCGTCGACGGCGGGCTTGAGCGGTGAGACGGCGCCGCGCCGCCACCCACCGTCCGCTGTCACGACGAGCTTCGCGCCGGCGTCCTCGATGCGGGCGCGGACGCTCTCCGCGCTGAACCCCCCGAAGACGACCGAGTGCACGGCACCGATGCGGGCGACGGCGAGCATCGTCACGACGGCCTCGGGGATGAGCGGCAGGTACACGACCACCCGGTCGCCCTGGCCCACGCCGAGGTCGGTGAGCATGTTCGCGGCGCGCTGCACCTCGGCGGTCAGCTCGGCGTAGGTGATCCGACGCGTGTCGCCTGGTGCACCCTCGAAGTGGATCGCGACCCGGTCGCCGTTGCCCGCGCGGACGTGCCGGTCGAGGCAGTTCTCGGCGACGTTGAGCGTTCCGTCGGCGAACCACTTCGCGAACGGGGCGCCCGACCAGTCCAGGGTCTGCGTGAACGGGGTGCGCCAGTCGAGCAGGGAGCGGGACTGCTCGGCCCAGAAGGCCTCGCGGTCGGCTGCTGCCGCGTGGTGGAGGTCCTCGCCGGCGACCGCGTCGGCCACGAACTCGGGCGGCGGCGCGAAGGTCGCTCCGTCGTCGCCTCGGGGGTCGGTCTGGGTCGGAGTGGACATCGATGTCCTTTCGCGTCGTTGCGGCCTCTGGTGGCATCCGTCGTGGATGCGTGCGTGCATCCGGGGCGGTTGCGTGCGTGCATCCGGGGTGGTTGCGTGCGTGCATCCGGGGCGATTGCGTGCGTCCATCCGTCGCCGGTGCCTGCGTGCATCCGGAGACTACCCCTCGGCCGGGTCGGGGCGCGGCACGCCCGGATGTCGTGTCCGGGGTTGCCCTGGAGAGCCGATCGTGGGGTACAGTGGTTCTCGCTGGACTCGTTTCCGGCGGCATCGAATCGGATTCCCCCCAATCCCTCGGTGTCAAGGCGGCACCTGTTCCCCCCAACCGGTGCCGCCTCTTCTCTTTTCCGGGGTCCGCCTCGAGCGACGGTGCTTCGTCGGGCTTCGTCGTGTGCCCCGATCCGCGCAGGGACGCCGGTCGCGTGGACAGACCGGTCCATGCTCGTGCATGCATTCTGCATGTACCTGCGGAGCAGTTGCTCCGCCCAGTCCTGCTGTGGGGTGCAGGGGTGATCGGTGGCTCGAGCGGATTCGGTGTCGCATCATCGACCGGGGTACGGCTTTCCGTATCGGGGTACAAATCGGTCCGTTGGTCGGACACTCCGACGTTGTCCACAGATGTGGGGACCGTCCGATCGGCGCGGGTGCCGACTGCCTACCGTCGGCGGCATGCCCCTGCACCGTGCTCCTCCCTCGCCCTCGTCCCGCCCGTCGTCACGGTCGTCCGCGCCGTCGCGACCACTTGCACCGTCCGCGCCGTTCCTGCCCGGGGCCGCGCCGCCGGCTCGCCGCCGGGCCGCCGTGGTCGTCGAGTTCGAGGAACTCGCTGCCCTGGTGGCTGATGCCACCGTGACGGACGTCCTGGTGCTCGGCGGTGTGGGGACGTGGGTCGACCGCGGGACCGGCCTCGAAGCCGTCCAGCCGCGACTGACGGAAGCGCGAGCCCGCGAACTCGCGACCCGGCTCGTCGCGCTCGGCGGCCGACACGTCGACGAGACCACCCCGTGCGCGGACGTCCGGCACGGCGACGGCGTCCGGGTCCACGTCGTCCTTGCCCCGGTGTCCGTCGGGGGCACCGCCGTGTCGATCCGACTGCCGCAGGTCCAGCGACCCTCCCTCGCCGCCCTCGAGCGCGGCGGGACCTTCGCGTTCGTCCCGCGGTCGGTCGTCGAGGACGCCGTCGCCGCGCGCCGGAACGTCCTGGTCACCGGTGCGACCGGCAGCGGCAAGACCACCCTGCTCGCGGCGATGCTCGGGAACGTCCCCGTCGACGAGCGCATCGTGACGGTGGAGGACGTCGCCGAGCTCCGGATCGCCCACCCGCACGTCGTCGCGCTCGAGGTGCGGCAGGCGAACGCCGAGGGGGTCGGCGCGCTCGGCCTCGACCGGCTCGTGCGCGAGGCGCTGCGGATGCGACCCGACCGGATCGTCGTGGGGGAGTGTCGCGGCGCCGAGGTCCGCGAACTCCTCTCCGCCCTGAACACCGGGCACGACGGGGGAGCCGGCACCGTGCACGCCAACGGCATCGCCGACGTGGCCGCACGTCTCGAAGCGCTCGGCGCACTCGCCGGCCTCGGTGCCGAGGCGCTCGCCCGGCAGGCCGTCAGCGCCTTCGACCTGGTCCTGCACGTGGAGCGACGGGCAGGACAGCGGCGGCTCGGTGGCGTGGGCACGCTGTACGTCGGCCCGGACAGGAGGCTCGAGGTGCGCCCGGTGGACGGGCTGCGGTGAGCCGACCCACACCCGACGGTCCGGTGCGGGTCGCCGGGGTGCTCGACCGGGTGGCGACGCTGGTCGCAGCGGGGGTCCCGCCGCCGCGGGCCTGGCGGCTCGTCGGCGGACTGCCCGGGGCCGGGGGACCCGCGCAGCAGGACATCGCCGTCGTCCTCCGCGTGGCGGACCGGACGGGAGCGCCCGTCGCGGAGACCCTCCGCGGGCTCGCCGGGGCGCTCCGCCGTGCTGCCGCCTCGGACCGCGCGATCCGGGTCGCCCTGGCCGGTCCGCGGACGAGCGCCCGGGTGGTGCTCGCGCTGCCGCTCTTCGGGCTGGGCCTCGGCGCGGCCTGGGGTGCCGGCGCCGTCGAGGTCCTGGTCGGTTCACCGGCCGGTTGGGCGTGCTCGTGCACCGCGGCGGCCCTCGTCCTGGCAGGTCGGGGGTGGACCGCCCGGCTGGTCCGTTCCGCGACCCCCGACGGCCGCGTGCCCGGGGTGCTCCTCGACGCCTGGGCCGTGGCGGTCGCCGGAGGCGGGTCGTGGACCACCGCCGGGCAGGCCGTCGCCGAGGCGTCCGCGGGAGCCGCCGCGCCCGTCGGCGACCTGGACCGGCTGCGGGAGGTCCTCGACCTCGCCCGGCGCGCCGGGGTCCCCGCCGCGGGGTTGCTCCGCCGCGCTGCCGAGGACGTGCGCGACGAGGCCGCTGCCGACGGGCTCGTGGCTGCGGAACGCCTGGCCGTCCGGCTGGTGCTGCCACTCGGGGTCTGCGTCCTGCCGGCGTTCGTGCTCGTGGGGGTGGTGCCCGTGGTGGTGGGGGTCCTCTCCTCCACGGTGGGCGGTACCGCGTGACCTCTCCACAGATGCCACCGGGACCCCTCGTCGCCACCGCAGCCCGGACAGGCTGGACCCACCGAACAGAAAGGACGGACACCATGAGCACCACGTCATCCCGCGGCAACCGCACCCGTCGGGCCATCCGCCACCGTCGCCCGCGTCCCCTCGTCGCCCGGTGGCGGTCACGACTGCGGGACGACCGGGGATCGGCGACCGCCGAGTACGCGGTCGTCATCCTCGCCGCCGTGGCCTTCGCCGGCGTGCTCGTCGCCGTCATGCGCTCCGGCGAGGTCCAGACCATCCTCACCGACCTCGTCCGTGGTGCGCTCTCGCTGTGAGCGCGGCTCCGTGACCGTCGAGTTCGCGGTGGCGCTCCCCGTGGTGGCGCTCGTGCTGACCGCCCTCGTCGCGGCGGTGCTCGTCGTCGATGCGCAGGGCCGCCTGCAACTCGCCGCAGCCACGGCCGCCCGGGCGATCGGGCGCGACGACGAGAGCCAGGGCCGGTCCGCGGCCGACCGGATCGTCCCGGGGGTCTCGGTCGTCGTCCGGTCGGACGGCGACCTGGTCTGCGTCGACGCCACGCGCGGCGGGACCGGTCCCTTCGCGGCGCTCCCACTGACCGCGACGGGGTGCGCCGTGGCCCGAGGGGGCTGACGTGACGAGTCTCGACGGCCAACGCGGCTCGGCGACCGTGCTGCTCGTGGCGGTCCTCGGCGTGGGTGTCCTCGTCGGGTCGTCGGCGCTCGCCGCAGCCGGTCACCGCACGCAGGGCATCCGGGCCCAGGGTGCCGCCGACGCCGCCGCGGTGGGCACCGCGGCGTCCGCGACCGGTCTGGTGCCGGGGGAGCCCTGCGCCGTCGCCACCCGGATCGCCACCGCGAACGGGGCCACCCTCGACGCCTGCGAACTCGTCGCCACCACGGCCCGGGTCCGCGTGGTCGTGGGCACCGGTCCGTTCGTCGTCGGCGCACTCGCGGTGGCCGGTCCGGCAGGCGACCCGTCCGAACACTATGTGTATGGTGTGCCTGTCGGCCCGCGGTCACCGATGTCCCGGTCGACCCGGACACGCTCGTGGACAGGGCCGATCAGCACCATCGATCAAGGAGACACGTGCCAGGCACGAAGAAGCTCGTGATCGTCGAGAGCCCTGCGAAGGCGAAGACGATCGCGCAATACCTCGGTGACGGATACGAAGTCCAGGCCTCGGTCGGACACATCCGCGACCTCGTCGAGCCGAAGAACCTGCCGGCCGAGCTCAAGAAGGGCTCCCTCGGCAAGTTCTCGGTGGACGTCGACAACGGCTTCGAGCCGTACTACGTCGTGTCCGACGCCAAGAAGAAGACCGTCTCCGAGCTGAAGCGCGCCCTCAAGGACGCCGACGAGCTCTACCTCGCAACAGATGAAGATCGCGAGGGCGAAGCGATCGCGTGGCACCTGCTGCAGGTCCTGAAGCCGAAGGTGCCCGTCAAGCGGATGGTGTTCCACGAGATCACGAAGGAGGCGATCCAGCGCGCGCAGGAAGCCACCCGTGAGCTCGACACCGCCCTCGTCGACGCGCAGGAGACCCGCCGCATCCTCGATCGTCTCTACGGGTACGAGGTCTCCCCGGTCCTGTGGCGCAAGGTCGCGCCCGGTCTGTCCGCCGGTCGTGTGCAGTCCGCCGCCACCCGTCTCGTCGTCGACCGTGAGCGCGAGCGCCTGGCCTTCGTCTCCGCCAACTACTGGGACCTCTCCGCCCGGTTCGAGAAGGCCGGCGAGTCCTCTTTCTCCGCGCGACTCGCCCGGATCCACGGCACCCGCGTCGCCTCCGGTCGTGACTTCGACGACCGCGGCACCCTCAGCGGAGACGTCGTCCGGCTCGACCAGGCCGCTGCCGCGTCGCTGACGACGGTCCTCGAGCGCGCCGGTGACGCCACCGTCCGCAGCGTCGACTCGAAGCCGTACACGCGACGTCCGGCCGCCCCGTTCACCACGTCGACGCTCCAGCAGGAAGCCGCACGCAAGCTCCGTCTGTCCCCGCGACAGACCGCTCGTGCCGCGCAGACCCTGTACGAGAACGGCTACATCACCTACATCCGTACCGACTCGGTCTCGCTCTCGAAGCAGGCCATCGACGCCGCTCGCAAGCAGGCAGCGGACCTGTACGGTTCGGCCACCGTTCCGGACAAGCCCCGTCTCTACGCGAGCAAGAGCAAGAACGCGCAAGAGGCGCACGAGGCGATCCGTCCCGCCGGGGACTCCTTCCGCACCCCGCAAGACCTGCAGGGCACCCTGACCGGTGTGGAGTGGCGCCTCTACGACCTCATCTGGAAGCGCACCATCGCTTCCCAGATGGCGGACGCCAAGGGTTCGACCGCATCGATCGTGCTCGGCATCTCCTCCGCCGAGTCGGTCGAGGGCATCGCCTCAACCGCGAACGGCACCGACGCGGAGTTCACCGCCTCCGGCACCGTCATCACGTTCCGCGGCTTCCTCAGCGCCTACGAAGAAGGCCGTGACGAGGACCGCCACGAGTCCTCCGAGCGTGCCGGTCAGGACGTCGCCCTGCCGAACGTGGCCCAGGGCGAGCACCTCGCGGTCAGCGACGTCGAGGCGAAGGGGCACGACACCACCCCGCCGCCGCGCTTCACCGAGGCGAGCCTCATCAAGACGCTGGAAGAACTGGGGATCGGGCGTCCGTCGACCTACCCCACCATCAGCCCGACGATCATCGACCGCGGCTACGTCTCGCTCCGCGGTACGCAGCTGGTGCCGAACTGGATCGCGTTCAGCGTGGTGCGGCTGCTCGAGGAGTACTTCGGCGAGCTCGTGGAGTACGACTTCACCGCCGAGATGGAAGAAGACCTCGACCGCATCGCCCGCGGCGACGCCGACCGGGTGGACTGGCTCAAGGGCTTCTACTTCGGTGGCGGCGACGACGACCAGCGCGGCCTGCGGACCGTCATCGACAACCTCGGTGAGATCGACGCCCGCGAGATCAACTCGGTCGAGCTCGCTCCGGGCCTCACACTCCGGATCGGTCGGTACGGCCCCTACATCGAGGTGCCGAGCGACGACCCCGAGAAGCCGCGGCGCGTCAACGTCCCCGAGGACCTCGCTCCCGACGAACTGACCGTCGAGAAGGCGAAGGAACTCGTCGACGCCCCGGTGATCGGCGATCGCGTCGTCGGGATCAACCCGGAGACGGGCAAGGAAGTCCTGGCGAAGGACGGCCGCTTCGGCCCCTACGTCACGGAGCGCACCCCCGAGCCCGAACCCACCGTGGACCCGAAGACCGGCGAGGTCGTCGAGGCGCCCGCAGTGGCGGAGGCCCCGGCGGCCGAGGCAGCTGCTGCGACCGCGACGAGCGAGACGGCGACGGCGAAGAAGGCCCCCGCAAAGAAGGCGCCTGCGAAGAAGACGACGAAGAAGGCCGCGGCGCCGAAGGAACGCACCGCCTCGCTCTTCAAGTCGATGGATCCGCAGACCGTCGACCTCGAGACGGCGCTGAAGCTCCTCGACCTTCCACGCGTCGTGGGCCAGGACCCGGAGACGGGCAACGACATCACGGCGCAGAACGGCCGGTACGGGCCGTACCTGAAGAAGGGGACCGACACCCGGACCCTGCCCGGCGAGGACGCGATCTTCGACATCGACCTGCCCGGCGCACTCGAGCTGTTCGCGCAGCCGAAGTACGGCGGGAACCGCACCGCGAGCGCCGCGCTCAAGGAGTTCGACGCCGACCCGGTGTCCGGCAAGCCGATCAAGATGAAGGACGGCCGATTCGGCCCGTACGTCACCGACGGCGAGACGAACGCGACCATCCCGAAGGGCGAGGACGTCGAGGCCGTCGACCACGCCCGCGCGGTCCAGCTCATCGCCGACAAGCGTGCCAAGGGGCCGGTCAAGAAGAAGACCCCGGCTCGTCGGACGGCGGCCAAGAAGAAGTGACCGGTCGCTTCATCACGCTCGAGGGCGGCGACGGCGCGGGAAAGACGACCCAGGCGGAGCTGCTCTCGGCGTGGCTCGGTGCGCACGGTCGAACCGTGGTGCGCACCCGCGAACCCGGCGGCACCGACCTCGGCGTCCAGATCCGGCAGATGGTCCTGCACGAGCGGGGCCACGTCGCACCCCGGGCCGAGGCGCTGCTGTACGCGGCCGACCGTGCCCAGCACGTCGAGACGATCGTCCGTCCGGCGATCGCGCGCGGCGAGGTCGTCCTGCAGGACCGCTACATCGACTCGTCCGTCGCCTACCAGGGCGTCGCGCGGGGGCTCGGCGCCGAGCAGGTCCGCTCCGTCTCGGAGTGGGCAGCGGACGGCCTGGCACCGGACCTCACGATCCTGCTCGACCTCGACGTCACCGTCGGACGCGCCCGGGTGGCCGCGGCGCGGGGGGACACCTTCGACCGCCTCGAGTCCGAAGCCGCGGCGTTCCACGAGTCCGTCCGTCAGGCCTTCCTCGCGATGGCGGAGGCCGAGCCGGCACGTTTCCTGGTGGTCGACGCCTCGGACCCGACCGACGCCGTACAGGACGCGATCCGTCGAGCGGTCGCCCCGCTCGTCGGGATCGACCCGGCATGACGGTGGTCACTGACAGGATGGTCCCGTGAGCGTGTGGGACGGCCTGACCGGGCAGGACGAAGCGGTCGCGTCGCTGCGCAACGCAGCCGAGTCGACCGACGGCACCGGCGGCATGACGCATTCGTGGCTCATCACCGGCCCGCCCGGGTCGGGACGGTCGAACGTGGCGACCGCCTTCGCCGCGGCGCTCGTGGGCGACGGCCCCGACGACGACCACACACTGCGGCAGATCACCGCGAAGACCCACCCAGACGTCTCGGTGCTCACGACCCAGCGCGTGATCATCACGATCGACGAGATCCGGCAGCTCGTCACCTCGTCGTACTACTCGCCGTCGGTCGGGCGCTACCGCGTCGTCATCATCGAGGATGCCGACCGCATGACCGAGCGCACCTCGAACCTGCTGCTCAAGGCGCTCGAGGAACCCCCGGAGCGTACGGTCTGGATCCTCTGCGCCCCGAGTGAAGCCGACCTGTTGCCGACGATCCGGTCGCGCGTCCGCTCGGTCCGTCTGCGGGTGCCCGGCATCGAGTCCGTCGCCGACCTGCTCGTCGCCCGGACCGGTGTCGACCGCGCCCTCGCCGTGGATGCTGCTCGTCAGGCGCAGAGCCACATCGGCATGGCACAGCGCCTGGCCACGAGCGAGCCGGCACGTGACCGTCGTCGCCGGACCCTGACGACCGTGCTCGGTGTGCGGAGCGTGGGTGACGCCGTCATGGCGGCCGCCGAACTCCTCGCCGTCGCGGACGAGGACGCCAAGTCCATCACCGAGCAGCGGGACTCCGAAGAGCGCGACGCAGCCCTGCGCTCGCTCGGGGTCGAACCCGGCGGGACGATCCCGCCGGCGCTCCGGTCGCAGCTCCGCGCCCTCGAGGACGACCAGAAACGCCGTGCGACCCGCAGCCTGCGCGACGGCCTCGACCGGATCCTGGTGGACGTCTCCTCGCTGTACCGCGACCTGCTCCTGCTGGGGCTCGGAGCCCCGGCGGAACCGGTCAACCTGGCGATGCAGGACCAGCTCGAGCACGCGCTGCCGACGATACCGCCCGCTGCCGCGCTCGAGGTCCTCGACGCCGTGGCCCTGGCCCGCCAGCGCATCGCGGCCAACGTGGCGGCACTCCTGGCGCTCGAAGCACTGCTCGTCACCATCGCCCGCGCCCGCCGCTGAGTCACGGCGTGCGACAATCACGGCATGCCCGACGCTGAACCCGGCCTGCGCGAACGGAAGCGCCGCGCCACCCGGCGCGCCATCCAGCAGGCTGCGCTCCGGATCGCCATCGAGGACGGCCTCGGCGCGGTCACGGTTGACGAGATCTCCCGGCGGGCCGACATCTCGCCCCGGACGTTCTTCAACTACTTCCCGAGCAAGGAGCAGGCGATCCTCGGGGACGACCCGCAGCTGCCCGACGACGCGGCGTTGCAGGCGTTCGTCGACGGTGGTCCGAGCGGCGACCTGCTCGCCGACATCGGCGCGCTGCTCGTGCACTCGACACGCGAACTGATCGAGGAGCGCGGGCTCATCGAGGAGCGGCAGCAGGTCCTCCGCGCGAACCCGGAGCTGTTCAGCCGTCGGATGGCGTCCATGAAGGAGTTCCAGGCGGAGCTGCAGGCGGCCATCGCGCGGCGGCTCGAAGACGCCGACCCGGAGCTCGCCGCGGACCCCGAGGCGCTCCGTCGTCGCGCGGGGCTCGCGGCCATCGTCGCCCTCGCCGCTCTGCGCCACGCCTGGTGGGAGTGGTCGGGTTCCGAAGCCGGAACGCACCTGGTCGACGAGCTCGAACGGTCCTTCTCCGAGCTCGGCGTGCTGGTTTCGCGTTCACTCGTCTGAACCTGTATAGTCATTGCTCGTGCCACTCCGGACATGGAGTGTGCGCCGCCTTAGCTCAGTCGGTAGAGCGATTCACTCGTAATGAATAGGTCGTCGGTTCGATTCCGACAGGCGGCTCCGTGAACACCCCGGTCAGGTCCACTCGAAGTGGCTCTGACCGGGGTTTTCGTATTCCGGACGAATCCGTGTCCCTCGCCCGAGGGGCAGACGTCCGGCGTGATCGCGGGCTAGCCTTGTCCGCGATACGGGGGACACGATGACCGACCACCAGCCCAGCGCTCCACCGGCGATGACGCCGTGCTGAAGCGTGTCTTGGTCATCGTCGTGGTCGCCGCCACTGCCGGAGCCCTCGCGGTGACCGCGGCAGCAGTGCCCGAGTCCGGCGCGACGTCGGCGTCGACCTCGTCGCCGAGCACCGGTTCGTCCGCGACCCCGACGGCGTCCGCGACCGGCCCCGCGTACCTGGCGGACCGCGAGCCGACCTTCTCCGAGGACTTCGACACCCCCGCCGCAGCCGGCGGCCCCTTCGCCGAGACGTACCGGAACTCGTGGCAGCCGTACCCCGACGGCACCGGCGGCAAGTACTACTCGAACGGGCTCGTCAGCGCCCACGACGGCTACCTGGACGTCGCGATGGACGGTGAGCACGGTGCTGCCGGAACGTTCGGCACGCCCACCGGCGCGTGGTCACACGTCGGCGGCACCTTCAGCATCCGTGCGCGGGCGACCGGCGGAGACGGCAACGGGATCGCGGTCATGCTCTGGCCGACGTCGAACGTCTGGGCCGACGGCGAGGTGAGCTACCCGGAGGGACAGTTCGACGGGTCGCCCCGCGTCTTCCACCACTCGATGCTGCCGGGGCTGGAGCGCCGCTTCGAGCACTACAACACCCGGGTGTCCTGGAACGACTGGCACACGTACACGACCGAGTGGGTGCCGGGGAAGAGCGTCCGGTACTACCTCGACGGCAAGCTCGTGTTCACGGTGCCGCGCAACGTGCCCACCACTCCGCATCGGTACATGTTCCAGATCGGCAACTGGGGCGACCCGGGGCACGTCCAGATCGACTGGGTCCGCACCTACGACAGGTGAGAGACCAATCCCCCCGGACGGGGGCTCCGAATCAGTCCGGTCGTACGACCCGACACCCGTGTGCTCGCGTCGATGACCCGAACCTCGACGCGGGTGCGCGGACGGGGACGATCCCCGTTCTGGGGCTGCCCGACGGCGTCGGCGCGGTCCACGATGAGAGGGAACCCGTTCCGTCGTCACCGAGAGGTCGTCATGCTGCTGTCCCTGGTCTACATGAGCGCAGCGAAAGAGGTGTTCGACCAGGAGCGGCTCGACGCACTGCTCGAGCACGCACGGCTCCGCAACGCGGCGTCCGGCCTGTCCGGTCTGCTCGTCTACAAGGACGGCCGGTTCATGCAGCTGCTCGAGGGTCCGGAAGGAGCCGTGCTCCAGACGTACCAGCGCATCATCGACGACCCGCGGCACACCGAGGTCGGCCTGCTGGTCGAGGAGCGCATCCACACCCCGCGCTTCGGGGAGTGGAAGATGGCGTTCCACCGCGAGCCGGACGCCGAGCTGCCCGACGGGTTCGACTCGTTCCTCGCCGAGGGCGACGCGAGCGCCGACACGAGCCGTGCCCGTGAGCTCCTGCGCTGGTTCCGGAACCACCCGATGGCCGCCCCGGACGCTGCGCTCGGCAAGCACCGCCGCTGACAGCACCGCCGCAGCCCACGTCGCGCTGGTAGACAGGACGCATGACGGTTCGCTGGGGAGTCATCGGCACAGGCGGCATCGCACGGTCCTTCGTGGGTGACTGCACCGCGGCCGGCATCGTGTTCACCGCCGTGGGCAGCCGCACCCGCGGACACGCCGAGGCCTTCGCCGCGGAGTTCGGCATCGAGCGGTCCCACGGTTCCTACGAGGACCTGGTGGCGGACGAGGGCATCGACGCGGTCTACGTCGCGACCCCGCACGTCCGGCACGCCGAGGACGCCCTGCTCGCGATCCGGGCGGGCAAGCACGTCCTGGTCGAGAAGGCCTTCACGATGACCGCGGAGGAGGCCCGTACGGTCGTCGACGCCGCTCGACGATCGGGTGTCGCGGTGATGGAGGCGATGTGGACCCGCTTCCTGCCGCAGATGGCGATGATCCGCGAGATCGTCGCGGAGGGTCGGATCGGTCGCCCGATGGTCGTCGAGGCGACGCACCACCAGGCCCTCCCGACGGACCCGAGTCACCGGCTGCGCGACCCGGCACTCGGTGGGGGAGCGATGCTCGACCTCGGGATCTACCCGGTGTCCTTCGCGGTGGACGTGCTCGGCGTGCCGACCGCGCTCGTCGCAGCGGGCACGCTGAGCGAGCAGGGCGTCGACGAGCAGATGGGCCTGGTCATGACGCACACGGGCGGCGCGCAGTCGATGATCCACTTCGGGATGGACCTGCGGAGTCCGAACACGGCGTCGATCATCGGCGAGACCGGCCGCATCGACCTCGACTCCACCTGGTACACGCCGACCACCTGGCGGATCCGCGACCGCGACGGTGCCGTGGTCGAGGAGTTCGACGGTCGCGAGGAACTCGCCGGCTACGAGCACGAGGCCCGTGCCTTCGAGGCGATGATCACGTCGGGCCGCCACGACGACGGCCCGATGGACCCGGACGAGACCGTCGCGATCATGGCGGTGCTGGACGAGGCGCGTCGCCAGGTCGGGGTCCGGTACCCCGCCGACGGTCCCGTCGCGGCTCCCTGATCCGGCGCCCGTCCTCGACGGATCCCGCCCCCGGCCTGGAGGCTCCTGCCGCAGTTCCGTAGGATCGGTCGCGATGTCCGAGCAGCAGCCCACCCCGCATTCCGTCCCGGAGCGGTTCCGCGCCGCCGTCACCGCGGTGCGCGCCTCCGCCGCACGACGCCCGGTCCCCTGGATCGCAGGTGGTCTCGCGGCGCTGCTCGTGGTCGGCTCCGGTGGGGCCGTCGCCGTCGCAGCAGCCACGACCCCGGACTCCCGGACGGCCGCCGCGCCGAGCTCGACCCGGACCGCGTCCTCGGCTCCGGACCGGACGACCACCACGAAGCGCCCGACGGCGAAGCCGTCCCCGACGCCGACCGCCGACGCCCGCGCGGTGCCGGACGACCTCGCCGGCCCGTCCGCCCTCCGGACCTGCTCGATCGCGACGGCTGCGTCGGCGAGCGGCCTCGGCGACTTCGAGGGGTACGTGATGGACGCCGAGACGGGCAAGGTCCTGTTCTCGAAGCACGGCGAACGGGCCGCCCAGACGGGCAGCGTCATGAAGACCCTGACCTCGGCGACCGCGCTCTCCGTGCTCGGGGGCGACCACCGCATCCCGACGACCGTCACACGGGAGTCCGCGAACACCGTCGCCCTGGTCGGGCACGGCGACGCGACGCTGTCCGCCGGCGGCGGGACCGTGTACCCGGGCGCCCCGACCCTCGCCCAGCTCGCGCAGCAGGTGAAGGCGAAGGTGGGTGGCACCCCGGTCACCACGATCGTCACCGATGACTCCTACTGGAGCGATGCCGACGCCTGGGACCCCACGTGGCCGGTCTCCGAGCGCACCATCGGGTACCAGCCGGAGGTCACCGCGCTGATGGTCGACGGCGACCGAGCGAACCCCGCAGCGGCGACGTCACCGCGGTCGGAGGACCCGGTCGGACGCGCGGGCGTCGCCTTCCGCACGGCGCTGGCGAACGCGGGCGTCGCGGGCGCCGGTTCCGCGCAGATCGTCAAGCGGGCGACGACGGGCACCGAGACGATCGCCACGGTGTCCTCGCAGCCGGTGTCGACACTCATCGGGCAGATGATCCCGAACTCGGACAACACCCTGGCCGAGATGCTCGCCCGGGTGTCCTCGAAGGAGTCCGGGTCGAACGGCTCGGCGGCGTCCCTGTCGTCCGTGTACCAGTCGGCGCTGCGCTCGTACGGCCTCGACCCGGCCGGCATCGTGATCAAGGACGGCTCGGGCGAGAGCGCCTCGAACGCCGTGTCGCCGGAGTTCGTCGCCCACCTGATGGTGCAGGTCGCCTCCGGCGCGAAGGGCCTCGGGACGCTCGCGAACGCCCTGCCGGTGTCCGGGCAGTCCGGCACGCTCGCGAGCCGGTTCACCGGCGCGAACGCGGTCGCCCGTGGCAAGGTGCACGCGAAGACGGGCTGGATCGACAGCGCGAACACCCTCGGCGGCTACATCGACGCCGCCGACGGGTCTCGGTTGACCTTCGCCTTCTACGCCATCGGTTCGCCGCGGGCGGCGGCACTGCCGGCACTCGACGCGGTGACCGCCGCGACCTACTCGTGCGGGAGCAAGCTCACCGGCTCCTGAGCCGACGGGTGTTGGATGGACCCATGGCAAGAGCACTCCTCGTCGTGGACGTCCAGAACGACTTCACCGAGGGCGGTGCGCTCGCGGTCACCGGGGGAGCGGCGCTCGCGAAGCGCATCACCGCGTTCCTCGGTCGGCACGGGGACGAGTACGACCTCATCGTGGCGTCCCGCGACTGGCACCACGGGGACGACGACAACGGCGGACACTTCGCCGGAGCCGAAGGACCCGACTTCGTCGACACGTGGCCGGTGCACTGCGTCGCCGGGACGCCCGGCGCCGACTACCACCCTGATCTCGACACCGCACTGATCGACGTCGACGTCCTCAAGGGCCAGGGTACGCCGGACTACTCGGCGTTCCAGGCCGTGACCGAAGCGGGCGTCCCACTGGCCGACCTGCTCGCCGAGCGCCGCGTGCACACGATCGACGTCGTCGGCATCGCGACCGACCACTGCGTCCGAGCCTCGGCACTCGACGCCCGTGCCGCTGGACTCGACGTCGCCGTGTACGAGGACCTGGTGGCCGGCGTCGACGCCGAGCGCAGCGCCCGGGCGCTCGACGAGATCCGGGCGGCCGGCGGACACGTCGACCGCAGCGACATGGACGAGGGCCTCGCGAACCCAGGAGGAGCACGACTGTGACCGACACCACCACGAACGAGACCACCACCGTCGCCGACGAGCACGTCCGCGTCGAGGGCGTCCCCACCGGACTCTTCATCGGTGGCACCTGGCGTGCCTCGTCGAGCGGGTCCACGTTCGCCGTGCACGACCCGTCGACCGGTGCCGTCCTGGCCGAGGTCGCCGACGCCACACCCGAGGACGGCATCGCCGCCCTCGACGCCGCGGCCGCCGCACAGGAGTCCTGGGCAGCCACGGCCCCGCGCACACGGTCGGACATCCTGCGCCGGGCGTTCGACCTGGTGCACGAGCACGCCGACGACCTCGCGGCCCTGATGTCGCTCGAGATGGGCAAACCCCTGGCCGAGGCCCGCGGCGAAGTCGTCTACGGCGGCGAGTTCCTGCGCTGGTTCTCGGAAGAAGCGGTCCGCATCACCGGTGACTACCGCACGAACCCCGAGGGCACCGGGCGCGCGATCGTGCTGAAGCGTCCGGTCGGCCCCGTCTACGCGATCACGCCGTGGAACTTCCCGCTCGCGATGGCGACCCGGAAGATCGGCCCGGCCCTGGCTGCCGGCTGCACGGTGGTCGCGAAGCCGGCCGACCTCACCCCGCTGACGACCCTGTTCCTGGTCGAGCTGTTCCGCCGTGCCGGGCTGCCGGACGGTGTGCTCAACGTGATCCCGTCGAGTGACGCCAAGGGGCTGTCCGAGCCGATCATCGCCGACCCGCGCCTGCGCAAGCTGACGTTCACCGGTTCGACCCCGGTCGGTTCGGCGCTCCTCAAGCAGGCGGCGGACAACGTGCTCAAGACGAGCATGGAGCTCGGCGGCAACGCCCCGTTGCTCGTGTTCGACGACGCCGACCTCGACGAGGCGGTGGACGCGGCGATGCTCGCGAAGTTCCGCAACACGGGCGAGGCGTGCACCGCGGCGAACCGGTTCTTCGTGCAGGACGGCATCGCCGACGCGTTCGTCGCGGCCCTCACCGCGAAGGTGGACGCCCTGCGCGTCGGCCGGGGAACCGAGGACGGCACGACGCTCGGACCGCTCATCGACGACCGCGCCGTGGACAAGGCCGCCTCGCTCGTCGACGACGCCCTCGGTCGCGGTGCCCGGCTCGTCACCGGTGGCCACCGGATCGACCGCCCGGGCACGTTCTACGAGGCGACGGTGATCGACGACGTGCAGCCCGGCTCGGAGATCATGACGACGGAGATCTTCGGACCGGTCGCCTCGGTCACGCGCTTCAGCACCGAGGACGAGGGGATCCGGCTCGCGAACGACACCGAGTACGGACTCATCGCCTACGCCTTCACAACCGACTTCCGGCGCGGCCAGCGGCTCGCCGAGCGCCTGGAGACGGGCATGCTCGGGCTGAACACGGGCGTCGTGTCCAATGCGGCGTTCCCGTTCGGCGGCGTGAAGTCCTCGGGCCTGGGCCGCGAGGGATCGCACGAGGGCATCGAGGAGTACCTCGAGACCGTCTACGTGCTGACGCCGGACCCGTTCGCCGCCTGAGCCCGAGTCGGCGGTACGGCCGCGGTGCACGCGGCCGTACCCGGTCTCACACGAGCAGCTGGTGCTTCGCCAGGTCGCGGTAGAGCGGCGTCGACTCCACGAGCTCGGAGTGCGTGCCGCTGCCGACGACGCGGCCGTGCTCGAGCACGACGATCACGTCGGAGTCGACCACCGTCGACAACCGGTGGGCGATGACGAGCAGGGTGCGGTCCTCGGCGACGGCGTCGATCGCGAGCCGCATCTTCTGCTCGTTGACCCCGTCGAGTGACGACGTCGACTCGTCGAGCAGCAGGATCGGGGGAGCGGCGAGCAGCGCGCGGGCGATGGCCAGGCGCTGCCGTTCCCCACCGGAGAGCATGACGCCGTCCTCACCGACCTGCGCGTCGAGACCGCGGGGATCGCGGTGCAGGACCTCGCCGAGGTTGACCGCTTCGAGCACCCGGACGCAGTCGTCCTCGGTGGCGTTCGGCGACCCGAGCAGCAGGTTGGCGCGGATCGTGCCGGCGAGCACGGGCGCGTCCTGCTCGACGTAGCCGATCTGGGCACGGAGCTCGTCGCGGTCCATGCCGCGCACGTCGATGCCACCCAGGCGGATGACGCCGTCGGAGGGGTCGTAGAACCGCTCGATCAGCGCCAGGGTCGTCGACTTGCCGGCGCCGGACGGGCCCACGAGTGCGACGCGTGAGCCGCGGGGCACCCGGAACGACACGTCGTGGAGCACCACGTCGTCGGCCGGGCGCTCGTCGTCGACGTGATCCGGGCCTCCTGGGCGGTCCGCGGGGTCGGACGCGACCGCGCCGTCGGCACCCGATGCGTCCGCCTGGGCGCGGTACCGGAACGACACGTGCTCGAACGCGATGGCGTCGTCGGTGGCGACGGCTGCGGCCGGCCGGGCCGACTCGTCGTCCTGGGACTCGGTCGGCAGGTGCAGGATCTCCTCGATCCGGCCGAGCGCGCCGAGCGCCTGGGCGACGGCGACGGCCGCGCCCATCGCCTGGCCGAGCGGCATGATCATCATGAAGAGCAGCAGGATGAACGTGATGAGCGTCGCGATGGTGATGGTGCCGGCTGCGACCTGTGCCCCGCCGACGCCCAGGACGGCGATGAACGCGACCTGCATGACGATGCTGGCGACGGGGACGACGAAGGCGGACATCTTCGCGATGTCGAGGCCCCGCTTGTAGGCCTCGGTCGCGTGGCCGTCGACCTCGCGCACCTCGCGCTCGGTGGCGCCGGCCGCTCGGATGGTCCGGACCGCGCCGATCCCGCGTTCGACGGCGGCAGTGAGGTCGCCGACCTTCTCCTGCGCACGCTTCGAGGCGACCCGGATGCGACGGCTCAGTCCGCCGACGACGACGATGGCGATCAGGACGATGACGATCACGATGCCGAGCAGCAGTGGATCGATGATCGCCATCGCGACGATGGCGCCGATGAACGTGAGCGCGCCGCCGATCGACTCGATCAGTCCCTGGGTCAGGACGGCCCGGAGGAGCGTGGTGTCGCTGCCGACGCGGGACACCAGGTCGCCGGTTCGGCGGGTGTCGAACTCCGAGATCGGCAGGTTGAGGATGCGGGCGATGAGCTTGCGGCGGGTGGAGAGCACGACGCCCTCGCCCGCGCGCTGCAGCAGGAAGTGCTGCACGCCGTTCAGCACTCCCGCGACGATGACGAGCCCGACCAGCAGCCACACGAGCGTGCTGAGGGTGTTGCCCTGCTGCACCGCGGTGATGACCTGATTGACCAGGAGTGGCTGCGCGAGCGATGCCCCCGCACCGAGGACGCTCAGCACGATGATCACGACCATCGCGGGCTTGTTCTCGAACAGGTAGGACAGCAGGCGGCCGAACGTGGCGCGGGGGCCGTCGGAGGTCTTCGGGCGTGCGAAGGGGAAGCTCATCGTGTTCCTAGTTTCTGCCGTACTTCTTGTGCACTGCCTGTCGGCTGACACCGAGCAGCGTCGCGATCTCCTGCCACGAGGCGCCGGCGGTGCGGGCACGTCGCGCGGCGAGCTCTTCGGTCCGGTCGAGCTCACGGCGCAGTTCCCGCACGTTGGCGAGGGCGGAGAACGGGTCGTCCCCCGATGCTCCGGCCGCGAGGCTCGTGATGGTCGGTCGGTCCATGCCTGTCAACCTACATTGACGCACCGACATTCGTCAACCTGCGTTGACGGCGTCTCCACCGGGCGGGCCGCGGTGCATCGGGTGCGCAGACGCCGGCGTCTTCGTTCGACGCCGCCACGTGCGCGAGACGCCGCCGGATTCGGCGGCGTCTCGGCGGGCATGCGGCGTCTTGCTGACACGACGGAGTGTTGCGCGGGGGGGGGGGGGGGGGGGGGGGGGCCCCCGGAGGGCGGGGGGG